>DHOI01000050.1:3366-11482 GCA_002409725.1 Christensenella sp. UBA5394
GTCCTGCGCGGACGGCGTGCCCGGGGCACAGCGGTTCTGGTTCCCCTAGGTTTACAGGCCGTTTGTAGCCTTTCGTGCAATATGGTATACTTGGGGCGGGAGAAATTCCCGCCCTTTGTTGTATCCGAAACCATATAGAGAGGATAGGGGACTTTATGCAGGAGCAGTATGTCCGCACGGCCATGCTTTTGGGCGAGGAAGGCGTAGCGCGGCTGCGCGCAGCAGCCGTGGCTGTATTCGGTTTGGGGGGCGTGGGCTCCTTCGCGGCGGAGGCCTTGGCCCGCGCCAGCGTGGGCCGCCTGCTGCTGGTGGATGACGATGTAGTCGCCCCATCCAATTTGAATAGGCAGCTCATCGCCCTGCGCTCCACCATCGGCCGGCCCAAGGCCCTTGCCGCTAAGGCCCGCATTGCCGATATCGACTCGGATACCGTGGTCGAAGCCCGAATATCCCGCTATGAGGCCGCCACGGCGGATGATTTCGACCTTGCGGCCTATGATTACATCATCGACGCTATCGATTCCGTCACTTCCAAGCTCCTGCTCATCGAGCGAGCTAAAGCGGCAGGCACGGCCATCATCAGCAGCATGGGCACGGGCAACAAGCTCGACCCAACGGCCTTTCGCGTGAGCGATATCGAGCAAACCGAGGTCTGCCCGCTGGCCCGGGTGATGCGACGAGAGCTGAAGCGCCGGGGCATCCGGGGCGTGCGGGTGGTCTGGTCCCCAGAGGAGCCACGCGCGCCGCAGCTTAGCGCCGAATCAGCGCCCCCAGGCCGCCGGGCCATCCCGGCCAGCATCAGCTTCGTACCGGGCACGGCAGGCCTCATCTGCGCCGGTGAGGCCATCATGCATATTGCGGGCTTAAATAAAAATTAAAGTGAAAGAAGCAAAAAAATAAAGAAAAATGAACCGGCTTATAATGACCTTGCCTCTACTTTCGGGTATCCTATAGCTATGGGTATGAAGAAAGAAAAACGGCTGGAAGGAAGATTGACACAAAAACAAAAGCGGCTTTGGAGCGGCTTGGCCATCGCCGCGTTTTTGGTACTACTGGCCTTCTTGTTCGTAGCTGTGGGCATGCCCATGCTGCGCTTTTTGCAAAGCCCGGAGGCTTTCCGCCGATGGGTGGATGACCAGGGCCTTTGGGGCCGCATAGCCTTTGTGGGGATGATGTTTGCCCAAGTCGTGATCGCCTTCATCCCAGGGGAGCCGCTCGAGATCGCCGCAGGCTATGCCTTCGGCTTTTGGGAGGGTACCTTCCTGTGCATGGCAGGGGCCTTTTTAGGCAGCCTGGTCGTGTTCCTTTTTGTGCACAATTGGGGCATCCGGGCTGTGGAGGTCTTTTTCCCTCGGGAGCGTATCCTTTCCCTGCGGTTCCTGCGGGATTCGAAAAAGCGAGATATCCTCGCCTTCCTGCTCTTCTTCATCCCGGGCACGCCCAAGGACGTGCTCACCTATTGCGTGGGCCTTACGGACATGCCCCTCTCCACCTGGCTGTTCATCAGCACCGTGGCCCGTATCCCCTCTATCGTTACCTCCACCGTGGGCGGCAATGCCCTGGGCATTCAGGAATATTGGTTTGCAATATTGGTATTCGGGGTTACGCTGGCCATTAGCCTATGCGGCTATCTGATCTACCGCCGCGTGAGCGAGAAGCCGTGATCCTGCGCGACATGCGTGATAAAAGAGGGATGCATTCCCTCATTATTTAGCTGCTTCTAAAATTAAACATATTTGCGCATGTGTTTGAGCGCGCTTTTTTCCAGGCGGGATACCTGAGCCTGGCTGATGCCGATCTCCTCGGCCACCTCCATCTGCGTGCGGCCCTGGAAGAAGCGCAGCCTGAGGATGCTCCGCTCCCGCTCGGTTAGCTTTTCCATACCGTTCTCCAAGGCCACATGGGTAAGCCAATCCTCGTCGCTCTCGCTATCGTCCTTCACCTGATCCATCACGTAGATGGCATCCCCGTCATCGTGATAGATGGGCTCGAAAAGGGAGACCGGATCCTGGATCGCGTCCAGCGCAAAGGCCACCTCTTCTTCCGTCAGTTCCATGGCCTTAGCCACATCGCTTAGGTGTGGCTCGCGGCCCATCTCATCCATCAGGCGGGTGCGCGTTTGCAGGGCGCGGTAGGCCGTATCCCGGATGGAACGGGATACTCTGAGGGCATTGTTGTCCCGCAGGTGCCGCCGCACCTCGCCGATGATCATCGGCACGGCATAGGTGGAAAAACGCACCTCGTGCTTGAGGTCGAAATTATCGATGGCTTTGATAAGGCCGATGCAGCCCACCTGAAAAAGGTCGTCCATCTGCTCGCCCCTGCCGCTGAAGCGCTGAATCACGCTCAGCACCAGCCGTAGGTTTTCCTGGATAAAGGTTTGGCGGGCTTCCATATCGCCCCCCTGTATTTTTAGCAGAAGCTCACGGCTCCGCTTTTGCGTCATCATGGGCAGCTTCGCTGTATCCAGCCCGCAGATCTCTACCTTGTTGAGCGCCATTGCATCCATCCCCCATCGAAGTGATCATTACCCTCTTAGCATTGCCGAAAGGGCTGTTGCTGATTCCGCGAAAAGGGGATTGTTTTGTGGCGTGCTTATGGGAAACGTTTAGTGGCCCCATGCGTTATAATAAGCGAAGGGCAGAATGCTGGACACGCTCATCGAAAGCCAGGGGCCAAGGCTTTTCGGCCTTTGCCGCAAGCTTTGCACCGGCCGGGCCGATGCCGAGTCTCTATCAGGAGGCATTGCTTTGCGCCCTGCAAAAGCAGCAAAAGCTGGCTGCTGGCGGCGCTGTTCGTGCTGGTTATTGCGGCCGTGTTAGTCGGCGGCACGACAGCCTCCACCGCCGTGCAAACCGTATCAGGCCATACATATATAAAAAGCGCGCCGGAGGTTTCCGGCGCGCCTGCGCTTTCATAAGAGAAGGGGAGCCGCTTCCTAACGGCTCGATTTATAGATGCTGCGAATCAAATCTTGTGCTTGTGGACTCCGTATAGCACCAAGGCTATCAAGATGGCCGCCACGCAGACTCCCAAGGTCAGCTTTACCGGATCACTCAAAGCAAAAAACATGCAAAACCTCCGTTAGTATGATGAGAAAGCGGCGCTGCTTATTCTTCTTCGTACCAGCCCTTGCATACGTCCACCCAGGCGGCCGCCCGGGAGCAGCGCTCCAATTCCTCGCAGCTCATGGGTACGGCGCTGTTGGCGCTGCCCGCAGCGGGGTAGATAATATCGAAGCGGCGCATGGAAACATCGAGGTAAACCGGCACGCCCTCCGGCAGGGCGAAGGGGCATACGCCGCCCACGGCGTGCCCCGTAAAGGCGAGGGCGTCCTCATGGGCGAGCATGCGGGCCTTGAAGCCGAATTGATCCTTGAATTTGCGGTTATCGGCCCTGGCATCTCCGGCCATGACCACCAGCATACAGCCATCCCCGTCGCGGTTCTGGAAGGAGAGGGTCTTGGCAATGCGGGCCGGCTCCGTGCCTACGGCCTCTGCGGCCAGTTCCACCGTGGCGCTGGACATATCGAACTCCAGAATGGAATCGCCTTTACCAAAGGCGGAAAGGTATTCGCGAACGATTTGTACGGACATGAAAATCCTCCTGTTACTGTATGACCATGCCGTCCGTGCCGTAACTCATGCCGCCGAGCGTGGAAGCGATCTGTGCGTTGAGCTGCTGCACAGGCGGCGTGTAGGTATCCAGCAGGGCCTTATCCTCGGCGTCGATGGCATCCTCCAAGAGGCCGAGATAGGTCTGGAGGAGATCCTTGGTATTCTGGTCGAGATAAGCGCCGTAGCTGCTGAGCAGGCTCTGGCCCTGATAATAGGCGCTGTTTGCGGCGCTGAGCTCGGCTGCGATCAGCTGGCGGTTGAGCTCGATCTGGGCGGTGATATTCGTCACGTCCGCATCCGCATCCACGGAGATCTTGGTGCCGAAGATCTCGCTCATCAGCGTTTCCGCGCGGGAAGCATAGAGGCCCCAGTAATCCCGGCCGCTGTAGTCGAAGGCCTTGCCCTCCAGCGTGTGGGTGGCGAGCTGGGCCATATCCATGCGCAGGGCAACCAATGAGAGAGAGGATATCTGCTTGAAGCTCAGGTTCGTCATGATATTCTGCTCTACGGCCTTGTAGATATTGGGGATGTTGACGATCTGCTCCGTGGATTTGAGCTGCTGCACGATGGCGGCCACCATCTTTTGCTGGCGGCCTACCCGCGCGATGTCGCTCGAGCCCTTGCGCTGGCGGCAATAATCCAGCACGCCCTGGCCATCCAAATGCTGGAGGCCGGGGTAGAGCTTACGGCCGTTCATGGTGACTTCCACATCCACGTCGTAATCTACGCCGCCCATGGCGTTGACCACCTCTTTGACCACGTTCATGTTGAAGCCCACGTAGTAATCGATGGGCACGCCCAATAGCTTGGACACGGTATTGGCCGTGTAGGCAAAGCCGTCTTTCTGCGCGCCGCCGCCTGCGGAGAAGGCGGAGTTGATTTTGGCAAAGGGCGTAGCTTCATTGGCCAGGTTACCTTTGGCGGTATAAAGTTTGACGTAGCTATCGCGCGGTACGGAGATGATATCCACATCGTTGGTGGCAAAATCGATGGTCACCAGCATAATGGTATCCGTGCGGAAGGAACCCCAGTTCTCCCGCTCCGTGCTCTCATCTATGCCCAGTACCAAAATGTTGGCCCTGTTCTGCATGAATTCGAGATCGGCCTCACTGCTCAAAACGGCCTCCGGATCCGGCATGGGGGAGGGGGTAGGCTCCGGCGTGGGGCCGTTATCGGCCGCGGGCATGGGCGTTGCCGTGGGCGTGGAGATGACCTCAAAGAGGTTGCTGGGCGCGGTGATATCCTGATAGAACTTAACACCCCAGATCACGGCGCATACAACCAACGCCAAAACGGCCGCGAGGACGATCTTGGCGGCAGCACCCATCTTCTTTTTCTTCTTGTGCTTTTTATGCTGGCCGCCGGGTTGGCCCCTATTGGGTCGGGCCTCTCCAGGCCGGGCCTCTCCAGGTCGGGGCTGCCCCTGCAGTTCGCGCATATCCTGTTCCATAACGAAAAAACCTCGCAAATCGAAGTCTAGCCAAAAGACTAGCCACATTATACTGCATTTAGGGGCTCCCGAACAGGCATACCATAAATTTTAACAATTTCTGCGGAATTTTGCCGAAACGCAGCGCGGTCGTTTTTTATAGGAATTGCCGGAAGGCCGTAGGCAGGGCGTATATTTCGGATAGTTCCGCCGGGTCGGCCCAAACGAAGGCGGGGGCGGCCAGGCCGCAGCGGATACGGTAGGCGGTCATCTGCCACTCGAGGTGGGTGAATACATGCGTGCGGTATACGGCTTGCTCCGGAGCGATGGGCTCTGTGCCCCAGGACGCGGCCTGGGCCAGGGCCTCCTGCGGGCCCAGCGCGCCGCTTACATTGGGGAATTGCCATAGCCCCGCCAGCAACCCCTTATCCGGCCTTTGGCAAAGGGCCAGCCTGCCCTCGTGCGCCAGCAGAAATACCGTGCGTTCCTCCGCTTTGCGGGGCCGCTTTGGGGTAAGAAGGGGCAGTTCGCCCGCCCGGCCGGCAGCGCGGGCCTTACAGAAGCCTTGGGCCGGGCAATCCGCACAGCGGGGCTTGGGGCCGGGCAGGCAAACGGTGGCCCCCAGCTCCATCAGGCTTTGGGTGAAATCCCCGCAATGGCCCGGGGGGTATACCGCGCTTAAGGCCGTGGCCACGGCCCGCTTCATTTGGGGCGCATCCATGGCCTGGCCGATATCCTCCAGGCGGGCGACGCAGCGCAGCACGTTGCCGTCCACGGCTGCCGTGGGCAGCTCGAAGCAGATGGAACAGATCGCGCCGGCGGTATAATCGCCAATGCCGGGCAGGGCGCGCACGCGTTCATATTGCCGGGGAAATAGGCCCCCGTGTTCGGCCATGATGATGCGGGCAGCTTTTTGCAGATTACGGACCCGGCTATAGTAGCCCAGGCCTTCCCACAGCTTGAAAAGGCGGCCCTCTTCCGCTTCGGCCAGGGCGGCGATGGTGGGAAGGGCCTCGAGAAAGCGCAGGTAATAGCCGCGCACGGCCTCGGCACGGGTCTGCTGCAGCATGACCTCACTGAGCCATATGCGGTAAGGCTGCCTATCCGCCCGCCAGGGGAGGGCGCGGGAATTGTCGGCATACCAGGGTAAAAGCGCCACGGGCAGCTGACCCAGGCCGGAAAAGGCGGGCAATTGAAAAGGAGCATGTTTATCCATGCCCCTATCATACAGCCGCAAGGCCAAGCCTTCAACCCTCCGCAAAGCAATAGCCGTCCTTCCCCCGCTCCTTGACCAGGTAGAGCATGGCGTCCACCCGGGGGTAGAGGGTATCGAAATCCGTGCCCTGCTCGGGCACCATCGCCACCCCGGCGGAGAGGGAAAGACGGGCGTCGCATCCAATGCAGATCTCCCGTGCGCACACAAGCAGGCTTTGGGCCTTATCCTCCATCTCCTGCCGGGAAAGGCCCGGGCAATAGGCCACAAATTCATCCCCGCCCATGCGGCAAACGATGGCCAGATCGCCAAAGACGCTTAGCAGCAGGCGGCCCGTCTCCGTGATCACGACATCGCCCATTGCATGGCCCCAGGTATCGTTGATGCGCTTGAAGTTATCGAGGTCGCACATGATAAAGCCACCGCTGCCGCCCTCACGCAGGGTTTTGGCAAGGGCCGCCCGGATGCGCTCCAAGCCTGTCTGGCGGTTAAATACGCCGCTCTGTTCGTCGATCTCGGCCCGCTGGCGCAGCAGCTGCTCCCGCTGCTTGCGCGCCTCAATATCTATAATGGAAAGATAGCAGCAGATATCCCCGGTATCCTCCCGGCGGGCCAGGTGGTATTCCAGCCGGCACCACCGCATGACGCCCGCGCAGATCCGCTGGTATTCCATGTGGCCGCTGGTCTCGCCCATCTCGAAGGTTTCCAACAGCCGTCCAGGGTGCAAAAAGCGGCGCAATTGCTGCTGGAATGCGGGCAAGATCAGGGTATCACAGACATTCTCCAGGCATTGAGAAACGCTGCGGCCCGCTTTGTTGCCGGTGTCCTCCAGCCATTGGATGCCGGCTGAATTGAGGGCGAGGCTGTCGTTGGTGAGGTTAATACGCAGGTTGTAGAGGGCGCTTTCCTCCAGCCTTTGCAGGCGGAGTTTGCTGACCCTCTCCTCCTGCTCCCGCTCTTTTTCGAGGGTGATATCCCGGAAATAGCCCATATCCCGCAGGGGTTGTCCAGCTTCATCGCAGATGGTTTCACCGCCGATCTCCACCCAGAGCGGACGCCTGTCCCTATGCTCGAAGCGGAAATGGATCGGCCGCATGGGCAGTCTGCTATGCAGTTCTAGCCAAGCCAGGCGGAGACGCTCTTCGTTTTCCGCCATGCCCGCGAACGCCAGGCCGACCTTGGCGGGGAAATCCTCGATGATCAGGTCGCCGCCGCCCTGGCGGGGATGGAGAAAATACCCGGGACTGGGGGAAGTAGGATCCTCCACGCACATAAGGCTCAGCCTGTGGCTCGTATGGTCGTACTCCCATATATTTAGCCCCGCCTGGCGCATCACGCCGCGGAACTGCCTGCTCATCAACCAGGGCGGCTGCTCGGCCGTTTTGAGCCGGGTGATATCCGCTAAAACGCACAAAAGGCCGCCATCCCGCCGGCGGCTGCTTTTAAGGCTAAGCCAGCAGGCGCAGCCCTGCGCGGGCACGAGGCAAAAATCCGTATCCACAGCCACCTTGGCTCTATAAGCCGCACATAGCTGCTCCCTGCAAACGGCCAACGGCCCGCCGCGGGGATCGTCCGCGTTCAGGCCCGTTTGCAGGCCCTCGGCACTGCCGGCAAAGGGGGCCAGGGGGCCCGGGCAGAGAACCTTAAAGCAAAGCTTTCCCTCGGCAAAAGTGGCTTCGATGATGGCGACGGGGAGGCTGCTTGGCAGCGGATCCTTTTGTAGATCCGCCACTGTACAGTGATCGGTTGTAGGGATGCTCATGTCGGTTTTTCTCCTGGGAAAGGGCAGGAAGAGTAGAAGAGGGGAACTGCTCCCCGTTTTTTTAATTATAACATGTACGCCGGCCAGAGGCTAGC
>DHOI01000050.1:11667-11932 GCA_002409725.1 Christensenella sp. UBA5394
GCAGCCGCAAATTTTTACGAATGATGTAAATAAAGACAAAATAGGATATTTGCAGCCGCCACAGGCGCAGCCGATCGCTTCGCGTTTCTTTTCAAGTTGCGGTTGCGGGCAAAAGATGATATGATGAACAAGCATATAATGCATGGAACCGAATACCGTGAGGGAGTAGTTCGCGCGCGGGCGTGATATGTCAACATACTGGCTTAACCGCCTGGCATATCTTAATAGGACGAGACTCATGTATAGAACTTCCGCAAGCCGCAGG
>DHOI01000050.1:12112-12340 GCA_002409725.1 Christensenella sp. UBA5394
GGGGTCTTTTGTTTTATATGCAGTCATAACGATACAAAAGCGGAAGGGAATTTAGAAGATCATGGGATTTGCGGAGTTGCTGCTGCTGGCAATGGGCCTATCGATGGACGCCTTTGCCGTATCGGTCTGCAAGGGGCTGAGCGTGAAGCGGATGCGCCTTAGGCATATGCTTTCCACCGGGCTGTGGTTTGGCGGCTTCCAGGCGCTGATGCCCCTCTTGGGCTATCT
>DHOI01000050.1:12557-12745 GCA_002409725.1 Christensenella sp. UBA5394
ATGGGCACGACCTTTGAGCGCTATATCATTGCCGTGGATCATTGGGTGGTCTTCGCCCTGCTCACCCTGATCGGCGCAAACATGATCCGTGAAGCTTTTAGGCCGGGCGAGGATTGCGAGAGCGGGAATGGAGACGACGGCTTCGGCTGGAAGCCCATGCTGATGATGGCCCTGGCTACCAGCATCGA
>DHOI01000078.1:0-6695 GCA_002409725.1 Christensenella sp. UBA5394
TTCAAAGCGCAGGGCCCCGGCTTTGGCGAGATCCAGCCGGCCGAAGCCGGCCGCGCGGCGCTCTGTAAGCATAAGGGCATACTGGATGGGCAGGCGCATATCCGGCGCGCTCAATTGGGCGATGGTGGAGCCATCCGCGAATTCCACCAGCGAATGCACGACGGATTCGGGGTGGATCAGCACCTCGATCTTTTCGCCGGGCAGGTGAAAAAGATAGGCCGCCTCCATTACCTCCAGCCCCTTGTTGAAAAGGCTGGCGCTGTCGATGGTGACTTTTTTGCCCATTTGCCAGGTGGGGTGGTGTAGGGCATCCGCAGCTGTGACCCGTGCGAGCTGCTCTTTTGTATAAGTGCGGAAAGGCCCGCCCGAGGCCGTGAGCAGCAAGCGGGAAACCTCCCGGCTCTCCCCGCATTGCAGGCATTGGTAAAGGGCGGATTGCTCGCTATCCACCGGGATGATGCGGCCGCCCTTTAAGAGCGCCGCCTCCACCAGCTCGTGCGCGCAAACGATGCTTTCCTTATTGGCCAGGGCCACGGTTTTTTTTGCCTCCAGGGCGGATAGCAGGGGCGTGAGCCCCGCAAAGCCGCTCACCCCGTTGACCACGATATCCGCTTCGGGCAGCGCGGCCAATACCGCGGCGGCGTCTTCGCCGGTAACCACCTCGGCTCCCGCCGTCTCCAGCAGGGCAGCCTTGGCCGTATCCCGTATGCCCAGGTAGGCGGGCCGGAATTCCCGGGCCTGCTCCAAAAGGGCGGCGGCGTTTTCATCCGCGCTAAGGGCCAGTATTTCCAATTCATCCGGCAGGGCGCGGGCCACCTCAAGCGTTTGCCTGCCGATGGAGCCCGTGCTGCCTAGCACTACGATCTTTCTTCTCATGCGTTCCTTATTAGTTTATAGCAGCCACATCAGCAGCATGCATACGTAGACCAGCGGCGCGCACATTAGCACGCTATCCAGCCGGTCCATCACGCCGCCATGGCCGGGGAAGATATTCCCATAGTCCTTGATATCCGCCCAGCGCTTCACCGTGGAGGCGAACAGATCGCCGATCTGCCCCACGCCCCCGCAAAGCAGGCCCGCCAGGGCCAGCTGCCAGAGCGTTGGCGTGATGGCGCTATGCAAAGCCGGTATGCCTTGCAGCGCATAGGTGAGCATGCCCCCCAGCGCGCCGCCGACGAAGCCGCCCACGCTGCCCTCCACGGTTTTTTTGGGGCTGATATGCGGGCAGAGCTTATGCCTGCCAAAGGCGGAACCGATGAAATAGGCCGCCGTATCCCCCATCAGGGGGGCGGCGAAGCACAGCAGCAGCAGGCTCTTCGATAGGCTGGCTACCATGCCCAGTGTAACATATAGGGCCGCCGGATACATGAAAACAAACAACGAACAAATTGCGTCCTCCGTGGTACGCGCCGGGTTGAAGATGCGCTCTGTGCAAAGGGCCAGCAAGCAGCAGAGGGCCAGCACACCCAGCCAGGCCGGGGCCAGCAGCGCATAGGCGGCGTAATAGAGGGCAGCGAAGGCATATAGCGGCCAAAGGCAGGGATGGAGGCCCTTGGCGCGGCAGGCCCGCCCCATCTCATATATGCTGATCACAGCCGCAACCGTAAAGGCCAGCACCTGGAACCAGCCGCCGATCACCAAAATGGCGGCAAAGAGCAGGATCAGCCCCGCGCCTACCAATACCCTCATCTTCATATGCTACCCCCGTTATTGCCCACGTCAGCGCACATCCCCAAAGCGGCGGCTGCGGCGCTGATACTCCCGCAGGCAGTCCGCATAGCGTGCCTCGGTAAAATCCGGAAAGAAATCCGCCGCGAACACCAGTTCCGCATAGGCGGCCTGGAGCAAAAGGAAATTGGATAGCCGCTGCTCGCCCCCGGTGCGGATCACCAAATCGAGATCCGGCAAGCCGCCGGTATAGAGCGCGGCCATCAGGTCGGCTTCGTCTACGGGCCGTCCCTTTTCCACCAGCAGGTTGACAGCCCGCACAACCTCCGCCCGGCTACCGTAGTTGAGGGCGATGTTGAGCTTGAGCCCGGCGTTGTCGGCGGTTCGCCCCTCTGCTGTGGCCATGGCCTCATTGATGCGGGGCGGGAAGGCGCTCTTTTCGCCCAAAATGCGGATGCAAACACCGTTAGCATGCAGCGCTTCCAGCTCTCGCAAAAAGTACTCCATAAAGAGACCCAGCAGCGCCTCAATCTCGCTTTGGGGCCGCTTCCAGTTTTCCGTAGAAAAGGCATAGAGGGAAAGGGCCTCGATGCCTAAATCGCTCGAGAGGCGGATCACGCCCCTGAGGCGCTCCATGGCAGCCCGGTGCCCCATGGGGCGGGGCAAGCCGCGCTTCTGGGCCCAGCGGCCGTTGCCATCCATGATAATCCCTACGTGCCTGGGCAGTTGCGGCGAAAGCCCGAATTCCTCGGGCAGGGTCTTTATCATTCGTCCTCCTTGCAGGCTCCCCCCAGCCGCGTGAAAGGGGGATATGGGCCAGGCCCAATCCCCCATTTTATTTATTCGGGCATCCAAAAAAGATCGGTTTTGAACAGGGCGTAAATCAGCTCCATCTCACTTTCCGCGGTTTTGCGAACGCGAAGAACCCGCTTTTCATTCCCCGGCTGGCCCTTGCGGCTTTTCGTTTCCACGGATGTAACCCGGTAGCCCGCCGCCACGAGGGCGGCCTCGGCCTCGGCTAAGGGGAGCCCAAGCAGCTCTCTCAAACCTCCATGATCTCCTTTTCCTTATCGGCGATGATCTTGTCGATATCCTTGACATAGGAATCGGTGGCCTTCTGGGCATCCTCCTCCATCTTTTTCTGGTCGTCCTCGGTGATCTCGCCATCCTTTTTGCTTTTCTTGATGGTTTCGTTGGCGTCCCGCCGGATAGAGCGGATGGCCACCTTGGCCTCCTCGCCCTTTTTGCGCACCACCTTGACCAGCTCCTTGCGACGCTCCTCGGTCAGCTCCGGGAAGATCAGGCGGATCAGCTTGCCGTCATTGCCGGGGTTGATACCCAGATCGCTCTTTAGCAGGGCCTTCTCGATCTCCTTAAGGGCGCTCGGGTCGTAGGGCGTGATCACCAGAAGCCTCGGTTCGGGGGCTGCGATGTTGCCCATCTGGTTGATGGGGGTCGGCGTACCATAATAATCCACCATGATCCGATCCAGCACCTGGGCGTTGGCCCGCCCGGCCCGAAGGCTGCTCAGCTCGTTTTTGAGCACGGAAATCGTTTTGCCCATCTTTTCTTTTGCCAGTTCCACAGCGTCCATGTTCGTGCCTCCTATTATATCGTAAGGTTATTCGCGGTATGCGCCTTGCCTTGTATTTCGCTTGCCCTTCTATTTTAATGGAAAGCGCCGCCGTGTGCAAGCCTATACTTGTCCTGTGCCGTCGATCAGCGTGCCCACGGCCTCGCCCCGCACGGCCTTGAGGATGTTATCTTCCTGCGCCATGGCAAAGGCCAAAATGGGGATACCCTGCTCCTTGCACAGGGTGATTGCCGTAAGATCCGTGGCCCGCAGGCCCTTGGAAATGACCTCGTCGTAGCTGAGGTGGGTATAGCGGATGGCGTTTGGGTCGAGGTGGGGATCCGCGCTGTAGACGGCGTCCACATTCTTGGCAAGCAGCATCGCATCCGCGCCGATCTCCGCCGCCTTGAGGGCAGCCGCCGTATCCGTGGAAAAGAAGGGCAGGCCGCTGCCACCGGCGAAGAGCACCATCTCTCCTGCGGCCAATGCCGCCTGGGCCGCGCGGGAGCTATAGCCATCCGCCACGCGGGGCATGTCCACCGAGGTGAGCACCCGGCAGGGCACCCCCAATTTAAGCAGGCAATCCTGCAAGGCGAGGGAGTTGATCACCGTGGCCAGCATGCCCATTTGATCCGCCCGGTTCCGATCCATGCTTCCGCTCGAGCGGCCGCGCCAGATGTTGCCGCCGCCTAGCGTAACGCCGGCCTCCACGCCCAGAGCGTGCAGGGCGGCCAGCTGGGCCGCCACGGCCTCAACCTTGGCAAAATCCACAGTTTCATGCCCGCCCCCCAGCGCCTCGCCGGAGAGCTTGAGAGATATACGCTTATATTTTAGCATAATTCCTCCTAATAGTAATGATAGAAAAAAGGAACGCCGAAGCCGGCGTTCCTTTGCGGTTGCATTATTTCTGCATTTGGCCCATGACTTCTTCGGCGAAGTTATCCTCACGCTTTTGCAGGCCCTCGCCCATTTCGAAGCGGTAAAAGCTCTTCACTTCCACGCCGCCGGCCTTGGCGATCATCTGGCCTACGCTCATATCGGGATCCTTCACAAAGGGCTGCTCCAGCAGGCAAACCTCTTTGTAGTATTTCTCGATGCGGCCCTCCACCATCTTCTCGATGATGTTGGCGGGCTTGGGCTTGGGCTCGTTCATGGCCTGCTCGTGCAGGATCTTGCGCTCGTGCTCCACGTCGTCCTGGTTGATATCGGCCTTTGAAAGGCAGGTGGGCTTGGCCGCGGCGATATGCATGGCGATATCGTGGGCCACGGGCTTAGCCGCAGCGGCATCCGCAGCGGACATTTCTACCAGCACGCCGATTTTGCCGCCCAGGTGCACATAGGTATCCACCAGGCCGTTCTCTACGCTGCTGCGAGCAAAGCGGCGGATGGTGATCTTTTCGCCGATCTTGGCCACGGCGCGGGTAATCAACTCGGCCACGGTGCCATCGCCGGTATCGAGGGCCATCAGGGCCTCCACATCGGCGGGGTTCTTCTCGGCAACGAGCTTGGCAATGCTATCGACCAGGGCCTTGAAATCGTCGGTTTTGGCCACGAAGTCGGTTTCGCAATTGACCTCGACGATGACGCCGGTTTTGCCATCTTCGCTCACGTAGCCGCCGACAATGCCCTCGGCGGCGATGCGGGAAGCCTTTTTGGCGGAAGCCGCCAGGCTCTTTTCCCGCAGGTAGTCCATGGCCTTTTCCATATCGCCGTTGCACTGGGTCAGGGCCTTTTTACAATCCATCATGCCCGCGCCGCTCATTTCGCGCAGGGTCATTACATCTTTCGCGCTAAACATATCTGCCTTACCTCCCGGAAATTAGAATTCGTCCTCAGCCCCGATCGCAGGCGCTTCCGCCTCGGAGTCGGTCATCTGCTCGCCCTGGCGGCCTTCCAGCACGGCGTCCGCAATTTTGGAAGCGATCAGCTTCACAGCGCGGATGGCGTCGTCATTGCCGGGAATGGCGTAATCCACTTCGTCCGGATCGCAGTTGGTATCTACGATGGCCACCACGGGGATACCCAGGGCGTGGGCTTCCTGCACGGCGATGTTTTCCTTGCGGGGGTCGACGACAAACATCGCGCCGGGCAGCCGCTTCATGTCTTTGATGCCGGAAAGGTTCTTTTCGAGCTTATCCCGCTCTGCCATCAGCTTGATGACTTCCTTCTTGGGAAGCAGGTTGAAATCACCATCCTGCTCCATCTTGTCGATCCTGCGCAGGCGTGCAATACGGGTCTGGATGGTTTTAAAGTTGGTGAGCATGCCGCCCAGCCAGCGCTGGTTTACAAAAAACATTTCGCAGCGTCGGGCCTCCTGCTCAATGCTCTCCTGGGCCTGCTTCTTTGTGCCTACAAATAGGATGGGGTCGCCGTTCTCGGCCACCTGGCGTACGAAATCATAGGCCTGGTCGACCTTTTTCACGGTCTTTTGCAGGTCGATGATGTAGATGCCGTTACGCTCGGTGAAGATGTATTCCTTCATCTTCGGGTTCCAGCGACGGGTTTGGTGGCCGAAATGTACGCCGGCCTCCAGCAGTTGTTTCATGGAAATGACAGACATAGGGTTTGTTCCTCCTCGTTTTTAATCCTCCCCCGCGTCTTTGCGCCCGGTAACCCCCAAGGGGGCACGAGCCGCGCGCTCGGCGGAGTGTGTAGTCGCACGCCTTCCATTAAGCATGCCCATACAGGTTGCATTATAGCACGGGAAAACGCTCCTGTGCAAGGCCTTTTTATAGTTCAAAAAAGGTCTGGCGGTATCGTCTTGCGCAACCTGCACATTTGGGTATAATGATTATGATCATAGATTAAGGTAAGGAGATTTTATGAACGACCACATCCGCTTCGGCCCCTCGGGCAACAGCGACAGCTTCTATAGCGAGGGCTACAAGCGCACGGCGGAAGCCCCGGCCTGGCTGCGGGCGCGGGGGCTGGACGCCTTTGAATACTCCTTTGGCCATGGCGTACGCATGGGAGCGGAAACGGCGGAGTCCATCCGTTTGGCAGCGTTGGAAGCGGGCGTACGGATGAGCATCCACCTCCCCTATTTTGTAAACCTAGCCGCCCAGGGCGAGGAAAAGCGGGCCGCTAACATCGCCTATTTTGTGGAGGGCCTGACGGCCGGCCGGGCCATGGGGGCCACGCGGGCCGTTTTCCACCCGGGCAGCGGGAAGGGTGAGCGGGCCGTCGTACTGACACGGGCTTGCGAGTTCCTTTCGGATATCCTGGCCGCGCTCGATGGGCAGGGCTTATTGGAGGGCATGACCCTTTGCGCCGAAACCATGGGCAAGGTGAACCAGCTGGGCAGCCTGGAGGAGGTCGTCGCCCTGTGCGGGGTGGACAAGCGCATCTGGCCTGCCGTGGATTTCGGCCACCTGCATTGCCGGGGCCTGGGGGCAATCCAGGGCAGGCAGGATTACGTCGATATTCTGGACGTGCTGGAAGAGGGCGTAGGTAT
>DHOI01000078.1:6889-7040 GCA_002409725.1 Christensenella sp. UBA5394
CGCTGGAAGAGGGCATAGGTATGGAGCGCGCCCGCACCATGCACATCCATTTTTCCCGCATGGAGTTCACCGCAGGGGGCGAAAAAATGCACCATACCCTGGCGGATACCCAATACGGCCCGGAATTCGAGCCACTCGCAGAAGAACTGGC
>DHOI01000078.1:7303-7523 GCA_002409725.1 Christensenella sp. UBA5394
ATGGCGGCGGGACAAAAATAGCTTGTCCTATGTGGGGTGGCTATGCTATTATAATAAGTGGTAGATTTGTGTCCTCGCAGTCCGTGCGAAGCTGATATAAAATCCAACAAACTATTTGGAGGTATCCCCTATGATCATGGCAGGCGATTTCCGTAAGGGCGTGACCGTTGAGATCGACGGCAGCGTCTGGAACATTGTGGATTTCCAGCATGTCAAGCCC
>DHOI01000078.1:7737-7878 GCA_002409725.1 Christensenella sp. UBA5394
GGCGCGGCCTTTGTGCGCACCAAGCTCAAAAACGTGATGACCGGCGCGGTTTTGGAGCGCACGTTTAACCCCAGCGACAAATACCCCAAGGCTCACATCGAAACCAAGGAGATGCAGTATCTCTATAACGACGGCGATCTG
>DHOI01000035.1:0-339 GCA_002409725.1 Christensenella sp. UBA5394
CCCGCCTGCACCACCTTGTGTGGCTTGGTGGTAAGCGGCTGGCCGCAAAATTCAATGTTTCCCTTATACCTCACCGTGGCGGAAATGGCGTTCATAAGGGAGGATTTACCCGCGCCATTGGAGCCGATGATGGAGACGATCTGCCCCTTCTCCACCGCAATGGATACGCCCCGGAGGGCGTGGATGCCGCCGTAATACACATTCAGGTCGTCGATCTTAAGCATGGGCATGGGCTTCCTCCTTTCCGAGGTACGCTTCGATCACGTGCTCGTTGTTTTGCACCTGCTCGGGTGTGCCCTCCGCCAGGGGCTTGCCGAAGTTGAGCACGAACACGTGGTC
>DHOI01000035.1:556-697 GCA_002409725.1 Christensenella sp. UBA5394
CCCATGATCAGATCCATATGGTGCTCGATGATCAGCACGGTTAGGGAAAACCGATCCCGTATATCGCAGATTAGGCGCATCAGCTGCTGGGTTTCCTCCGGGTTCATACCCGCCGCAGGCTCATCCAGCAGCAGCAGCTTG
>DHOI01000035.1:854-7414 GCA_002409725.1 Christensenella sp. UBA5394
GGCTCATCCAGCAGCAGCAGCTTGGGATTGAGGGCTAAGGCCCGGGCAATCTCCAGCTTGCGCTGCAGGCCGTAGGGCAGGTTGCTGGCCACCATATCGCGGTATTCCCACAGGCCCATGAGCCGCAGGAGCTCTTCGGTCTTTTCTTTCAAGGCCGCCTCCTGCGTGGCGAATTTACCAAGCTTGCCCGGTACGCGCAAGCGCAGCAGGGTTTGGAAAACGCCATAGTCCGCGTCGCGGTGGCAGGCGGTGAGCACGTTCTCGTAAGAGGTGAGCTTTTTGAAGAGGCGGATATTCTGGAAGGTGCGAGTAATACCCTCACCCGCGATCTGGTAAGGCTTGAGGGAGGCGAGGGAGCTGCCATAAAAAGATATGCTTCCCCCGGTGAGGCCATAGATGCCGGTGACTAGGTTGAAGATGGTGGTCTTGCCCGCGCCGTTGGGGCCGATCAAGCCGTATATCTCGCCCTCGTGTACGTTGAAGGAAACATCGTCCACGGCCATAAGGCCGCCGAAATGCTTGGACACATGCTGTAGGGAGAGCACCACGGTATCGCTTTTATACATGGCCTTGCCCTCCTTCCTCTCCGGCCGCCCCGCGCTTGCGCAAAAAGCCGAAGGGATTTTTGAAGAAGCGGATGAGGCTTGCGATACGCAGCTCCGTGCCGCCCATCAGGCCCCTGGGCCGGGAGATCATGATGATGATCACGGCCAGGCCGTAGATCACCAAGCGCCAGTTCTCAAACTCGCGCAGCAGCTCCGGCAAAAAGGTGAGCAGCAGCGTGCCCACCACGCTGCCCGTAACGCTGCCCAGGCCCCCGAAAATCACGATGATGGTATATTCGGTGGATTTGACCATTTTAAACATCGCGGGTTGAATATATCCCATATAATGCGCTAAGAGGCCGCCACCGATGCCCGCGTAGAGCGCGCTGATGGCCAGGGCCATCATCTTGTAGCGGAATACGTTGATGCCGGAGACCTGCGCAGCCAATTCATCTTCCCGGATGGCTACCATGTTGCGGCCGTGGCGGGAATTGATTAAACACACCAGCGCGGCCACGGCGACGGCGCTGACGGTCAGCACCACGGGCAGCGTGGTTTTCATGGCCATGCCGCTCAGGCCGCGAGCACCGCCCAGGGCCTGCACGTTGTCGAAAATCAGCCGCACGGCCTCGCCAAAGCCCAAGGTGGCGATGCAGAAATAATCCCCTTTGAGCTTGAGCGTGAAGCTGCCGAGGAACAGGCCCGCCAACATGGCCGCTAAACCGCCGATAATAAGGGCCGGGATATAGGGGATATGCAGGTAGAGGGTGCAGAGGGCGGCCGCATAAGCGCCGATGGCCATAAAGCCCGCATGGCCAAAGGAGAACAGCCCCGTAAAGCCCGTGAGCAGCGAAAGGCCCAGCACCACCATCAGCACATAGCCGCAATTGATCAAAATGCCTTCAATATAATACCAACTCAATGCCGCGCCTCCTCTATGCCTTTTCCTCAGCCAGCTTGCCCATCAGGCCCGAGGGCTTGATGACCAGCACGCCGATGAGCACCACGAACGCGATTAGATCGCGCAGGTTGCTGGAAATATAGGCCGCAGTCAGCGTTTCCAGCAGGCCCAGCAGCACCGAGCCCACGATGGCCCCTGGCAGGCTGCCCAGCCCGCCGAACACAGCCGCGATAAAGGATTTGGTGGTGATGTTGCCGATCTGGGGATAAACGGTATATTTCATACCAAAAAGCATGCCTGCAAAGCCGGCGAGGACGCCGCCCAAGAGGAAGATGGTAAAGATGACCATATTGACGTTGACCCCCATCAGGGTGCTGGCCTTGATGTTGTAGGAGCTGGCGCGGATGCCGAGGCCCACCTTGGTTTTTTCGATGATGAGGGTGAGGAGCAACAGACCCGCTGCGGCTATGATGATCATGAACACATCGATACGGCCAATGGCCAGGCCGCCCACCTGGATGGGGCCCGTGGCGAACACCTGCGGATAGGTGCGGAAGGTGGGGCCAATGGTCGCGATCACGATATTTTCGAGGAAAATGGAAGCGCCCATGGCCGAGATGATGTAGTAAAGGAAGGGTGCGCTGCGGCTGCGCAGCGGGAAATAGACCAGCCTTTCAAGCAGGATGGCCAAAAGGCCCGCCCCCAGGCCGCACACGATAAAGGCCAGCCAAAAGGGCAGGCCCAGCGCCGTCATGGCGAAATAGCCGATATAGGCCCCCACCATAATCACGCCGCCGTGAGCGAAATTGGAAAAGTTCATAATGCTGTATACAAGAGAATAGCCTACCGCCATCAGCGCATAGACGCTGCCCAGCGAAAGGCCGTTGATCAGCTGCTGTAAAAAAACCGTCATGGTGCGGCCCCCTTGGAATCAGGTTAACGAGCTGGGGGCCGGGCCGGGTAGGTGCCCCGGCCCCCGCGCTACAAGTGGAAGCGCCTTACTTTGCGCCGTATTTCTGGATGAAGACGTAGGTGTCGCCCTCGATCTTCTGGATGGAGCCTTCCTTCCCCACGGGGTTGTGATTCTCGGGCGAAAGCTTGATTTCGCCGGTCACACCCTTAACGGTGATCTCTGTGAGGGCGTCGGTAATGGCCTGGGAATCCGTGCTACCGGCCTTCTCAATGGCTGCCACCAGCACGAGGTAAGCGTCGTGCGCCATGTAGCCGTTCATCTCCAAAGAGGTACCGTATTTAGCCTCGAATTTTTCTTTGAGGGGCACGAACTCCGGGTCGTTGGTATCGAGGTGATTCACTAGATAGCTACCCTGCAGCTCTTCCTTAGCCATCTCGAAGAGCGTATCGGAGGGCCAGCCGTCGCCGCCCATCAGCACGGCGTCGATCCCCAATTCCCTCGCCTGCTTGGCAATGAGCGCTACCTCTTTGTAGTAAATGGGCAGGAAGAGCACTTCGGGGCCGGTCTCTTTGATTTTGGTCAGCTGGGCTTTGAAATCCACATCGTCCTTCTTGAAAGCTTCCTTGGCCACGATCGTGCCGCCCTTAGCCGTAAAGGTCTCCTCGAAGAACTGGGTCAGGCCCTGGGAATAGTCGTCGGAAATGTCGTAGAGGATGGCCGCCTTGGTGAAGCCCAGCTCATCCGCCGCATAGCCGCCCGCGATCGCGCCCTGATAAGGATCGGTAAAGCAGACGCGGAAGTTATAGGGCTGCACAGCACCCGTGGCCTCATCCACCGTGACCTTGGGGTTGGTGGCAACGGTCGAAATATCCGGTACCTTGAGCTCTTTGAGCACGCCCTGGATGGCAATGCAGTGGGCCGATGCGTTGGGGCCGATGATGGCGCAAACCTTATCCTGTGCGGCCAGCCTGCGGGTAACGTTGACGGCCTCGTTGGCGTCGCCCTTGGTATCGTAGCAGATCAATTCCACCTGGCGGCCTAGGATACCGCCGTTTGCGTTGGTCTCCTCCACCAGCATCTTGAGCATGTTGCTCTCATTGGTGCCCCAAACGGCGCTGTCGCCGGTGAGGGAGCCGATCCAGCCGATCTTGATGGGGCCGCTGGAAGCCGAACCGCCCGAACAGCCGCTAAAGGCGGCGAGCAGCAGCATCGCTGCCAAGGCCATAACCAATATTTTCTTTGCCATGTGACCCTCCTATTTGCAGTTGCATTTTTTATAGCAATACCGCCACGGTATTGTATACATGTATACCGGCCTTGGTAAAAAAAGTGATCCTCCCCTATCGCATAAAGCTGAAATTTCGCGAGTTATGCGGATAAGGCCGGTCTGGCGCGTTGGTTCACGGTGTGAAATACGAGAAAATCCTTATTGAATCGGATAAAGTTATTCCTTAGTATACCACAAGGTCAAAAGGCTTGTAAATCCATTGAAAAAATAAGCACGCCAATCCCGCCGCTTCCCGTGCGGCACCCTGCGCCTCCGGGCCATAAGCTGTAGGGAATGGAGATGAAAGGCGGCACTATGGTTACGATTTTATCCATTGGGCGGCATTCCGGCCGCCATACTCACCGTGCCGGATGAGCTGGGCCGGCCGCGATACACGGCACAGAAGCGCTTGCGGCCTATCTCGAGCACGGCGGGGCCATCTTCCGCCATAATCCCCTGCGGCAGGCCGCCACCCCGGGCGGCCTCATCCGCCCCACCTATTCGCCCCTGGCCCTGGAAGGCCGCTGCCCGGTGCAGGCCCGCAATATGTACCCCACCGAGCGAGATTTCTGCTCCTTTCCCTGGGCACCGGCCTGCAGGAGCATGCGCGGCCCTGCGCACAGGTGGAGAACCGGGCATTATCAAATGGGCTACCATCAGCGGCGTAATGCTCAACGCCTCCAGCGCCACCGTGGATTACCACCTGCGCGCCCTGCTGGGGCCGCAAAGCTACCTGCGCTGCTAGGTGCAATTGGCCGGGGCTTCACCAGATATGGACGGTGCAAGCCTGAATAATCTGCGCTATCTGGCCGTCCCAAAGGAACAGACCGTGCGCCAGAATGAGGCCGGCCCGGATCGCTTCTGCCGCGCCCTGGTGGAGCAGGAGCGCCAGCTCTTGCGGTAAAACCGGGTGAACCAAAGCGAGGCCCTCCGTGCCCGCCTCTTTTCCCCCCCGTAACAGGGCGGGCAATGGATATTGCCAAAGCATGAACCCGGCTAAAATTTTATGTTAATTATTATCGCTTGCCTATCCAGTATTCTCATTCCTGCAATTATAGGCGCGTTCATAAAATGGCCATAAATAAGCAAATTCATTGGTTCCCATTGTAGATTTTACCACAGGTAATATCTACCTATTCGCTTGCATACGCAGGGGCGCGGTTGTACAATGTGCATAATCTTTTCAAAAAGGAGGATGTAAACATGAAAAGACGAACGAAAAAGGGATTGAGGCTGGCAGCTTGCGGCATGCTCGCGGTGATGATGATCGCGCTGCTTCCGGTCACTGCCCTGGCGGCGAACTGTAACACCGGCAGCATGCCCGCGGGTATTTTCAACGCGCTGAAAAACTACGGTTACGGCTTCAACTCCGCCTGCTCGCCCTCGGACGTACTCGACGCCATCAAGGGCAACGGCTCGGGTTCCTCGAACAGTTGCACCGGCTCCAAGTGCACCAGCGCCGGCTGCACGGGTTCCAATTGCACGGATTCCAGCTGCACGGGTTCTAACTGCACGAGCGGCAACTGCACGGGTTCCAATTGCACGGGCAGCGGCTGCGGGAATTCGGATGTATCGAACGCCCTGAAGAACTGCGGTTCGGCCTCCAATTGCTTGCCCTCGGATGTGCTCAATGCCCTCAAGAGTGGCAAAAACGTGGATGTGAGCAGCCTGTATAAGTACCTATGCCCCAACGCCACCCCGGCCGGGACCTCTAAGCCCACAGCAGCCCCCACGGCCACACCCAAGCCCAGCGCTACCCCGGTTCCTACGGCTGCCCCCACGGCGGCCCCCACAGCGGCCCCCACAGCCAATCCCGGCAGCGCCGCCTCGGAGCTGGAAGCGCAGATGGTGGATCTGATCAACGCAGAGCGGGCCAAAGCGGGTGTTTCCGCCCTGGCTATCGATTCTAAGGTGACCGAGGTTGCCCGTCTTAAGTCCCAGGATATGATCGATAAGGGCTATTTCTCCCATACCTCGCCCACCTACGGCAGCCCCTTCGCTATGCTCAAGAGCTTTGGCGTTTCCTACCGCGCGGCCGGCGAAAACATCGCCATGAACCGCTCCATGACCAGCGCACACACGGCCCTGATGAATTCCTCGGGCCATCGCCAGAACATCCTTAGCGCATCCTATTCCCGCATCGGCGTAGGCATCGTAACCGACGCGCGGGGCTACCTTTACATCACGCAGATGTTCATCGGCTAAACGCGAAAGCCCAAATCCACCATAGCGGCCCGGGTAACCCGGGCCGCTTCTGACTGCCCCCGCTCTTGTATTGCGGCCGCTATTTGTGCTATATTCTTTCTTGCAGAGCATTCTCTTGAGGCAAATCGAAACAAGGTTTCCGATAAAAGGAGGAGCAAAGCGAAAAATATGGAAGAAACACGGGTAAGAACCTGCAATATGTGTGGCCAAGTGCCGGAGGACGGCTGGTTCAACGATGCCGGCTGTTGCCGCGAATGCGTACACGAGGCCATCCGCAAACGGGATGAGCGCTGGGCGCGTAGCAAAAAATGGTATGCGATCGCCTTTGTCGCGGCCGTCCTTTTCTGGGGCGCTATTTTGATCGCCTATTACGCGGGCGCGTAAGGCGCGGCAAGGGCTTTACGGTTCGAATTCTCTGGCGAGCTTCGCCAGGGCTTTTTTTTCCATGCGGCTCACGTAGCTGCGGGAAATACCCAGCAGCTTGGCGATCTCCCGCTGGGGCAGCACTCGGCCCCCTATGAGGCCGTATCGCAGCTCGATCACGGTGCGCTCCCGGCAGGTCAGCGCCCTGTCCATGGCCTCACGCAATTGCGCGGCAAAGAGGGCCAGCTCCACCTGCTTTTGTACCTCCTCCGCATCCGAGCCCAGCACCTCGACCAGGGATATCTCGTTGCCATCCTTATCCACACCGATGGGGTCGCTGAAGGAAACCTCGCCGGATAGCTTCTT
>DHOI01000111.1:0-722 GCA_002409725.1 Christensenella sp. UBA5394
GCCTACAGCCTGCGCGATATCTTTGACCGCCATGTCGTTGGTCTCAAGGATATGGCAGGCTTTTTCAACGCGCAACGTGTTCGTATAGGTTACAAAGCCGATCCCCATGTTGTGAATGAACAGCTTGCTCAAATAGGTTGGGTTGATACCCACAGCCTCGGCGACGTTTTCCAGGGAAAGGTCGCTGTCGCAATAATGCTGCTCCATGTATTTCTGGGCCGCAACGAGCGATTTATGCTTGCGTTTTATATTGTATTCCTGGATCTGAACGCACAGGGAGGAACAATATGCCATGAGGGCCTCGCGATACGCAGCGGCGTTATCGGCTGCGTTTTTTTGGCCATCGTAAACGTGCAGAACAGGCGACATAAGCTCCGGCATAATTCTGGCGGAACTGTTTTGCAGGTAATCCGCTAAAACGCTTTCAAACGTCCGCATAAAATCGTATTGCGTTTTCGGGCAGGAAAAGAGCGCGGTTATGGAATCTATGCAGGAGAGCAGCAGCCGCTCGGCATCTTGGGTGTCTCCTTCGTTTAAAGCCGCTAGGGCCGCGTCAACGCGGACATAGAAATGGTTATAATCTAACTGCGTTTTCGCTGCATCGGCTGCCCTTAGCGTCTTAGCCGAGTCTGATGCGGAGAGAGCTTCAGAATAAGCGAAGCAGAGCTCCGTCAGCTTGCCGCAAAAAACGTTCTGTTTCCATCTTATATCCGGGAAGGCCC
>DHOI01000111.1:984-4940 GCA_002409725.1 Christensenella sp. UBA5394
GGTATCCACCATTCTTTGGAGCGGCGCGATAATGGTATTGCGCAAAGAGATGGACATGATTAGGCCCATCAGGAATATAATCAGGAAGATTGCCGGCAGGCGCAGGGTATCCTCCGTCCAGTTGCCCAGCAGAGTCGGTTCTGGGACCGACAGGATGTATGACCAGCCGGAAGCCTTGGAAGCCGTGTAATACATCCTGNNCTGGGCGCATCCAGCCATTGTATCCGCCTTTCGGCGATGCTCTGGGCATGGTGCGCGAGCGTGCTTTCCATCATGGAGTAAAGCTCCTCGCTTGGATACCCGCTCGTGTCCGCCTGGCTCATAACGACAATGGCATAGGCGCCTTCCAGCTTAAAGGCGCTGCTGATGCTATCCAGCATGCGCTGCACATAGTGGCGATCCAGGCCTCTTTTGCTGATGATCATCTCCGTGAAAAACTGATCGGAAATTGCGGGCAGCAATTCGTTGATGGTCGCGGTGAGCCGGTCGCGGTTACTGATGATCTCGGAAATGGCCACGCGCAATTGATCCAGCTCGTTCACGCCCGCGGCAGGATGCCGCGTATGGGGGTCGCAGAAGGTATCCACCATTCCGTTGCGCGTTATGGATGTTTCGCCTTGGGTGCTGCAGGTTTGATAGGCCTCCAGGATATCCGCATCATATTCTGCCAGGCTGCCCCAAAGCGGTCCCCCTTCCCGGTTGAACACATATATCTGGTTGGCGTAAGCGCCTTGCGAACGCTTGAACCAGCGGTATAAACTGGCTATATCCATGCGGCAGAGAATCAATCCCAACCGCTTTTCGCCCCTAATGGGGAAATCGCGAATGAAGATGAACTCGCCGTTGTGCTCAAAAACATCGGTATAATAATTGCTGTACGCCATGTAGCTCCCCGTGAGCTGCGAAGCCAGGTAACCCCGCACCAGATCCGCAAGCTCATAATCGTCCAGGAGCATATCCAGGCGGTTGGAGGAGATGATACAATCGCTGTTTACTTTATAATATGCATATTCCTTGACGATCTCCGACGTGTTGGCCAAGGATAGCAGCATGAAACGAACATCCGTATAGTTTGCGGCGGAAGAGGATATGCTCGCGTTGAGAAAGTCGTAGTCTTCAGCCATGAGCGCAATGGAATTGGAGATATGCTCGAGGGTGGAATCTACGCTGTTGCAAGAGGAGCTCAAAATGCTGGCATACTGCCGGTCATAGCTTTTGCGCGTGGCTTCCTTGGCGATCACATAAAAGAAGCCGATAACGGTGACGCTGATGATGATGCTATATATAATGATCATGGTCAGGGTTCGTATAAACAAATTACCCCTGTGGTTTTTGCCTGCTTTGAATCGCTTCACGATCTGCATCTCCCTTTCACACGCGGATCTTTGCCGAGCTGCATCGCATGGTTTCCCACGCCGGAATTAGCATAAACGATATGTTCCCTTCAGGTACGTTGCATTATATCACAAATATCAACAATGGGCCGAACAGGGTTTGTACCACTTTTTTGGAATTGTCCATGATTTAGACATAATCACAAAAAAACGGATTGGTTTCGGTTTATGTAAATTGCCAACGGCCCGGAGGAAGATTACACTCACCGTATAAACGGGGGCGCCTCCCGGCGCGCATTCGACCAGAGCTCTGATCTAAAAACCGACGGAAAGCGACCAAATCTATCAAACTTTATTGTGAGAAAGGGAGAACACAACCAATGAAGAGAACGTATCGTAACGGTGTCATCGTAGCATTATTGTTGCTGGCGATGCTTATGAGCGCCCTGACCGGCTGCAGCAGCACACCCGGCACCCAGAGCACGCCCGGCGGCGCAGCCGAAGATCCGTCCGCACCTGCCGCTGCGGGCGGAAGCACGGCTATTACCATCGCCACAGCGGCTATCCCCAGCGGGCTGGATATCGCCAGCGCCATTGCCACGCCGCAGCGCCAGTATTTCCC
This sequence comes from Christensenella sp. UBA5394, assembly GCA_002409725.1. Classification (GTDB taxonomy): domain Bacteria; phylum Bacillota; class Clostridia; order Christensenellales; family CAG-138; genus Pelethousia. The sequence continues at coordinate 2,941 of DHOI01000111.1, forward strand.
CCTCATCTACGATTATCTGATCTTCCGCACCAACGACGGATCCTTTGAGCCTTGCCTGATAACCGAGTGGCAATATTCCGAGGACCTATGCGACTGGACCGTTAAGCTGCGCGAGGGCGTACAATTTTCCAACGGCGAGCCGTTTACGGCGGAAACCATTAAGGTTACCTTTGAGTATATCGCGAGCGATCCCAAGCACAGCTATTACAGCAAGTGGGCCACCCTGGAAAACGTGGAGATCGTGAACGATTATGAATGCATCTTCCACTTTAGCGAAGGCAACGGCGACTTCCTATCCAACACCGCGCTGAGCAATTACGTGGAGCCTAAGTCCTTCAACGAGCTGGGCGCTGATAAGTATTTTGAAAACCCCGTGGGCTGCGGTATGTATACGCTCACCTCCTGGGTGCCGGGCAACGAGATGGTGTTTGAAAAGAGCGATACCTATTGGGCTAAGGATCTCTAGGCCAACAACATCGACAAGATCACCCTGCGCCAGATCAGCGAGAGCCTGACCCGCATATCCGCACTGACCAACGGCGAGGTTGATGTGATTTACAACGTGCCCTTTGAGTTTATCTCCCAGGTAGAAGCGGATCCCTCCCTGAACCTGGAGTTTGTGGATAGCACCACCGCTTACTACATGGCGTTCCAATGCGCCGATTCCCGCATTATGAACGATGCGAACATCCGCCGCGCGGTATCCGCCAGCATCGACCGCGACCTGATCGCCTCCAGCGTTTATGGCAACGGCAGCGCCATCAAGCAATTCCTGCCGGAAGGCACCAACGGCTTTATCGGCAATGGCTACAACGCCGAGTGGTATGACTATGACCTGGAAAACGCCAAGCAGCTCTTGAGCCAAAGCAGCTACGACGGCAGCACCATCGAGATGGTGGTAGATTCCTCTTTGGCCAACTCCACGCAGCTGTCCGCAGCCCTGCTTTCCATGATTCAGGAAGCCGGCATGAATGTGAATTTGCAGTTCGTGGAAGCCGCGGCTATGAGCAGCATCTTCGCCAATGGCGAATACGACATCGTCGTGCGCAGCTTTGGCCATTCCCCGGATACCTGCCCCTTCCTCCTCACCTTGATCATCGAGGATTTCATGAAGACCAAGTATGATAACCCGACGATGATGGATTCCTTCCGCGCCGCGGGTCTTGAGATCGATATGGACAAGCGCGCCCAACTAGTGCAGGAAGGCGCCAAGATCGCCAACGACGAGTGCGCACCCGTTGTGCCCATCATCGCGCCGGCCATCAGCATTGCCAGCAAGAACACGATTTCGGGCATCGACCTGTTCAGGAATTCGTATATCGACTGGAGAGACATGACCTGCAACCCGTAAGGTGATTGACGCAAAGACTATATGGAGGAATAGCATGGGTAGATTTCTGTTCAAGCGGTTTTACCTTACCATCCTGGTTATGCTCGCGGTGTCGATCATTGCGTTCGGGCTGATAAGGCTCATTCCCGGCGATCCTGCGTATGTGATCCTGGGCGTAAACGCAACGGATGAGCTGGTTGCCGAGACACGGGTGGCCCTGGGGCTGGACAAGCCGATCGCCGTTCAATACCTGATCTATTTGCGCAATATGCTTCAGGGAGATCTGGGTATGTCCACCACCTATAACCAAGCCTGCGCCACGGTTTTGCTTCCGCGTATCGCGGGCACCATGAGCCTGGCGTTCGCCGCCTTTTTGCTGGCCTTCGTATTCAGCATCCCCCTGGGAATCATCGCCGGCATTAAAAAGGGCGCATTTGCGGATCTGTTCGCAACACTATTCGCCCTTTTGGGCAACGCCTGCTCGCCCGTATGGATCGGAAGCGTTCTGATATTGGTCTTTGCGGTTCAGCTCAAATGGCTGCCCACCCAAGGGTATGGCACGCTAAAGAGCATTATCCTCCCGGCAATAACCCTGGGCCTGGCCATGAGCGCAAGCATCGTGCGGCAGCTGCGCTCCGGTATGTATGAAACGCTGCAGGAGGATTACATT
>DHOI01000111.1:5074-5565 GCA_002409725.1 Christensenella sp. UBA5394
GAAACGCTGCAGGAGGATTACATTACTGCCACCAGGGCCCGCGGTGTGCCGCGCATCAGCATCTATGGCAAATATGCCCTAAAAAACGCGATGATGCCGGTAATCACGGTTATCGGCATCAACATCGCGCAAATGCTCGCCGGCTCCGCCGTGGTGGAAACGGTGTTTGGCTGGCCCGGTCTTGGCAGCATGTTGGTGACAGCCATCAACAACCGGGATTACTCGCTTTTGCAGGCCTGTATACTGGTAAGCTGTGTGATCTTCGTGCTCGCAAACCTGCTGCTGGATATCATGTACAGCCTGGCGGATCCGCGGGCAAAGCTTGAGTAGGAAGGAAAGGAGACAACGATGAAGCGATCTGATCTTTTGCGAAAAATGCGCAAAAGTAAGTTTTTCATGCTCGGCGTCGCCATGGGCCTGATCCTGCTCTTCTCCGTTTTGGTTATCCCCGAAGTTATGGAGCTGGATCCGATCAAAACGGATCTCAAAAA
>DHOI01000111.1:5761-6016 GCA_002409725.1 Christensenella sp. UBA5394
CTCAGCGCGCCGCAATGGTTTTCTAACGGCCTAACCGGCCATATCTTTGGCACCGACGGCGTTGGCCGGGATATGCTGGCGCGGCTCCTATACGGCGGGCGGACGTCCCTGATGATCGTGTTCCTCGGCATGGCGCTGCCCAGCGTCATCGGCATCGTGATAGGTGTGGCCGCCGGCTATTATGGCGGCGTGTTCGACGTTATCGTCATGCGGATCGTGGAGATCATCCTCTCGCTGCCGCAGACGATCCTGGCC
>DHOI01000088.1:0-29663 GCA_002409725.1 Christensenella sp. UBA5394
GCGCCAAGCTATCCTCGGCCAACTCGCTGACCAATATGCGCTCTGTTCGCCGCTTGGCGGGCATGGCGTAATGGATTAAGTTCTCGATGAGCCGGTTGATACGATCCACCTCATCCGGCACATAGCGGGCAAAGGATTGCTGCACTTGCTTATCATCCCCCCTTGTGCCGATGAGGGCGGCAAAGGTGCGGATGCTCATGAGGGGATTGCGGATCTCATGGGCGATACCCGCCGCAATCCTGGTCAGGGACAAGCTTCTTTCCTTTTCAAATTCCGCCTGCTGCATGCGCTCCACCTTGGTCATATCCTGTACGCTCAAAAGGGTGCCGGCGACCTTGCCATAGCGGTTGACCTGGTACATCATATAGCTATACGAGCGCATACTGCCGGGGGAGGCGCCGATGCGAATGCTGCCATTCTCCACAGTCGTTCCGGGCGTAAATACAGAATCGGCCTCCTGCCGGAGGATCTCCCCGAATACCGGCACCTCCAGCGCGCTGCCGCCTATGTGGGAATCCGCCAGCCCGGAGATGGTACGGGCACTCTTGTTCATCATCGTGATGGTATAGTTCAGGTCGAAGAGCAGCATGCCGCTGGGCGAATACTTGATGATACGGTTGCGCAGGTCGTTTTCATCCTGAATCTGCGCGAACTGCTTCTCCAGCTCAGTGTTCGCCTTCTGTATCTGCTCGGTCTGCTGGGCAACGCGGCGTTTCAATACCTGTTGGATGCGCCGCATGATCAGGCTATAGCCCAAGACCAGAACCAGTGCGAGGATCGAAACCGTGATAATCGTCCGTAGGGTTCGCTGCGAACGGGCTCCATGATCGGCCGAGGGGAGCCATTTGTTGCAGATAGCCTCGTATTGCTGCCCGGCCTTGAACCGGGCGATGCTTTCATCCATCGTCCGCAGCAGTTCCCCATCGTTCCCCCGCAAAACCAGGGAAAATTCGATGGTGTCCAGATAATTATAGAGAACGGTATACCCCCCGTCCGCACCGTCGTTAATCAGCTGGTAAAGCAGGCTGTCCTTGATGCCAATCATCGCGGAGCCCGGATAACGCTTATGCCGCTCGTATACCATCCTCTGGTTGCCTACGGCGATGAACTGATGGATGCCCAAGTGCGCCAGCAAGGTATGCTGAATGCTGTCGGAAGCGAAGATTGCGGTCGTAATGCGCGCGCCGGAAGAAAGGGTTTCGTTATCGACGATCATACACAGCTGCGAACTGGTCAGCGTGGCAGTACAGCGGATATCCGGATCATTTTGAACGGAGTCTGAGACAACGCCGAGGATCAGGTCGATCTCCCCCTCATCCAGCGCCTCGCGGCAGGCTAGGTTGGTTTCGTAGGGTTGAAACTCGAATTCATAGCCGCGCTCTTCGCCAATGGCCTTGAGAATATCGATATGCATGCCCGCGCAAGCGCCCTCCTGATCGATAAATTGAAAGGGCGGCAAATTGGCGTTAAATCCCACGCGTAAATAGCGGTTTAAAGCGGCTGCGCGCCCGCCGAAAAGCAGCTGCGTGAGAAGCGCCAGCAATATCAAGCATGTGCGTAATCGCTTCAATCCCCAGTTCCCCCCGCCGCGCTTTTTCTTCATCTTAATACAAGCCTGGCTTTTTTTCAACCGGCGCTGCCAGCCCGCAGATCGCTGAAACCCTCCCATTTTGCCGGTATTTCCGGTTTTGGCAAAACTTGCCGCAGCAAAACCGGCATGTTTTTCCGATCTCCGGCAGGATTTGCCGCGGGCCCGGATTGAAAACTACGCCAGGTTCTGACAGAATGAAGGTGTAACGACATACTCCCTTCACATTTTCATTGACGTCGCTCCTATGTGTTCATCCGTATTCCATAGGCCGCCCGTGCCGCGGCATATTGAATAGCCCGAGAAGTATAAAAAAGAGGAGGAAAAAACATGAAAAGAACCCGGAGAATTCTGGCGCTTGTCCTATGCCTGATCATGATGGCTAGCCTCTTTGGCTGCAAAGGAAAGTATGCCCAGGACGCTACTGCGCCGGCGGCCCCCAGCAACACCGAAAGTGCCGCTACTGGCGCCGATGCCGCGGCCCCGAGCGGCAACACATCCTATCAGGATACCATCACCATCGGCGTAGCAAACGACATCACCACCTTGGACCCCCAGGGCTCCAACACCGATGCCAACATGATGGCGTTCATCCTTACCCATGAGACCCTGGTGGAAGTAGACCCCGTAACCAACGAGGTTATCCCCGGCATGGCAAAATCCTGGGAGGTTTCCCCGGATGGTTGTACCTTCACTTTCGAGATCCCGGATAACGTAAAGTTTACCGACGGCACCCCCTGCACCGCCAGCGATATTAAGTTCACCTTTGAGAGGGCCAAGGAGTCTTCCTTCACCAAGACCAAGGTGGAACTGGTTACCGATATTCAGGTTGTGGACAATACCCATATCGCCATCACCATCAGCAAGCCGTCTCAGGACTTTTTGTTGCTGCTTGCCCACCAGAGCATGTCCATTCTCTCCGAGAAACTGGTAACCGCCGACGAGCTGGGCTGTCAGATCGGCACGGGCCGCTACCAGATGGAAGAATGGATCCCCGGCGACCAGATTTCCTTTGTCCGTTCCGACAACTTCTATGGCAAGCCCGCTCTTACCCGCCGCATCGTCTTCCGCCTCATCAAAGAGGAATCCTCTCGCCTGATCTCGTTGCAGACCGGCGAGATAGACGTGTGCATCGACCCGCTGAGCACAGACCTTGGTTATATTGAGAACGATGCGAACCTGGAGCTCATCAAGATCCCCAACTATGTGCTGCTCTACGTGGCCATGAACAACGAGCGCAAGGGGCTCGACGACATCCATGTCCGCAAGGCTATCACCTACGCAACGGATAAGGAATCCATGATCCAGGTGGGCTATAATGGCGAGGGCTTTGTTCTCGACCATTGGATCAACCGCGGCCAGTTCGGCTGGTATGATGACCTGCAACCCTATGGATACGACCTGGAGAAAGCCAAAGCCGAGCTTGCCCTCTCCCCCTATAAGCCCGGCGACCTGAAGTTCCGCCTCATCTATAACGGCACCGCAAAGGAAAATATGGCGTTGGTGATGCAGGAGGATCTGGCTGAGATCGGCATCGGCCTGGAACTGATCAAGCTGGAAACGGCGGCGCTCAAGGGCATTCTCAACGACGCCGCGCTGGACTATGACCTGTGCCTCTATCAGTTCACCGATAACCTAGGTACCGATTTCACCCTGCGCAACCAGTTCGGCTCCTATGAGGAGGGCGGCGCCTTGAAAAAGAACGGCTCCAACCGTGCGAACATGAAGGACGCAGCTTTTAACAAAATGATCGACGACGCCCTTGTCGAGCAGGATTTCGCCAAGCGTGAAAAGATGTATAACGACATCGAGGTCTATCTCAACGATATCGTGCCCATCGTCCCCGTGGCCACCTCCTATATCAACATCGGTATCAAGAAGGGCCTGAGCGGCGTTGCATGGAATGGAACTGCCAAACATGACTACCGTTACATTTGCCTGCCGGAAGGCTAAATCCCAGCTATATCCATCAACCCGGGAAGGCGGGGGCCGCCTTCCCGGGTACCCATTCCTTTACGCGTCCTGACGGCGCCTCCTTATGGGGTTTTCAATCCGTCAACAGGAGAATAATATGCATCGTTATATCATCAAACGCCTGCTCATGCTGATCCCCGTTCTGCTCTGCGTTGCCTTCATCATCTTTGCCATTATGGATGTGGCCGAGGGCGACCCGGTCTATTCGGTAGTTAGCGCCGACGCAACGGAGGAGGAGATTGAAGCCCAGCGCGAGGCCATGGGGCTCACCGGCTCCCTTCTGGAACGGTATTTCCGCTATGTTAAGGGTATGTTGCAAGGCGACTTGGGCACCTCCTACGTATCCAAGCGGGACGTGATGGAGACCTACCTGACCAGGCTGCCTAACACCTTGAAACTGGCGGCCGTGACGATGGCCATCGCGCTGGGTATCTCGATCCCCTTGGGCATTGTGGCGGCGGTCAACCAGAATTCTATTAAAGATACCGTATCCATGATCTTGGCGCTATTAGGCCTATCCATGCCCAATTTCTGGCTGGGGCTGCTGCTGATCATCGTGTTCTCCCTCAAACTAGGCTGGTTTCCCTCCGGGGGTTATGAGGATGGGGTCCTCAGCATCATCCTGCCCGCTTTTACGATCGGCGCGGGCTTGGCGGCGTTCATGACCCGATCCACCCGTTCCTCCATGCTGGATGTAATCCGGCAGGATTATCTGCGCATGGCCCGGGCAAAGGGCGTTTCGGAGCGTAAGGTAATCCGTAAGCACGCCTTACGCAACGCCTTGATCCCCATCATTACGGTTTTCGGAGTGCAATTCAGCAACGTTCTTGGCGGCTCGGTGTTGGCGGAAACGGTGTTTGCCTGGCCAGGCGTCGGACGGCTGGTGGTAGACGCCATTGACCAGCGCGACATCCCCACCGTAACAGGGGCGCTGGTGATGACCACTATGCTGGTCACGGTGGTCAACCTGCTGATCGACATCGTCTACGCCTATGTGGATCCTCGCATCAAGGCGCAGTATATGAAATGAGGGATCAGATCGTGGAAAAAAAGGTAACAGTATCTCAAAAATATAAAAAACGGAGCACCTTTATTAGCATCTGGCGGCAGCTAAGAAAGAACAAGGGTGCCCTCATCGGGCTGGCGATGCTGGTGCTGATTATCGCTATCGCCCTGGCGTCCCCCTATATCTTCGATTACGACACCCAGGTGATCGCCAACAACATCAAGGGACGCATGCAGGCGCCCTCTGCGGATCACTGGTTCGGCACCGACGACATGGGCCGGGATATCTTCGCCCGGGTTTGCTATGGCGCCCGCTATTCCCTGGCGGTAGGCGTGGTCGCGGTGTTGTTTGCGCTGGTGTTTGGCGTTACATGGGGAGCCGCGGCGGGCTATATCGGCGGCCCGTTTGAAGACATCACCATGCGCATATGCGACATTTTTTCATCGATCCCCAGCGTTTTGATGGCCATCGCCGTGGTCTCCGCCCTTGGCAAGAGCACGTTCAACCTAATGATCGCCGTGGGCATCACCAGCACCGCGCCCTTCGTTCGCGTGGCCCGCGCGGCTGTGCTGACCATCCGCGGCGAGGAATACATCGAGTCCGCTCGCGCGATCGGCGTGCCGGAGTGGCGAATCGTTGCCACGCATATCATGCCCAACAGCGTATCCCAAATCATCGTTCAAGCGACGCTGCGGGTAGGTTCCGCCATCATTTCCGCCGCACAGCTGAGCTTTCTGGGGTTGGGCGTTCCCGCGCCCGCGCCGGAATGGGGCAGCATGCTCTCTGCCGGCCGGTCCTACATTCGGGATTATAACTACATGACGCTGTATCCGGGCCTTGCCATCATGGTGACGGTGCTCTCGCTGAACCTCATCGGCGACGGTTTGCGGGACGCCCTGGATCCCAAGCTGAAACGATAAGCACTGGCGAAGGAGCATGCTATGAGCGAAGAAACCACCAACAACCTGATTCTGGATATTGAAAACCTTGTCGTGCGCTATGAAACCGAAGACGGGATCGTGCGCGCGCTTAACGGCATTGATCTACAGCTGGGCTACCGGCAGACCATCGGCCTTGTGGGCGAGACCGGCGCGGGCAAAACGACCGCCGCCTTGGCCATGCTCCGGCTGGTACCCGACCCGCCCGGCGTCGTGGAATGCGATAAGTTGATGATTGGGGGCCGGGACATCCTTAACCTGCCGGCGGCCAAAATGGATGAGGTTCGGGGCAAGGATATCTCCATGATCTTTCAGGACCCTATGTCTGCCCTGAACCCGGTATTCACCGTCGGGGAACAGATTGCCGAGAGCTTGCAGATACACGAACAGCTGGATAAAAAAACATCTATGGAACGGGCTAAGGAAATGCTGGAAATGGTGGGTATCCCCGGCGCCCGGGCCAACGAATACCCGCACCAGTTCTCCGGCGGCATGAAGCAGCGAGTCGTCATCGCCATCGCCCTTGCCTGCAATCCCAAGCTCCTGATCGCCGACGAGCCCACCACCGCGCTGGATGTGACCATCCAGGCCCAGGTGCTGGAGTTGATGAACAGGCTAAAGGAGCAATACGATACCTCCATGATTATGATCACGCACGATCTGGGCATCGTGGCGGAGGTATGCGATACCGTTGCCGTCATGTACGCGGGCAAGATCGTGGAGCAGGGTACGCTCGAAGATGTGTTCAATCACACCCTTCATCCCTATACGGAGGGCCTCTTCAATTCCCTGCCTAATATCAAAAACCGCACGGCCATGCTCAAACCAATCAGGGGCCTTATGCCCGATCCTACCGACCTGCCGGCGGGCTGTGCCTTCGCCCCCAGGTGCGATTACGCCACGGAGGAATGCAAGCGCCGTAAGCCGCAGCTCAAGCAAGTCGGACCCACCCACAAGTTCGCCTGCCTGGCCTATGAGCAGGAAGGCTTCCATATCAAAAGGGGGAACCGTTAATGGCGAACAATATTCTGGAAGTACGTCATCTAAAAAAGTATTTTAAGACCAGCCATGGCATGCTGCACGCCGTGGACGATATCAGCTTCGACCTGCAGGCTGGCAAAACGCTGGGCCTGGTGGGCGAGTCCGGCTGCGGCAAGTCGACTACCGGCCGCTCCATCCTGCGGCTCATAGAGCCCACTTCCGGCCAGATCTTTTTTGAAGGCAAGGATATCACCGCGCTTTCCAAAAGCCAGATGCGCCACATGCGCAAGGATATGCAGATTATCTTTCAGGATCCTTTCTCCTCCCTGGATCCCAAGAAGACGATCAATCAAATTATCGCCGAGCCCATCCGGGTGAACCGCATCCTCACGGATAAGCATCAGATCGAGAACCGCGTGCTGGAACTGATGGAAACCGTAGGCCTGGCAGAACGGCTGATTAACAGCTACCCCCATGAGTTGGACGGCGGCCGCCGCCAGCGCATCGGCATTGCCAGGGCGCTGGCCATGCAGCCCAAGCTCATAGTTTGCGATGAGCCGGTCTCAGCCCTGGACGTTTCCATCCAGGCCCAGATACTCAACCTCCTCAAGGAACTCCAGGAGAAGATGCAGCTTACATACATCTTCATCACGCACGACCTATCCGTTGTCAATCATTTTTCCGATTACATTGCGGTGATGTATCTTGGCTCCATCGTGGAGAAGGCCCCGGCGGAGGAGTTATTCGGCAATCCCATCCATCCCTATACCCGTGCGCTGCTATCGGCTATCCCCGTGCCGGATCTTTCCCACAAACGCCAGCGGATATCTCTCAAGGGCGAAATCACCAGCCCTATCAACCTGCCGGATGAATGCCGGTTTGCAAACCGCTGCTTTGAGTGCCAGGAGAATTGCCGCAAGGGTATTCCCCAATTGGTGGAGGTATCCCCGGACCATTATGTGGCATGCTTTCAGCGTGGCGTTTGACTGCCGGAATCCTCGCCCGGACGGAATCCAGCACAGATAAAATAGTTTTTGGAGCGATTGAAAAATGCTATCTATTCGGGAGCTGACGTATACGGCCATTGCCATCCGTATTTTATTGTCGGTTCTCCTTGGCGGAATGATCGGGATGGAGCGCGGGCTGAAGAACCGGCCCGCCGGACTGCGGACATACATGCTGGTATGCCTTGGCGCCTGCATTGTAATGATCACAAATCAATATGTTTACCAGGCTTTTGGCGTAGGCGATCCCGTGCGCATGGGCGCCCAGGTGATTAGCGGCATCGGCTTCCTTGGCGCCGGCACGATTATCGTCACCGCGCGCAACCAGATCAAAGGCCTAACCACGGCAGCGGGGCTATGGGCCAGCGCCTGCGTTGGGCTGGCCCTGGGGATCGGCCTTTACGAAGTCGCGGTGATGGGCAGCGTCAGCATCTTTGTAATCCTGACGCTGTTGCATGAATTGGATTTTCGCATGCGCCGCAGGACGAAGCTGGTGGAAGTGTATGTGGAGCTGAGGAAGAACATACCTGTAGGCGCTTTCCTTGATTTCGCACGCTCCCACGACCTTGAGCCCAGCAACCTGCAATTGCAGCTCGAAAACATCTACGACACGGATATTCTAGCCTTCAGCGTCACCCTGAAGGGACCGAAAAAGTTTACCCACGATGACATCATGCGCACCATTAAAACCATGGGCGGCATCGGTTACGCGGAAGAGTTGTGAGCGCACGCCTGCCGTGAGGTACGAACAGGCGCTTTTTTGGAACGGCTGTCGCACTAAGCCCCCATAAGCACAAACGAAAAACGAGCTAAGACGGTGGAGTCGAGGCTCGTTTTCATGTTCACTGGAGTTGTGATTCAATATTCAGGTATGACTATGAGAACAAAATACAATTTAATGTTTAGGTAGCATTTTGCTTTTTGCTTGCAATATTGTCGCATCTTATAATTGTTAGTTGATGTCTATTGAATATATTCGCATAAGCGAGTATAATAAGTTATACAAAACATACTATACGCACTCGGAGGATCGCGCTATGAAAAAGCCAAAGGGAAAATATGCATGGACTGTTACGGTAGGTGAAAAAGGCCAAATTGTAATTCCCAAACAAGCCCGTGAAATCTTTGGAATTAACCCGGGAGATACTTTAATTATGCTTGGCGATGAAAACAAGGGGCTGGCAATTCCACCTAAAAGTGCATTCACTCAATTTGCTGCCGCTATCTTTGAAACAAATCAGGTAGAAGAGGAAGAGGAATGATATGAGAAAGTCTTATCTTGATAACATACGATGGGCTACCGTTATATTGGTGCTTATCTATCACGTTTGCTATATGTTCAACGGTGTTGGTGTTCCTGGAGGGATACACGAGGCTCAAAGCATCGCTGCTTTTGATGCGATAACCTATGTTGTTTCTCCGTGGTTTATGGTACTGCTCTTCATTGTTGCAGGTATGAGTGCAAGGTATTCGCTGAAAAAGCGTACTGGAAAACAATTTATCCAAGAGAGAGCAGTAAAACTGCTTGTACCCTCTACATTGGGATTGTTTATCATTCAATGGATTACCGGGTATCTAAATATCAAGATTGGCGGCGGGCTTGCATACATACCTTCCTTTTTGGTGTACCCCATCTCTGTTATAAGCGGTACTGGACCTCTGTGGTTTATCCAGATGCTGTTTCTGTTTTCTTGCGTTCTTGTACTGCTAAAAAAGTTGGATAAGACCGATAGGATTTGGAATATGTGCGGGAAAGCGAATACCGCGTCAGTACTGTCGCTGTTTGTTTTGATTTGGGGAGCTTCTCAAATTTTGAATATGCCAATATTAACCGTGTACCGATTTGGGATTTATTTTGTGGCGTTTCTCATTGGTTACTATGTGTTTTCACATGAGGAAGTGCAGAACGCAATAGAAAAAATTCGTATACCTATGCTGATTTTAGCTATGGTTGGTGCCGCCTTCTATACATCTTATTACTATGGCAGCAATTATTCTGACCCTAAATGCCTGCAGAGCATTATTACCAATCTGTATCTTTGGATTGTGGTGCTTGCAGTTATTGGATGTTCAAAAAAATATTTCAATCAAGAAACGGCTTTTACCAGATATATGACTAAGTCCAGTTTCGGAATTTATATTTTGCATTACCCTGTGCTGATAGTTACTTGCTATGTTCTTCACTACTATTGCGATTTCTCAGCGGTATGGAATTATACCATTGCTCTCATTGCTGAAATTGCTATAACTTTCGTGCTGTATGAGGGATTAAAAAGAATACCCGTTATCCGGTATCTGGTACTGGGACAAAAGATAAAACCGAGCAAACAAAAGGTGGCCGATAACATTGAAGAAACCTAACCTGCCCCAAGGGTGACCCAAGGGTGAAGGCCCCATGCGGTAGCGGTTGCTTTTCCACCGAAAATGTCGTATAGTGTGAGAAATAGGCCATTTTTAACCCAATAGACCAAGGCCTACCCTAGGAGAAGCAGGTATGGAGAGACGGCCCCAGCTATCGGAAGTCGTTACCCAAAAGATACTATATGAGATGCAGTCCGGTTCCTATAAGGAAGAATCTCGCTTGCCGCCCGAGGTGGAGATCGCAGCCTATCTCGGCGTGAGCCGCACTATCATCCGGGATAGCCTGGCATCCCTGGAGCGGGAAGGGTTTATCAGCCGCCGCCATGGGGTGGGCACCATCATCAACCGCCACGTTCTATCCGTGGTCACCAGAATGGACTTGGAGCAGGAGTTTCTCCAAATGATCGAGGGCACCGGCCGCAAAGCCAGCGTCCCCTTCTTGAAGGTGGGCTACGGTGTGGCCGGGGAAGAGCTGGCCGGGAAGCTCAAAATCTGTCCCACAGCCGAGATTATCCAGATCACCCGCATCGTGGCTGCGGATGACGAGGCCGTGATCATCTGTACGGATAGCATCGCCAAAGACCTCATCGACAAAGAGGACTATACGGAGGAGGACCTACGCAAGCCCATCTTCGATTTTCTGGATAAATATTGCAATACCCAAGTCTATATGGATCTGACAGAGGTGCGGGCCGTGGGTGCGGATGACGAGGCGGCGGGTTGGTTTGGCATCGCGCCGGGCGCGCCGGTTTTGTTTATGGATGAGGTGGGCTATACCTTCCGGGGGAAGCCCGTGCTGCACTCTCGCGAGTTTTACAAGGACCAGGCTTTGCAGCATATGGTGCTCCGCAAAAAAATCTAGCGCATGTTTAGGCCCGAGCCACAGCGGCTTGGATAAAAATGTATCATTAAAAATTGCAGCTTTGTGGCTGCAATTTTTTATATATAAATTTAGACAAAACTATTGACGTAGGCCATAGGGGCGAGTATATTAAAATTGGTACTACCAATAAAGGTAATACCAATTTGACATATAAATCTCTTTTATTCTTATTCTCAGCCCTCGAACAGGGCATTCCCTAAAGTGCGATTTTCTTAGGACTCATGGTATCAAGGCTCGAGCGCCATGATATAAATTATCTCTTTATGAAAGAAGGTAGTCGAATGAGGAAGAATCTGAAAGCGCGGATCGCGCTGCTGCTCGGCATTTTGATGCTGTTGCCCATGCTCTATGCCTGCGGCGGCAAGACGGCGTCCGATGAAGCGGGCGAAAGCAAGAAGCTGAAGGTAGCCTTGGTGCTACCGGGTAAGAAGGACGACGTTTCTTTCAATCAGGCCATGTATGAAGGCGTAAGCGCCTATGCCGCCGCGCATACCGACACCGTGGACCTCAAGATTGTGGAAAACGTGTATGAAGTGGCGGATATTGAGCCGGCCCTTTCGGATTTTGCAGATCAGGGCTATGATGTGATCTTCGGCCATGGTTTCCAGTTTATGGAGCCCCTGGTCAACGTGGCGGATAAGTTCCCGGAGAGCTATTTCCTGCTGGGAACAGGCTACATGTTCCGTAAGAACTCCGCCATCTATGATGTGGCGCTGGAGTCCGGCGGCTATCTTATGGGCGTGATCGCGGCCCTGGCCTCGGAAACGGGAAAGATTGGCGTGATCGGCGGCGCAGACGCCTCCGAGATGGTGCGGGGTCATGCCGGGTATCGGATGGGCGCAGAGTCCGTCAACCCCAACATTGAGATTCAGGAGATCTATACCGGGGATTGGAACGATACGGCCGCGGCCTATGAAGCGGCTGTGGGCATGTATGATTCCGGTGTAGATGTGATCTGGCACTCCGGCGACGGTATCGGCTTGGGTGTGGTACAGGCAGCTGTGGATAAGGACAAATACGTGCTGGGCAATGTGCAGGATCAAAAGTCCTTGGGCGAGAAGAACGTGCTCTCCGGCATCCAATACCACTGGGAGGCCGTAATCGACCAGATATTCAAAGATATCGCGAGCGGTGCCTTCCTCAATCTGGAGGATGATGCGCGCATCTATTGGATCACCATCGCCAACGGCGGCATGGAATATACGCCCATCAACGATACTAAGGGCAAGCTGACCCAAGACGAGCTAAAGACCATCGAGGAAGCCTATCAAAAGCTGAAGAACGACGAGATCACCTGGCCCGCCTGGAACTAAGGGCAGAGCAGGAAAAAGGACGACGGGGAACGCGGCCGCTGCCCAATGGCTGGCGGCCGCCCCTAGAATAAAGGAGAGGGCGGTCATATGGAAGAGCTTGCTGTAAAAATGCAGGGGATCACCAAAATTTTCAATCAAGTAAAGGCAAACGACTGCGTCGATTTTTCCCTGCGCAAAGGCTCCATACACGGCCTTTTGGGGGAAAACGGCGCGGGGAAGACCACGCTGATGAATGTGCTGTATGGCCTTTATCAGCAGGAGGCAGGGGATATCTTTATCCACGGCGCGAAAGCGGAGGTGGATTCGCCCCTTAAGGCCATCTCCCTGGGCATCGGTATGGTCCACCAGCATTTCATGCTGGCCCGTCCCTTAACAGTGGTAGAAAACGTGATGCTGGGAAGGAAGTCTAGGCGGGGTATCCTGCTGGATACCAAGGAAACGGCCCGGGAGCTCCAGACACTTTCGGATAAATATGGGATGGGCGTAGACCCATATAGCAAGATATGGCAGCTGTCCGTCGGCGAGCAGCAGCGGGTAGAAATTTTGACAGCCCTCTATATGGGCGCGGACATCCTCCTGTTGGATGAGCCCACGGCTGTGCTTACGCCCCAGGAAACAAACCTGTTTTTCGATACCCTGCGACAAATGCGGGATGATGGCAAATCCATTGTCCTCATCACGCACAAACTGGAGGAGATCATCGCCATCGTAGACGAGGTCACCGTGCTACGGGATGGGAAGATGATCGGCACTCTGAACATGGATGAGAGCGTGACCAAGGACCAGCTGACCAGGATGATGGTGGGCAGGGACGTTCTATTCAACTTTAAAGAAAACACCCGCGCCCCAGGCGCGGTGCGATATTGCTTAAAAAACCTTTGCGCCCGCAACGCCAAGGGCGTGGCGGCTCTGAAAAACTTTTCCCTGGATATCCGGGAAGGGGAGATCGTGGGCCTCGCCGGGGTGGATGGCAATGGCCAGAGCGAGCTTTGCGAGGTACTCACGGGTCTAAGGCCCCTGGATGCGGGGGAGATTACCCTGGATGATGAAAAGATGGCCAACCGGCCGCCCGCTTACTTTATTTCCCATGGGGTTTGCCATATCCCAGAGGACCGGCACACTACGGGCTTGGCCATGAACTGGGATCTGGAACTCAATTTGATCCTCAAATGCTTTTACAAGGCGCCTTTTGCCAAGCATGGCCTTTTATGCAAAAAAGCCATCGAGGAGTACTGGGAAAAGACCCGGGCAGCCTACCAGATCAAAGCCAATTGCGGGGGGGATACGGCCCGCTCCCTTTCGGGCGGCAACCAGCAAAAGGTGATCCTGGCGCGGGAGATTGAAAGCGAGCCCAAGGTGCTCATCGCCAACCAACCCACCCGGGGTCTGGATGTGGGGGCCGCGGAGTATGTGCGCCAAAAACTTCTGAACACCCGCGGCAATGGCGCGGCCCTGCTGGTGGTATCCGCGGATCTGGAAGAGCTTTTGCAATTATCCGATCGGATCGCCGTGATCTATGGGGGTGAGCTGATGGGCATATTGGAACGGGGAGCCGATCCCTATCAGATCGGCGAGCTGATGATGGGCAAAAAGCAGGAGGTATCGGTCTGTGAAGCTTGATCTGCAAAAAACGGGGAACAAGGCGGCCGGCGCGGTAGCCATGGTGGCTGCGGCCCTGCTCGTTGGCGCAGTGCTGGTAATGATCTCCGGCAACAATCCCCTGGAGGCCTATTCTACGCTGTTATCCGGCGCATTCAGCTCTAAGCAGCGGGTATCGGAACTGTTCGTGAAGCTGGTGCCGGTGATGATCATGGGCCTGGGCATTTCGGTAGCCTATAGGGCCCAGCTCTGGAACATCGGCGCGGAAGGCCAGTTCATCATAGGCTCCATTGCGGCAACGGCTGTGGGCTTATATGTGAAGCTACCGCCTGTGCTCTTGGCGCCCCTGACCCTACTGGCTGCCATTGCCGCAGCTGGGGGCTGGGCCCTGTTGGCCGGCTTCCTGAAGGTGCGCTTCCATGCAAACGAGGTTATCACCACCCTGATGCTGAATTATATTGCCGATTATTTCTTGGATTTCCTGGTGTATGGGCCTATGATGGACCCGGCGGGGCAGCTTCCCCAATCTGCAATGGTGCCCGAAGGTATCCAGATCAAGGCCATTTTTTCGGGGCTACGGGTCCATTACGGGCTGGCCATTATGGTAGTGGTGTTCATCCTTACGGTTTTATTGTGGCGTTCCACCCTAGGCTACCGCATCAACCTCATCGGCCAGGGGGAGCGGGTCTCTACCTATGCGGGGGTGAATGTGAAGCGGACTATTCTATTGACCATGTTCATTTCCGGGGCTGTGGCAGGGGTGGCAGGTTGGATCGAGACCTTTGGGCTGCAATACCGCATCATGGAAAATATGGCGGGTAGCTATGGCAACATCGCCACGGTAGTGGCCTTGCTGGGCGCTCTACATCCCTGCGGCATAGCGGTGGCCTCCTTCTTTTTTTCCATCCTCCTGGTGGGGGGCGCTAGCATGCAGCGTATGACCAACGTGCCCTATTCTATCGTGGATGTAATCCAGGGATTAATTATTATTTTCGTTATAGCCGGGATCGTCGGCCAAGGAAGGAAGACGGTCAAACGGGCGGGGAGGATTGGGAAAGATGCTTGAGAAGATATTTACGACCGGCTTTTTTGTGAGCCTGCTCGCCAGCACCATTCGCCTGGCCACCCCCATAATGGTGCCGGCTTTGGGGCAGATCTATACCCAGCGCGCCGGCATCCTTAACCTGGGGGTGGAGGGCACCATGCTTATGGGCGCGGTAACCGGCTTTGCAGTCGCCTGCCTCACGGGCAGCTTGTGGCTGGGGCTTCTGTGCGGCATGCTCACGGGCATGCTCTGGAGCGCTATCATGGCCTGGCTTTCTATTACGATGAAGGCCAACCAGGTCATCGCCGGCCTGGGCATGAATATCCTGGGAGCGGGACTGGCGGCTTATATATACCGGGTAATCTTTGGCGTCCAGTCCTTGCCGCCTGCTATCACAGCCTTTCAGAGCATAAGCGTGCCTGGCCTTTCGGATATACCCATCCTGGGGGCAGTTTTCTTCCAGCATAACGCGCTGGTATACTTGGGCTTCCTCCTGCTTCCCTTGAATTGGTTCATCCTGGAAAAGACCACCTTCGGCCTGAAGATTAAGGCCGTGGGCGAGCACCCGCGGGCAGCGGACTCCAAAGGCGTCAGCGTGGCCGGGGTGCGGTATGCGGCTGTGCTCATCGGGGGGCTGTACGCCGGGGCCGCCGGGGCGTTCATGACCATCGCCTACCTCAATACCTTCACGGAGGCGGTGATTGGCGGCCGGGGATATATCGCCGTGGCTGTGGTGATTTTTGCCCGTTTTCTGCCTGTAAGGGCCATGTGGGGCGCCCTGCTCTTCGGATTTGCATCCGCCCTGCAAATGCGGCTCCAAGCCCTCGGCGTGGCCATCGCCAACCAGCTCATGCTGATGCTGCCCTATATCATGACCATTATCGCCCTGGTATTCGCCTCCAATAAGGCGGAGTTCCCCAGCGCCTATACCATCCCCTATTCACGGATGGAGCGGTGAAGGCCATGCGGCGCGCTTTCCTCATCCTCCTGTGCATGGCCCTGCTGGCTGCCCCCGGCTGTACCCGGTTCAATAAGACCGAGGCACACGCTTTGGAGCGGGTGCTGGCCTTTGCCCACGAGATCAATTACAACTATGGGGAGCCCGCGGGGATCTACGCCTATCTCACGCAAGCTTTTAAAGATACCATGGGGGAGGAAGCCTTTGTGGAGGCTTTCCGCAAGGAGCGCACCTATCCCTATCTGGTGCCGCTGTTCATCAATTACCGCTCCATGGAGCTTAGCGAGGATGCACTATCCGGTACGGCGCATTTTTCCCAGGCAGCCCGGCTACCTGGTATGGTGTACGATGTACCCTTCGTATATGAGAACGGCGATTATTACATGATGGCCTTCGAGGATTTCCCCGGAGGCGAATATCTGGATAAATTCGAGGATATCCCTTATTCGCTGGACATGTATTTCGACTTTGGCAATCAAGGCGATTGACCGGCATTTTACTTTGACAGGAGGAAGCCATGGGTATTGGAAAAGAAGTAAAAAAGATCGACGCTGTGCAGAAGGTAAACGGCACGGCCAAATTTGTGGAGGATATGCTGCCGCAGGGTGCGCTGCATGCGAAGATATTACATAGCACCATCGCCAATGGACTGGTAAAGAGCATAGATTGCACAGAGGCCTGGAAGGTGCCCGGCGTACAGGCCATCATCACCTGCTTCGACGTGCCGCAAACGGAATACGCCACAGCCGGGCACCCTCTTTCCCTGGACCCCAATCATGAGGATGTGAAGGATCGGTTGATCCTGAGCAGGCGCGTGCGCTTTTATGGTGATGAGATCGCGGCCGTGGCCGCTACGGATCCATTGTCCGCCCGCAAGGCGGTGGAGCGCATCCGGGTGCAGTATGAGGAATACGCCCCCCTGCTCACGCCGGAGGCCGCCATCGGCGCCCAGCCCCTCAACCCCGCCTATCCCACCAACGAGCTGGCCAGGCTGGATTTTTCTATCGAAGGGTCCGAAGTCACCTGGGGAAAGGCCTCCTTTGCTACGGGGGCGCGGATCGCTGGCCGGCAAGACTTGGTTGCGGATCATTTCTATGTACCCGCGGTCCATGGGGCTCACATTGAGACCAACGGCTGCTTCGCTTATATGGATGGCCCCAAGATGGTGGTGGTGACGAGTAACCAAGTGCCCTTCACTGCCCGGCGTAACATCGCCAACGCTTTGGAAATGCCCCTGGGACAGGTGCGGGTCATCAAGCCGTATATGGGGGGCGGCTTCGGCAATAAGCAGGATACCCTGTATGAGCCCATCGCGGCCCTGCTCTGCAAAAAGCTGGGCGGCAAGTGCGTATCCCTCATCATGACTCGGGAGGAGACCTTCGTTTGCAGCCGTACCCGCCACGCTATGGATATTTTCACCAGCCTGGAGGTGGATGGGGAGGGCCGCATGAAAAAACGCGCCATCCGCATCAATGCAAACGGCGGCGCGTATGCGGCCCATGGGCATGCCATCACAGCCTATGCTGTTACCAACTATTTCCAGACTTATGCGGCGGAGGATGTGCAGATCGGTGAATCTTCCACAGCCTATACCAACCTGCCCTCGGCGGCGGCCCTAAGAGGCTACGGCATACCCCAGCTGGCCTTTGCCATGGAAAGCCAGATGGACGACCTGGCGGTGAAGCTGGGCATGGATCCCATCGCCTTGCGGCGGCTGAACATGATGCAAAACGGCTTCCTGGATCCCTTCGACCATTTCGTGGTGAAAAGCTGCGGCCTGGGGGATTGCGTGGATAAAGGGGAGGCGGCCGTGAACTGGTCTGCGAAGCGGGCGGAATACGATGCTTTCAATAAGACCTCCAAAAAGATCAAAAAGGGCCTAGGCATGGCCATCTTCTCCTATAAGACCGGCGTGTATCCCCTGCAGATCGAAAACGCGGCCTGCCGCATCATCCTCAACGAGGATGGTACTGCCCAAATCCAAGTCGGTGCCACGGACCTTGGCCAGGGTTCGGACACGGTGTTTACCCAGATCGCTTCCGAGATACTTACCATCCCGGAGGAGCGGCTTTTCCTCCTTTCCTTCCAGGATACGGACCATACCCCCTATGATGCAGGCGCTTACGCATCCCGGCAGACCTATGTATCCGGCGGGGCTGTGAAGAAGGCGGCTCTGCTTATGAAGGAAAAACTTCTGGAGCGGGCTGCGAGCATACATGGCCGACAGGCCGGGGAATTAACACTGCGGGATGGGTGGATCGTGGAGGAAAAAAGCGGAGAGCCCCTGGCCAGCATCGCAGGGGTTGCGGCCTATATGCAATATTGCAACGATCATGTCCTGCACACCGAGCATCTCACGGCGGAGGCCACCTATACCTGTATGAGCAACACCTTTGCCTTTGGGGCCTGCTTTGCCGATGTGGAGGTGGATGTGCCCCTGGGCAAGGTGAAGATCAACCGGATCGTCAACGTGCACGACAGCGGCACCATCCTCAACCCCCAGCTGGCCCGGGCACAGGTTCACGGCGGCATCGCGATGGGCGTGGGTTACGCCCTGGGTGAGCAGCTGCTTTATGATCCCAATACGGGCCGTATGCGCAACGATAATCTCCTGGATTATAAGATCCCCACCAGCATGGACGTGCCACCCATGGAGACCCATTTCGTGGAGACCTATGAGCCCACCGGCCCCTTTGGCAACAAGGCCCTGGGAGAGCCCCCCCTGATACCCCAGGCTCCGGCCATCCGCAACGCCGTGCTGCACGCTACCGGCGTTTCCATCCGCTCTCTGCCCATGTCTCCCCAGAACCTGGTGGCGGCATTCATTGAGGCGGGCCTTATCAACGAGGACGAGTAAAGGAGGGAAGGTTCCCCATGTACGATATAAAAGAAACATATCGGGCCCATAGCATTGAAGAGGCCCTGGCCCTTCTCGAAGGGCACCCGGGCGCCGTGCTTGTAAACGGCGGTACGGATGTGATGATCCGCATGAAGGAAGGCAAGTTGACGGATGCGGTGCTGATCAGTATCATGGATGTGCCGGAAATAATAGGGATCTCCTTGCGGGAAAATGGCGATATTGCCATCGGCGCGGGAACCTGCTTCCAGGACATCTATCATAATGAAGTCATCCGCGGGGCCGTGCCCGCCCTGGCCCATGCGGCAAATCAGGTTGGCAGCCCCCAGATACGGCATGTAGCCACCATCGGCGGAAACCTGTGCAACGGCGCGGTCAGCGCGGATAGTGTACCCATCCTCCTGGCCATGAACGCAGAGCTTGAATTGGCCGGGGCCCAAGGCACCAGGCGGGTGGCCCTAACCCAATTCCACACAGGGCCGGGCAAGACCGTGCTGCAAAAGGGCAGGGAGCTGCTCACGACCATAGTCATCCCCAAGGAAGAATACGCCGGGCGCTATGGGAGCTACATCAAATTCGGCCAGCGCAACGCCATGGAGATCGCCACCCTGGGCGCAGCCGTTTGCCTCAAGCTGCAGGCGAATAAAACCCGCCTGGAGGATATCCGCATCGCCTTCTCCGTGGCTGGCCCCACGCCTCTGCGCTGCGCTAAGACCGAGGCGGCCCTTAAAGGTATGGCCCTTACGGGGGATATGGTCAAGGCTCTGCGACAGGGCGTGATCCAAGAGGTCCAGCCCAGGGACAGCTGGCGCGCATCCAAGCAGCTGCGGCTGCAATTGGTGAAGGAGCTGGGTGAGCGGGCTTTGCGACAGGCTGCGGAAGAAGCAGGAGGAACTATCCATGATTAAAACTATTCATTTGACTGTGAACGGCCGGGCCGTGGAACTAGGCGTGGACCAGCGCGAAAGCCTGACGGATACCCTCCGAAACCGGTTGGGCTTGACCAGCGTGAAAAAAGGCTGCGAGGCGGGGGAATGTGGGGCTTGCACGGTGCTGCTGGATGGGAAAAGCGTAAACAGCTGCATCTACTTATCCGTTTGGGCGGATGGCCACAGCATCCTCACGGTGGAGGGCCTAACGAAGGAGAACGGTGAGCTTCACCCCATCCAGCAGGCTTTCGTGGAGGAGGCGGCGATCCAGTGCGGCTTTTGCACGCCGGGCCTCGTAATGACCGGGGTGGAGATCGCCAATTCCGGCAAGACCTATACCCGGGAGGAGCTTAGAGAGCTGATATCCGGTCATTTATGCCGCTGCACAGGCTATGAGAATATTTTGAATGCCCTAGAAAGGGTCGTAGGAAGGAAAGAAAATGGCACATTATGAGGAATACCTGCGCCTGGCCAATGCAATGGCCAAAAAGGCCCGTCAATCCGGCAACACACCCTTTGGGGCCGTGCTGGTGGATGCAGGCGGGGTTGTGCTGATGGAGCAGGGGAACGAGGAAGGGGATTTGGGGGACGCTACGGCCCATGCGGAAATGCGGCTGGCATCCCGCGCGAGTCGGGCTTTTTCCAAAGAAAAGCTATGGGGCTGCACCCTGTATACCACCTGCGAGCCCTGCCCCATGTGCACGGGTGGCATCTATTGGGCAAACATCGGCCGCATCGTGTATGGCGTGTCGGAAGAGCGGCTGCTGGAGCTTACAGGCAGCGATGATAAGAACCCCACCTTTTCCATGGGCGCGGCCGCGGTGATCAAGGCCGGACAAAAGCCGATCGAGCTGATTGGCCCCGTGGCGAACGTGGAGGCCGAGATCGTGGAGGTTCACGCCGGATTTTGGAACAAGGTAGGGGAGTAAGGGGAAGAACTATGCGCACATTCGAAGAGATTCGCGATACGGTACGGGCCGGGCTAGGGCAGCTGGTCTGCGACCTGAAACTGGAAAACGTACAACTGGTAAATGTGTTCTCCGGCGAGATCTATCCCACGGATATCTATATCCGTGGTGGCCGGGTGGTATCCATTTGTCCGGATGCAGAGCTGGAGGCCAAGGAGATCATCCCCTGTGGGAGGCGGTTTGCCGTGCCCGGGTTCATCGATACGCACATGCACTTTGAAACCACCATGCTCTCCCCCGAGGCTCTGGCAGCCATTGTGGTACCCAAGGGCACCACCACCCTCTGTGCGGACTTGATGGAGATCGCTAACGTGGCGGGCGAGGAAGGGATCAAGGCCATGCTGGATTCCATGGACCGACTGCCATACCGCATGCTCATCGAGGTATCCTCCCGGGTGCCAACGGCCCCCGGCCTGGAGACCACGGGGGCTACCCTGGGCTCTGCGGAGGTGGCCCGCATTATGGATTGGCCTGAAAGCGTGAGCCTGGGGGAAATAGATCCTTCCAAAATATTGTTTGGCAAGGATGAATACTTGCATAAAATCGCGGATACCCTGGCCCGCCGCAAGATTGTGAACGGCCACGCTATCGGCCGCATGGGCCAAGAGCTGAACGTATACGCCTCTAGCGGCGTTTCGGACGATCACGAGACCGTGAATGGCGAAGAGATGCTGGCCCGCCTGCGGGTGGGCATGCGAGTGCTGATCCGGGAGGGAAGCACGGAGCGCAACGCGGATGAGCTGCTACGCGCCGTTTTGGATGCAGGCGTGCCCCTGGATGGCCTTTGCTTCTGCACGGATGATAAGCACCCTACGGAGATACGGCAAGAAGGCCACATCAACTATATTGTGCGCAGGGCCATTCAGCTCGGCATGCGGCCCATGGACGCCATCCGCATCGCTACCATCAACGCGGCCCGCCATTTCCGCTTGGAGGATGAGATCGGCTCTATCACGCCGGGCCGCAAGGCGGATATCCTGCTGGTAGATTCGCTGGAAGAAATGGAGCCCGTGGCCGTGTTTTACGAGGGACGGATGGTGGCCCAAGAGGGCGGCTTGCTGGCGGAATGTCCTGTGCGGGAATATCCTGCCTGGATTATGGATACCGTGCACCTGAAAAACCCCATCACCGCCGCCTCCTTTGCCCTGCCCACAAAAGCAGCCGGACCCAAGGCCAAGGTATGGGCCATCGGCCTGATCGACCGGCAGATCATCAACCACCGCCTTCTGGCGGAGGTGCCGGTGGTGGATGGGGCGCTTCGGCAGGATGTGGAGGCCGATCTATTGAAGCTGGCCATCGTGGAGCGGTATGGGAAGAACGGCAATGTGGGGGTGGGCTTTGTAAAGGGCTTCGGCCTGAAAAAGGGAGCTATCGCCTTCTCCACCAGCCACGATCATCACAACATCGCCGTGGCTGGAACCAATGATGAAGATATTGCCTTGGCTGTGAACGAGGTGGCCCGCCTGCACGGCGGCCTGGCCGTGGTCTCTGACGGCCGCGTGCGCGCAGGCATGCGCCTGGCAATCGGCGGCCTGATGAGCGAGAAAGGGGCGGAGGCTGTTATGGCGGAGCTGGACGAGGTGAATCGGGCCGCGGCGGAGCTGGGTTGCCCGCTCCCCGCGCCATTTATGACCCTTAGCTTCATCTCCCTGCCCACTGTACCCGAGCTAGGGCTCACAGACCTGGGCCTGGTGGATGTGCTGGCTCACAAGATCATTCCCTTGGAGGCCGAAGAACCGGAAGCTTGATCGGCGGCTTATGACGAAGCCGACAACAGGACTATGCCCGCATAATAAATCCCCCCGGCTTCGCCGGGGGGACTTATTATATATACACGCTTTTGCAACTGCTTACCGCATGCCCATGTGTAGCCCAGTAAACATTTTGGAATCCGAGCTATGCAACCGGGCAATAGCCTTTGCAAACCATACCTGGCTTACTCCGCGGTCTTTTTCTTCTCACCGATGGAGAGAAGCAGATTTAGGAGGATGCCGAAGATGGCTGCGCCGGCAACGGCGGGGATGCCGATGCCGAAGAAGTTGATCGTGCCGCCAAAGGTGTAGTGAATACCAAGGCCCAGCACCATGATGCTGGCGATGACGGCGATGTTCTTGGAGGAGAACATGTCGCACTTCTTGTCGATCAGGATCGCGACGCCCTGGGCGGCGATGGCGCCGAAGAGGTAGATTTCCAGCCCGCCGATGACGGGGAGGGGGATGCCGTAGATGACCCGGATGAGGGGCGTGAAGCAGGACATGATCATAGCCATAACGGAGGCTACGATCAGGACGGGCACGCTGAACACACGGGTGATGGCCATGGTGCTGATGTTTTCGCCATAGTTGGTCCCGGCCGGGCCGCCGATGAAGCCGGCGACCATGTCGCAGATACCGTCGCCGATCAGGTTCTTATCCAGCAGCGCGACCATGTCGTACTTTTTATCCACTCCTTTTTCGCGGGCAATGTCATTGACGTAGATGTCTAATTGGTAAACATGGGCCGTGGATTCAGGGATGGTGGCGATAGCAATGGGCATGATGGCCGCGACGGCCGCCCAGGATATTTTAGGCAGGGAGAAGGCAGGCAGCGCAAAGAGGCTGCCGCTGCCCAGCTTCCAGGTGGAAGCTGCCAGCGCCTGGGCAGGTAAGGAACGGAACAGGTTGTAATCGGCGCCGCCGATGGCGTAGATAATCACGGCGACAAGGCATCCAAAGGTTGCGCCTAACAGCAGCGGTAGCTGACCGAGGAAGCCCTTGAGGTACTTGGAGAAAAAGACGGTGGAGAGAAGCGTTGCCAGGGATACGATCCAGACGGCCTGGGGCTGCCCGGCGGCGGGCGCCGCATCGGAGAGGGCGTTACCGGCAAGGGTGAGGCCGATGATCATGGCAACAGGGCCCGTTACGCAGGGGGGCAGAATCTTTTCTACAGCACCCCGACCGGCCAGGCGCACCAGAAAACCTGCGGCAATGGAGATCAAGCCGGAGGAGATGATGCCGAATTGTGCGATCTGGATAGCCTCTTTAGGCAGGATCCCATCGACGGGGGCGAAACCCTGCGCGGCAATGAGGCCGGAAATGGCGGATAGATAGGCAAAGCTGGAACCATAGTATAGGGGAAGCTTTTTTCCGGTGATGAGCGTGAAGCATATCGTTGCCAGGCCGCTGGCAAAGATGGTGGTGGAAACCTGGAATCCGGTGATGAGGGCCACCGTTATAGTGGCGGGGAACATGACGATGACCTGTTGCAAGGCATACAGGAGGAGTTTGCCAACCGGCGGCTTTTCGTCTGGCAGATAACCAACTTTCGTTTTGTTCATGCTGTTTACGACTCCTTATGATTTATTATAATTATAAATATAATTATCTATCGATTCCCCAAGCCCATCAGGCACACGCGCGTTTCATTATCAAAAGGCGGTATGCGTACTTCTATCAGTTCAGAGTTGGAGGTGGGAACGTTTTTCCCCACAAAATCGGCACGGATAGGCAGTTCCCGGTGCCCACGGTCAATCAGAACGGCGAGCAAAATCGCTTTGGGCCGGCCGCAGGTAATAACGGCTTCCATGCCTGCCCGGGCTGTCCGTCCGGTAAAAAGCACATCGTCCACCAGAACGATCACCTTTCCCGTCACGTCAAAGGGCAGGTCGGATCTGTGCCATACCGGGGAATCGTCCACGGTTGTTAGATCGTCCCGGTAATACTTGATGTCCACGCTGGTGCAGGGAACATCCACCTGTTCGATTTTGCGGATATTATCCTGTATGATTTCCGCCAGAATTTCGCCCCGGCGCTTGATTCCCACAAGACACAAATCATCGGTGCCTTTATTTTTTTCAACGATTTCATGGGTGATGCGCGTAAGAGCCCTGCGGATGGCCATTTCATCCATTAGTTCTGCTTTGAATTCCAAAATCCCGCCTCCTTTCAAAATAAATAACCTTGCCGGTTTCCGGCAAGGCACTCAATTACACAGAATATACCTATTGTGCTATAAGTGTTTTGCCGGCATCTCTGTACCGGGTTAAAAACAGTTATCTTTGATACTATAAAACATTAAACCCTGGAAGTCAAGCGGAATGGTCAAATTTCTACATATTTTTGAATCAGCGCAATATGCCTCGCTTGCGGGAGGAAGACAAGGAAGCGGAAAACATCAAGCGTAGCATAGAGATGGTCTTCGCACGGAGAGGAGGAACGGCCACCGTCAGTTCGGTGGTAAGGGCGGCTGCTTCGGCTATCCAAGCCTTGAGAGGTACAGACTATCTCCGAGTTGAAAAAGAAGAAAAGCCGCCTGAGGGCCACGGTACAATAGGGAGAATTTAAGAAGCGCAACCGAATACAGAAAAAGAAAACTGGGAGCCTTATCTTTAGGGCGCTCAGTCTTTTCTCTTTATGTTTGCGATCCACTCCTGCACAACCGATGCAGCGTCATTTCGGCGCTACCCCCAGCGGCAGCACAACCTTCAATGTGAACATACCGTCCTCCGCCTCGAAGGCGCAGTAGCCGGCGTACTTTTCCACGATTAACTTGATGCTTTTGACGCCGAAACCATGCCCAGGCCGAGAGCTTTCCGGCAATCCGTCCCGCATGGCGACGGTTCCCTGATAAGGATTGCTAATATAAATAAGTAACTTATCCTTGTGAGACTGGCAATTGACGCGTACCACCGGCTGCTCGTCGCCGGCTATTTGCGCGGCGGCGGAGATGGCGTTCTCCAGGCCATTGGAGAGCAGGGCGCACAGCTCGGTATCCGAAAGTACGAAGGCGGCGGGAATGTTGACCTTGGCGCTCAGCGTCACACCCTGCTGCGCCGCTTTGGCGGCGAAGGAGGATAGGATCAGATTGACGGCATTATGTTTGCAGTATTGCACTGGCACGATCCTATCGATATCGGCTTGCGCTTGACGGATGTATTCACCAGCCTGGGAAAAGCTTCCGGCTTCAAGGTAGCCGCTCAAGAGCGATAGATGATGGCGCATATCGTGGCGGTAGACCGCTGTCTGCTGCTGCACCTGCTGTAAAGCGAAGATCTCGTTTTTCGCACATTCCGATTGCGCTGCAAGCATGGCGTTATCTACTTCTAACTGATTGCGCCGCTGCACTTCCGCATGGTATACGGTCACAAACGCCACATAAAAGAGCGCCATGGCGGCGGGGAGGAATTCGCTGACCATCCGCACGCCTGTATATAAAGCGTCGGTATAAACGGTGGTAGCATAGTCGAACAGGTAATAAAACAAAGGCAGACCGCCGAATATATAAAGCGACCGTTTGGAATAGGTCATTGCCCGGTAAGCGGGCATGGTGAAATAGCGCTGCAAAAGGAAGTACAACGGAACAAGCGAGATCATATAGCCGGCCTGATACGCGAGCTCCGTACCGAATAAATAAAGCGTGAGCGTGCCGATCCAGCGTGGCAGCTGGCAACAGAAATATGCCGTCAAAATGCTTGCCAACGCCACGCCCCATGGCCTTTTGAATATCAATACCAGCATGAGGAAAAGCGGGAAGTGGGAGATTATCGGGTAGAGCTTCTTGGTATATTCAAGCCCCCAAAGGGTATAGCTTAGAATCTGTGCCACCAAAATGATAACACTTAGTGCCACCACCGTGTAGCGCTCCTTTTTTAAGGTGCAGCCGCCTGCAAAGCGAACTGTGAGTAAAGTGCCATACAGCAAAACGAATGCATAATTGAGCATGCCTAGAATGACCGCCATCACTCCACCCCCTTTTCTACAAAGAGCTGATCCATATATGCCTTGCGTACCTGCGCATAAAGCCGCCGGGAAACCGGCACTACGCTGTGCGTATAAGTCAGAATATCCGTGGGGCGCAGTTCCTGAACCTGCCAAAGGTTGACGATGAACGCCCGGTGTACACGAATAAATTCCGGCCTTTGCAAAAGAGCTTCCTCATAATCCGAAAGTGGCGCAATCAATTCTCTTGTGCTGCCATCCGTCAGGTGGAAACGCAGGGTTTTGTTCATCACCTCCACATAGGCCAGGCGTGAAAAGAGGATGTTGGCCATGCCGTTGTGGAACTTGACCATCAGCCCCTCCTGCGGATTGCGGGCGGCGCGAAACAGCTTATCCAACATAGGGAAAAGATTATCCCGGGAAGCGGGCTTCAAAAGATAGGTAAATGCCCCTACCGCATAGCTTTCAACCGCGAATTCCGGCGAGGCGGTAAGAAATACGATCTTTACATTATCATCGAATTCACGTATTTCATGGGCCGCCTGCATGCCGTTTAGCATCGGCATCATCACATCCAAAAGGAGCAGGTCGAAGCCGCCCCGGCGTACATCCTCCAGCAGCGAAAGCCCATCCTCATAGGCTTTATAAGCTAAGCCCGCCCTGGTCTCCAGCCGATAGGCGTCTAATAGCCCCGTGAGCCGTCTCAATTCACGAGGGTCGTCGTCGCAGACTGCAATGCGCATTTGTACACGCCTCCATGATCTTACAAATATCCACCTTAATTTTACCATAGCCGCACATGCCGTTCCATCCCGCTTCGTACCGTTTACACCCAAAACCTGTACCGTTCGCGCCAAAGGCGGTTTTGGATGGAATTTTTTGTTACTATGACATACGGAATGTTGCTGACCATATTATGCAAACTCCCCCCCGCGAAAAACCACAAAAACGCTTGTGGTTTTTATATGAACCGAATCAAAACAATATGGAGGAAATTGATTTATGCGGATTAAAAAATGGTTGATCTCCCTGCTGGCCCTGGCCCTGGCCTTTAGCTTTGTGGCCTGCGGCGGCGCGAAAGAACCCGCCGGTGCCCCTGCTGCTGCCCCCGCCGCAGCTCCCGCTGCGGAAGCTCCCGCTGCCGAAGCCCCTGCTGCCGAACCCGCTGCGGAGCCTGCCGAGGAACCAGCCGCCAAAGAAGAGCTTACCTATACCCTGGATTACGATTCCATTGCCGCCTGGGTGGATGGCGGCTACCTGGGCATGTCCGATGCGGGCGAGGCCATCCTGCTGGTATTCAACGCAGATATGACCATGGCCGGTATGGTGTTTGGCGACCCGGAGAGCGGCAGCGCGGTCAGCTTCTTTGGTGAAATGGTGGATAACGACGACGGCTCCGTTACCATCAACGATGAAATCAACGGCCTTTCCATGACCTTTGGCGTGGAGCAGGTGAGCGACACTGTGATGGCACTGGATATGGGCGAAGAGCTGGGCGCGGCCCAAATCGAAGCCGCTCCCTTGGATACGCTGCTCGAGTCCCTTCAGGGCGCAATCGAGAATTTTAACCACGTTGCCTAAAAGCTTCGACAAAACAGGCCGCCCCGCCATGGCTTATAGCCCGGCCCGGCGGCCTTTTTTGACATTGCATCCAATAAATGCGATATGTGTAACCGAAATTTGTTTTTTCTTGTGTACAATAAAAGGGCGCTGGAGCGCCCTTCGTGTAGTTAGCTTCATTTAAAGGCAATATTCAAACGTTCAGCCGTTCCTTGAGAGACAGTATGTTACTTTCAATCTGCCGTATAACCTTAATAAATTCTTCATCGTTTTTCCCTGTGGGGTCATCCAGCCCCCAATCCTCCCTGTGACTAGAAGGGAGATAGGGGCACTCGACATTACAGCCCATCGTAACTACAATATCAATGGGGGGAAGCTCTGAAAGTAGCTTCGAACGTTGAGTTTCTTCCATATTAATTCCGTAAAGTTGCTTCATCAGGCGAACCGCATCCTGATTGATTTGCAGCTTGGTTTCTGTTCCCGCAGAATAGCTTTCAAAAGCATCACCGGCAAGGTGCTTGCCTAACGCCTCCGCAATCTGGCTACGGCAGGAGTTGTGAACACAGATGAATGCTACCTTTTTCATATTGTTATCCTTATAGCGACAACAGGCGGTCGCCCATGATCTCCTCAGCACTCCACTTAATCAGCGCAAACTTACCGGCCGCATGTTTATCAATACGATTGAGCCACTCAACTTCGCCTGCTGCTTTTGCCGCCAGCATGGGGTTGGTTGTGTTCGTGCCGTAAAGGGACTGATTGACAACCCACCATTTAGCAGCGATGCCCGCCCGTTTTAGATCATCCTCCAAACGCAGCGCCTCATAAACGGGAGTCGCTTCGGGCAGGGTCACAATAATGACTTCGGTTTCTTTGGATTTCAGCCGGGGCAACAACCTCTTTACCGCTTCGGGAATTTCACCCTTGGTACGTTGGATTTCGTGGTTATAGCTTTGTGTGGATTCTAGTAAGAGAAGGGTGTGACCGGTGGGCGCGGTATCGATTACCACCACTTGATCATCCGCTTTTTCCACAACATCTGCAAACGCCCGGAATACGGCGATCTCCTGGGTGCAGGGGGAGCGTAGATCTTCCTCCACATAGGCGATGTCCTCGTTGCTCATGCCGGATGCGCGGGCTTTCGATAGCACCTCGAATTGATATTTTTCCAACTCCTCGGCCTCGTCGATATGGCTCATGGAAACACCGCTGCTCTCGTCCAGCACGAATTTTAGGTGTGCAGCAGGGTCGGTGGTGGTGAGATGGACTCTCTTTCCTCGATTCGCAAGTCCAAGCGCGATAGCGGCAGCCACGGTAGTCTTACCTACGCCGCCCTTGCCCATGGTGAAAATGACGCGCTTTCCCTCTGCGGCCAGTTCGTCTATCACATCGTTCAGCACGGGAATATGCGTAGCGTGCAGCGTTTGCGCATGGGCGGTCACGCGGTCGGCATGCAGCAGGGCGCGCACGTTTTCAAGACCTGTGACATTATAGGCTCGAAGTGGAACCATATAGCGAGGAAATGATCGCAGGCCCTCCGGCAGCGCGATAAAGGCTGCTTGCTGCTTTTCATACAGGCTAAGTGATAAGGCATCGCTGTGTTCCATGAGCATGCCGTTGATGACTAACGTTTGATTGTTTACGCCCAATGCGGAAAGCTCGTTGGAAGCCCGTTCCGCCTCCTTGAACGGTGCGATTTCGGGACGAGTAACGAGGATCAACGTGGTCAGGTTGCCGTCTGCCAGTGTTTCCACGGCCTGCTTGTAGATGGCTTTCTTGCTCTCCAAGCCTGAAAGCTGGCCCAAGCAAGACGCCCCATGTGTGCTTTCGCTTATGAAATTGCTCCACGCGGAGGGAAGTTGAAGCATCCGCAGGGTATGGCCTGTGGGCGCAGTATCAAAAATAATATGGTCGTATTCCTGCTGTATCTTATCGTCGGTAATGAAGCTGGAAAACTCATTGAACGCCGCGATTTCGACTGTGCAGGAGCCGGAAAGCTGTTC
>DHOI01000088.1:29859-30956 GCA_002409725.1 Christensenella sp. UBA5394
CCGGAAAGCTGTTCCTCCATATTAGCGATCACGGACGCGGGTAATCTGCCACGGTAAGGCGCGATCACGCTTTCCCGGTACTCGGCGGCGGCTTGTATGGGGTCTAGGTTTGCTACCGTCAAATTCGGTACGCCTGGGATGGGTGTTCCTCTGTTGGTTAATTCCATCGAAAAAACATCCTGTAAATTGGAAGCGGGGTCGGTGCTGATAAGCAACACTTTTTTTCCGCTGTCCGCCAGCGTCACGGCTGTGGCGCAGGCGATGCTGGTTTTGCCAACGCCGCCTTTGCCGGTATAGAAAAGGTATTTTGTCAGGTTGATATTGTTGGGATCGAATACCTTCATTTTAACAGCAGCCTCCCTTACAGCCGCAACCGCCTGTATTCTTCTTGAGCTTTACCGCTACGGGCTTAACCGGCCCTGCCAGCACACGATCGGGAAGGTCAAGCAGCTTGGTAAATTCCTCATTGGTGGGATATCGGCCCGTAATGACAATTTTGCCATCGACCATTACGGCGGGCAAGCCCTCCGGTCCCGTCTCGTTGATATAGGCATTGATTGTCTGGTCGGTAATGAATTCCATGGGCGCGCTGTTCAGGTTAAAGCGGTCAACAACTACACCGTGCTTTTTCAACGTGTCCAGCACAGTAGAGATACGCAGCAGTTCGGGATCAACACCCACGCCACAGATCCCGGTGGAGCAGCACATGGCAGGCTCAAAAATCTTCATTTTCTTCATAGCTAATAGCTCCTTCAAACAAAATTATTTTTTATCCGCCAAACTTAGGGGCGGAGTTTTCGGAAGAACAGCAGCATTTACTCATTCCCACAAAATCCCTTACAGTTATTTGCGCTCTCTTGGCAAATACAATTTTCCTTATCGGAGGTGATATCCTGGAAAAACCGTTTTGTTTTATCGATAGTCTCCGCGTCCAGCGTGTAGTAAATCCACTTGCCCTCTTCCCGGCCTTTAACAAGCCCGCATTCACACAAAGTTTTCATGTGGTGAGATAGCGTGGATTGGGACATTTGGAACTTCTCCAAAATGTTGCAGGCGCAAAGCTCCCCGCAGGAGAGCATATCCACGATCATGGCTCT
>DHOI01000088.1:31078-44123 GCA_002409725.1 Christensenella sp. UBA5394
CTCCCCGCAGGAGAGCATATCCACGATCATGGCTCTCTTGGGATCGCCCAGCGCCTTAAACACTTTCGTATTCTCTAAGTAATAATCCATATTGACACCTCAAATCTAAAGATATCGATGTGATTATAATATGCAATAGATCGAAAAGTGTCAATATGAAATTGCAGATAATAGCACCGATATTCCTTACCCTATTCGCGACCCGCCACTTAAAATATGCAGTGCCTGGGAACGACAGGCTTTACCATATAGTGCTTAACTTATTGTCCGAAATATCGTTTACTTCTCATTTCTGCCTAATGGCATTCACAATAAGCAACAAGATAATAGCACCACCAGTGGCAACTAAGAGGCTCCAAAGATTGAAACCTGTAATTCCATGGCCTCCCAGCAGGTTCATTGCAAGGCCGCCAATAAATCCCCCGATGATTCCCACCAAGATATTTGATCCAGCTCCCATTTTCCTATTGTTTTTTGTAACCATGCTTGCAATCCAACCTGCCACGGCACCAATAATAATCCAACCAATAATACCCATACTTACCTCCTTTTCTGGGACTATTATTTGTCAAAATCAAGATAATATGCATCTTACTTTAGAAACTATTTGAGCGGCTACTATATTAAGGACAGCAAGTCCATACGGATTTCCTCTTATTCGCTGCTGCAAGATCGCTTCTATGAGCGCATGCGGGAAACCGGGCTTGCAGGCTTGCGTGAGGAGAGCGCGGCAAAACGGCGCAGCATTTTTCCGTCCTTTATTACAAAACTCAAAAGGTTACTTCGCTGATAGTAGCTGTTTCTGACTACGGATTTGGGATTCCATCGATATTGACCGCGAATTACTCCACCGCTCCCATGTGTTGGCGGCCTGCGGGGATGCCGTGGACGAAAAACCATGAAAAGCGATATCGCCGTTAAGGAAAACCGGCTTAATTTAACTATACCGTTTATAGTTACCGTGGTATACTATGGGCAATGTAAGGTCGGGAAGGGCGTGTGGCTATAAAAAACCCCTATGTTGCGACGCGGAAAAACGCATTACGCAATATAAAGTATACGATGAAAGCGGAAGTCAGTCAGAAACGCCGCTAAGTGCTGGCAGCGCGAACCAAGGCCAACCAAGCGGTCACGAAATATATCCGGCAGGATTCAAGCAACACCCATGAGCGATTACTTTACCGATCGCGGAGATGTGCTTGAAAACAAGCCGGAGAGTCAACACCCGTAGCTCATGAAAGAAGCCGAAGCCGCTTTTGTCCCATTACGGCTGTGGAGCTATTGGCCCCCTTTAGACAAGTTCGATTTTGTCTCCCTATGCCACATCCATGAAAAGCTATTTTCCGGTATATATCCCATCGCCGGAAATGTGCGAACCGTGGATATGGCAAAGGGCGGTTCTGCTTTTGGTAAAAAATATATAAGCTTCTTCGGAAGCTGTTTGCGCTATGCTTGAACCTCAGAAGGCGGTTTATCGGATCACAGGGCTGCTTTACGGCAAAAAGAGTATGGCGAAAAGCTTTTGTAAACTCGAAATTTTTCATATAGAAAGTGGAGACCTTTTATGAACATCATTGTCGTGGGGGACGGCAAGGTGGGCCTTTCCATCACCGCCCAGCTGTCCCGCGAGGGGCATAATCTCACAATCATCGACTCCAATCCCAATGTCCTGGAGACCAGCGTTGAGCAATACGACGTTATGATCCTGCATGGGAACGGCGCCTCCCTGCCTGTACTGAGAGAGGCGGGGGCCGAGAAAGCCGACCTGCTCATTGCTGTCACCAGTACGGACGAGGTCAATATGCTCACCTGCATCCTGGCCCGTCGGCTGGGCACCCGCCACACCATTGCCCGCGTGCGCAATCCCGAATACGCCGAGCAGCTGCAGTTTCTCCGGGAGGAGCTGGGCCTTTCTATGACGGTGAACCCCGAGCTGGCCGCCGCCGCAGAGGCATACCACATTCTACAGTTCCCTTCCTTTCTCCGCCGGGAGACCTTTGCCAAGGGGCTGGTGGAGATCGTGGAGCTGCGCGTCGGCCCCGACTCGCGCCTCCGGGACATTCCTTTGAACCGAATGCAGCAGGCGATGTCGGTCAAGACACTGGTATGCGCCGTGGAGCGGCAGGGCAAGGCCTTCATTCCGGGGGGCGACTTTGTGCTCCAAGAGGGAGATAAGATTCATGTGACCGCTGCGGCCGGCGATCTGGCCCGCCTAGTGAGCCTCCTGGGGCTGACGAATCAAAAGATCCACAGCTGTATGATCATCGGAGGGAGCCGCATTGCCTACTATCTGGCCGCCATGCTGCTCAAAAGCCATATCTCCGTCAAGATCATCGAGCAAAGCAGGGCCCGCTGTGAGGAGCTGTCCAACCTCCTTCCCAAGGCCGTCATCATCCACGGGGACGGCAACCGCCAGCGTCTGCTGCTGGAAGAAGGGCTCCGGGAGACTGACGCCCTCGTCACCCTCACCGGTATGGACGAGCAGAACATCATTCTCTCCCTCTACGGCAGTCACGAAGGGGTGGGGAAGGTTATCACCAAAATCAGCCAGACTGAATATTACCCTGTCATTCAGGATATGGGGATCGAGTCGGTTATCAGTCCCAAGGCGCTTTCAGCCACCGAGGTGGTGCGGTATGTCCGGGCGATGGCCAACGCCACGGGAGGTTCGGTCGTCGCGATGACCGAGCTGGCCGACGGCCAGGTGGAGGCCCTGGAATTCCTGGCCACGCTCGATATCCTGTACCTGAACAGGCCGCTTTCCGAAACCCCCATCCGAAAAGATATCCTTATCGCCTGTATCATCCGCCATGGGAAAAACCTCAT
Organism: Christensenella sp. UBA5394; assembly: GCA_002409725.1. Taxonomy (GTDB): domain Bacteria; phylum Bacillota; class Clostridia; order Christensenellales; family CAG-138; genus Pelethousia. Next base: position 33,905 of record DHOI01000088.1, read on the forward strand.
TCCCCAGGGGAACGACTCCCTCCAAGAGGGGGATGGCGTGATCGTAATTTCCCCCCGCGGGCTGGCCATCACCAACCTCGACGATATTTTTGAGAAGTAAAGCGCACGGGTGCGCTGTGAGGGATTTTTAACCATGAACTTCAAAATCATCCTGCGGATACTGGGCGATCTCTTTTTAATCGAGGCGTTGCTTCTGGTTCCGTCTGTCGGATTAGCGATCTACGATGGGGAGGCCCATGTACTTAGGGCGCTTGCCATCACGATCGTGCTTCTAGCGCTCCTCGCGCTTGCCATACGAATTATTTTCAGGTGTAAGGAGCGTACTTTTTACGCCAGGGAGGGTTTCGTCCTGGTGGGCGCAGCCTGGATTACTCTCTCCGCTTTCGGGGCGCTCCCGTTCTACCTCAGCGGGGAGATTCCCCATTATGTGGATGCGTTCTTTGAGATCGTATCCGGCTTTACCACCACCGGCTCCTCCATTTTAACCAACGTGGAGGCGATGAGCCGCCCTCTGCTCTATTGGCGGAGCTTTTCCCATTGGGTAGGAGGAATGGGCATCCTCGTGTTCATGCTGGCGCTCATGCCTAGCGCCAAGGGCAACGGCAGCAACTTCCATTTGCTCCGCGCGGAGAGCCCAGGCCCCTCGATTGAAAAGATGACGCCCAAAATGCAGAGCCACGCGAGCGCTCTCTACATCATCTACATCGTCTTGACGATCCTGTGCCTGGTTTTGCTGGTCGCGGGCGGGATGCCTTTCTTTGACAGCCTCTGCATCACCTTTGGTACGGCGGGTACCGGCGGCTTCGGCATCAAAGTGGATTCCATGGCCTCTTACCCCACGTTCTGCCAGGGGGTGGTTACGGTCTTTATGGCGCTGTTCGGCGTCAACTTCAACATTTACTTTTTGCTCCTGCTCCGCAGGTGGAAGGAGGCTCTGTTAGACGAGGAGCTGCGGGTTTACCTAGGCATTATGCTCAGCGCCATTGCCATCATCACGCTGAATGTCACCCACCTCTTTTCCAACCTATGGGAAGCGGCTCACCATGTCGCTTTCTCAGTGAGCAGCGTAATGACCACCACCGGATACGTCACCGCCAACTTCGACAAATGGCCGGAGCTCTCCCGGGGTATCCTGCTAGTGCTGATGCTGTTCGGAGCGTCGGCGGGCTCCACCGGCGGCGGCATCAAGATCGTGCGCCTGGTGATGATGGCCAAATCCGCCCGGCGGGAATTGCGCCGAATGCTTCATCCCGGTTCGGTGATGTCGGTACGGATGAACAACCGCTCCGTCGGGGAAAACACCCTTCAGGGTGTCGGCGTGTTTATGACCTATTACCTGACGATTCTGGTATCCTCCTTTCTGCTGGTTTCCCTAGATGATTTCTCGTTGGAAACCAACCTCTCGGCGGTGATCTCCTGCCTGAACAACATCGGCCCCGGCCTGGGGATGGTAGGGCCCGATGGGAACTTTGCCGCATACTCCCCCCTGAGCAAACTGGTTTTATCTGCGGATATGCTGCTGGGCCGCCTAGAAATCTTCCCTCTGGTCATCCTATTCAGCCCTCGCTCTTGGCATAGAACGGTATAACCATTTTATGTTTCATAACCTGATGGTTCCTTTTATAGGAAAGCTTGATGATACGTTTGGTGCATCAAGCAATCCTGGTGAGGATAAAAGATATTCAGATTTCAAGAAGCGGGCTGTGAACATGAGCTATAGCAGCGAACGCCCAGCCAAGGTTTGCCCGGCCTCAAGCGTCGATGATAAAAATGCCTAGCTCCTTCCGGCCCGGCAGGTAAAAAGGAAAATCGCACCTGCCGGTGGAAACGAGGTTCTCGGCCAGAAAGGCTTGGAGCTCCCCATCCGCTATAGCCGGGCTATTGCAGCGGATGAAAGCGGCCGCGTCCGCCTCGCTTCGCAGGGGCTGGCCGAATTCAAAGGTGCTTCGTAGCAGCTGGTAAGTAAGTCCGGTCCTATCCAGTAGGGCGGCGATATCCGGCACGGTCTCGCGCTTCTTGCTGTGACCGTTGGGCTGGAGAGCAGCACCCTCCGGCTTGGCGTTGGCTACTCTTATTAACGAACGAGAGGCCAGTTTCAGGCAATCCAGCATCATTTGCGGCGGGGGGCCGAAAAAGACCATGAGCACAACATCGAAAACCTCTCGGATATCCCGTGCATCGCCGCATATTGTGGTTAGGTTTGCAATGCCGGCCTCGGCAGCATTCTGCCGCAGGTTCGCCAGCACGGCCTCGTCCGTATCCACACAAGTGATATGATTTACCATCGGGGTCAGGGCCAAGTCCAGCCCGCCCAGGCCGCATCCCATGTCACACAGGCGATCCTGCGGCAAAAGATAAGGGCGTATGGTATCCGCCAGCCTTTGGTGGAAATCGCGGTAGCGGCTGGCATCCAGATACCAATCTATGCGCTGCTTCGTCCAAATAAATGCCACGTGCTTCTCTCCTTATTGGTTCACGCGCCGCCACTTATCGAATAGCCTGCCGCGTGGGTCTTCTGATTGTTTACATCCCACTCATCCGCCGTACATCCCACATGGCGGCAGAAGAGGACGGATGTGAGCTATGGCTATTCCCCAACCCCCCAAAAATTGCGATAATAGATTGCTTACGTCTTTAGCTGCCCCATAGCGGCTCCTTTTTATGCGAAAAGGGCGAAAGGCCGCGTTTCCGGGCCTCCCGCCTCCCAATGGGTGGGTGGAGTCGCTTATGCCGCCGGTTGCAGCGCTGCAGCCTTGAGGGTGGAATTGCCCAACAGACTCTGCACTTCTGCGTCGGTCAGCTCGTACCGGTAGAAGAGGCTGAAGAAATCCTTTACTTCCTTTTCGATGTCATAATCGAAGACCTCGGGATAAAGGAGGTTGCCAAGCCAGCGCACGCTGATCATGCGGTTGGGTCCCGGCGGGCGGCCCAGCCAGTTATAAGGCTCTGTGGGTATCTCGTAATACGTGTCATTTTTAATGGCATTGAGGGCCGCCCAGGAGGTATCCTCGGCTACGGTGGCATAAATGCTGCCTTGCGCAAACATGATCACATCCGGATCCCAGGCCAGCAGTTGTTCCATGGAGATAGTGCCGCCGCCCTGCTGCACTTGGGCATTGCCCGCTTCCACCACGATCTTCGCGCCCACCAGCTCGTAGATTTGGGAGTGGATGGTGCCGCTGAGGATAGTGGAAAGGCCGGTATCCTTTTCGCCGTAGTAAACGGTTTTGCGCTTCGCCTCGGGGATGGAGGCCGCCTTTTCTTTGGCGTCCGCGAGTACGGTTTCACAATAGGAGGCCAGGGCTTCGCCCCGCGCCGGTTCGCCCAACAGCGAGCCGATGGTGCGATAGGCCGCGGGATTCTGCTCCAAGTTAGCTTCCACCAAGATCACCGGGATGCCAAGCTGCTCCTGCAAGGTGTCAAGATCGGCCTTGTATTCTTCATCCCACTCGCCCACGTCGATGATGACCTCGGGTGCGCTGGCCATGAGGGCCTCGCGGTTGAAATCCTCTGCGTTGTCATAGAACTTGCCGTATTCCGGCAGATCCCAATAGGCTTCGCCGATGTACTTTTGGGCTAGCTTGGAAGGGCTGCTCGACCAACCCACGATCACCTCGGGCTTTACTGCATAGATCATGATGTTAGCCAGGGGGCCGCCGCTGGCTACGCGGGTGATGTTGCGAGGAAGTTCCACCTCGCGGCCGGTGGAATCGGTGAAGACATAGGTTTCGCTTTCTGGCTCAACTGTGGGTTCCGGCTCCGGTGCAGGGGCAGCCGGCTCAGCCGCGGGAGCCGCCGGTTCCGGGGCCGCTGCGGAGGGCGCTGCGCCGCAGCCGGCCAAGGCCAGCGTGAGGGCCAGGCACAACGCCAGGCATATGCATGCTCGCCAATTCTTGTTCATGGTCACTCTCCTTTTTTGCATTATATCGTCATCGGCAGGCAAACCTTCACCCGCCGCTGATCGCGCTTTAAAGCGATATCCGCCAGCTGGATATCGATGCCGTACAGAGTGCGCAAGGTCTCCTCTGTGAGGATGGCATCCGGTGCGCCCAAAGCGAAATATCCATCCTTGCCCACGGCCAGCACTTTGTTGGCGCACAAAAAGGCATGGCCCGGCACATGGGTGATCATTACGATGGTGTAGCCCAAACCGGCGAGTTTTTTCACTTGGGCCAGCACACGGGTTTCGTTGCCGTAATCGAGGTGGGCGGTAGGCTCGTCCATCACCAAAAGCTTGGTGTTTTGCGCCAAAGCCCGGGCGATCATCACCATTTGCCGTTCGCCGCCGCTCACCTCAGTGTAATCCCTCTCTGCCAGGTGATCGATGCCCAGGAGGGCCAGCTTTTCATCGGCCGTATCATAATCCGCCTTGCCGGGGGAGGATAACTCGTGCATATTGGGATTGCAGCCCATCACCACCACATCCCGCACCGCATAGGGAAAGGGCGGGATATGGCCCTGGGGCACATAGGCCACCATGCGGGCAAACTCTTTGGGCGTATTGGCGTGATAATCGCTGCCGTTCACCACAATGGAGCCGCCAAGGGGTTTCAAAAGGCCGAGGATGGTTTTAAACAGGGTGCTTTTGCCGATACCGTTGGAGCCGATCAGGCAGGCGATATCCCCCTTCTCAATTTCAAAGGACAGGGGGCCGATCACGGGCTTATTCGGCGCATAGCCGCAGATGAGATTTTCTACCTTGATCATGATACGAACCCCTTTTTAGAGCGGCCGTTTCCTTTATCAAATTTGTGGCGAATACGGATATCAAGCATGTGTTTTGGCTGTTCCTGCCAGCCTGCGTCGTTTTGCTGCCGATGTGCCCGAAGGTGAACAACAATCGGCAGCAGCGCCAGCCATCCGGCGCGCAGGCTGCCTTTTATTTCATTATCCAAATCCACGTCCACCTTCCGCGTTATTCTTTTGCAAAGCATACGATAATCTGATATGATTATATGTATCCAAACGGAATATGTCAATCATACACGCAATATCTCCGGGTTTATCTATAGCGAACGAATAAAATAATGGGAAAGGTAATAAAGGACGATGGCTTTGCAAAAAGAAATTATCCCAAAGCGGGGCGAAATGGTACGCTTGATCCTGGAACACGTACGTCCCATCGGGCGGGCAGAGCTGATTCCCTTCGACCAGGCCTGCGGCAGGGTCTGCGCCGAGGATGCATACAGCAGCAATACTCTGCCCAACCGGCCCGTGAGCCGCTTTGACGGCATCGCCGTACGCTTTGCGGATTTCGCGGCCGGCCCGCCGGATACCGCAGGCTGGCGTGAAGGCCTAGAATATGCCTATGGCAATACGGGCATCGCCCTGCCCGAGAGCTACGATACCATGATCCCCATCGAGGATGTTACCATACATGAAGTGGGCATCGAGGTGCGCGCGCAGCCCAAATACAGGGGCGAAATGGTGAACGCCGTCGGTGAAAACCTACGAAAAGGCGAGCGGCTTATCGCCAAGGGCGAGGTAATCGCACCGGCACACGTAGGCCTGCTGGCAGCCGGGGGCGTTGCCGAGGTGTGCGTATTTGCCAAGCCCCGGGTGGGCGTGATCCCCACCGGGGATGAACTGGTGCCGCCTACTACCGATGTAGCGCCCGGCAAAAACGTGGAGACCAACAGCTATATGATCGCGGCTTATCTGGAAGGCTGGGGCGCTATGCCCTGCCGCTACCCTATCGTGCGGGATGATCCGCAGGCGATCCGGGCGGCCCTCCAAAATGCCCTAAACGAGAACGACGCGGTAGTCATCATCGCCGGCTCTTCCCTGGGCACCAAGGATTATACCCTCCGTGTGCTTGGAGAGATGGGGGAGGTGGTCGTGCCCCAACTGGCCCACGGGCCCGGGCGTAAGAGCAGCCTTTCAGTGGTGGGCGGCAAGCCGGTGCTGGGCGTTGCCGGGCCGCCGCTGGGCGCGCAAATCACCTGCGACCTCTATCTGGCCCCTTTTGTGAGCGCGCTGCAGGGCCTGCTGCCCGTGGAAATGCGCACGCTGGAAGTGATCGCGGATGATGCCTTCCGGCCCCACGAGGTGGATTTTTGTGAGCGGGTACATATTTATCAGGCAAAGGACGGCTATCATATCCGCTCTGCCTTTGCCCCCAAGACCACCCGCGCCCAGATGCAGGCCCTGGCAAACGGCAACTTTTATCGGGTTGCCGGAACCGCCTGTGCGGCGGGGGGAAGGACCACCGTGGAGCTGCTTTGTCCGCCGGAATACCTGCCGGAGGGGGATATGCTGACTGAAATTTTAGGAGAGGATGTGAAGCCCTATGCATAATCCCTGGAAGCTGTATGATGAGCTGATCGAAGGAATCCCAGCCGAACCTACGATCAAATATTACCAGGGTGGCTACAATTGGAGCCGGGTGGTTTCCAGCGAGGATAGCATGGGCTTGGCCATGACCATCCCCATGATCACGCGGCCGGCGCTTTTTCATGATCCCACCCTGGCAGGCAAGCCCTTGCGGGAGGCGGCCCAATTGGTGAAAAGCTGGAATTTTGTGGAGGCCGCCTTAGGCATGGCCGCCATTAACAGCTGGTATAACCAGCCCAAGCGGGCCGAAAGCTGCGGCTTTGTGCATCCCAACGTAGCCAACGGCCTACGCGAGGCATTCGATGTGTATTTTGAAGAAGTACAGGGCAAAAAAGTATGCATCGTCGGCCACTTCCCCTTCATCGAAAAGCGCTTTAGCGGTTACTGCGACCTTTCCATTCTGGAGCGCAACCCGGACATGGGGGATTATCCCGACCCAGCCTGCGAATACATCCTGCCCGAGCAAGACTATGTGTTCATCACCGGCAGCACCTTTGTCAACAAGACCCTGCCGCGCCTATTGGCCCTTTCGCAAAACGCCCGGGTGGTGATCGTCGGCCCCAGTACGCCCCTCGCGCCCATCCTCTTCGAGCGCGGCGTTTACGGCCTCTCCGGCTTTACCTCCACCAGCATCGACAGATTGGAGGACGCCTTGCGCGGCGCCAGTAACATGACCCTCTTCGACGCCGGGCTGATGGTGGATCAGATGCGGGTGGGAAGGTTATCATGCTCGACGTATCCGTCGGGAGGTAGATAAAGAGGCCGGCGCAGAGCGGCTCGATGGAAAACCCACGTAGGGGATGTTGAAAAAGCGGTGGCGATGGCCGGGATTGACTTTATCCTCAATGTGGTGCTTAATAAAGAAGGCCACGCCGTGGCGGGGCATCCCGTGCAGGCACACGGGGAAGGATACAAGTTCGGCAATGTGCTTTAGATGCGCTTTTTAGCCTTGGCAGGCATAAGACGGCGGCCATCGCCATGGCGCTCGAGGAGAGCGAAGCATTATATCGAAGCTTTTGTTGAATTATAATAATTCTCAAGGAGAAATAAAGTATGGATTATGCCAAAGAATCCCTGCGGCTACATGAACAATGGCGAGGCAAGATCGAGGTGATCGCCAGCGTGCCTACCAAAGATAAAACCGATCTGTCCCTCGCCTATACCCCCGGCGTGGCGCAGCCCTGCTTGGAAATTCAAAAGGATGTGAACAGGAGCTATGATCTGACTCGGCGCTGGAATATGTGCCTCGTGGTATCGGATGGCACAGCGGTTCTGGGCCTTGGCGATATCGGCGCGGAGGCCAGCATGCCGGTCATGGAGGGGAAGTGCGTCCTCTTTAAATCCTTTGGCGATGTGGATGCGTTCCCAATGTGCATCAAGAGCAAGGATGTGGATACCATCGTGGAAACGATCTACCAGATCTCCGGCTCTTTTGGCGGCGTAAACCTGGAGGATATCGCCGCGCCGCGCTGCTTCGAGATCGAACGCAAGCTCAAAGAGCGCTGCGATATCCCGATCTTCCATGATGACCAGCACGGCACGGCGGTCGTGACCTTGGCGGGCCTTGTCAACGCGCTCAAGGTCGTAGGCAAGAAAAAAGAGGATGTGAAGGTCGTTTTCAACGGCGCAGGCGCTGCCAGTGTATCCATTACCAAGCTACTGCTTTCCGACGGCTTTGAGCATATCACCATGTGCGATCGCACCGGCATCATATACCAGGGCCGCGAGAAGGGCATGAACGCCGTTAAGGAAGAGATGGCGAAGATCACCAACCTGGAGAAGAAGCAGGGCAGCCTGGCCGACGCGCTGGTGGGCGCGGATGTATTCATCGGCGTTTCTGCTCCCGGCACGGTTACGCGGGAAATGGTGCGGCCCATGGCGGATCAGGCGATCGTGTTCGCCTGCGCAAACCCCACGCCGGAAATTTTCCCGGACGAAGCCAGGGAAGGCGGCGCTACGGTGATCGCGACGGGCCGGAGCGACTTCCCGAACCAGGTGAATAACGTGCTCGCGTTCCCAGGCATTTTCAGGGGAACCTTCGATGTGCGCGCCTCGGATATCAACGACGAAATGAAGATCGCGGCGGCCTATGCCCTCGCTGGGCTCATTTCCGATAGCGAGCTAAGGGCGGATTATATCATCCCCGCTTCCTTTGACCCGCGGGTCAGCAAGGCCGTATCGGCGGCGGTCGCCGAGGCCGCGCGAAAGAGCGGCGTCGCCAGGATTTAGGATCACGGTCAAAAGGGCGCGTGCGGGTTTCCCGCATGCGCCCTTTTTCGTTGGCATAGATCCTTTCCGTAATAAAGGCCCCGCAACGCGGGGCCTTTGACGGTTGTAGCTTCCATTCGGTTGCGCCGGTTTCCGTGCGGATTAATACACATCTTTCCAGTCGGCAATGTTGGTGGCATCGAAACGGAACGGAGGCCCAATGATGATCTCTGTGCCGCCGTCGCCGGCCTCGGTCACGACATACTCCGTGCCGTTGGCCGCGGTGAACTTACCGCCGACCTTGCCGTCGAGACCGTTGTTGACCATCTCAAGCATCGTGTAAGCGGCCACCTTGCCCACATCGATCGGGTTCCAGAGGAACATATAGGGGCAGGCCACATCGCCTTCGCCCATGAACTCGGCCATCTCGGAGGGAAGGCCGAGGCCGGTGATGATGAGCTTGCCCTGCAGGCCGCTATCCGTAACGACCTTGGAGGCGGCGGCGATACCAACGGTGGTGGGCGCGCAGATGACCTTTAGGTTGGGGTAATTGCCGATCAGCGCCTGGGTTTGGTCAACGGATTTTTGGAACATATCGTCGCCATAGGCGACTTCTACCAGGTTCATGCCGGAATACTTGCTGTCCTTGAGGATCTCCTTCATCGCGTCGATCCAGGCGTTCTGGTTGGTAGCGGTAGAGGTGGCGGAGAGGATGGCCCAATCGCCCGAGCCGCCGGTGAGGTCATACACGGCGTCCACGAGACCTTGGGCAACCTGCTGCACGCCCGCCTGGTTGATGTGGGTCAGGCGGCTGGCTGGGTTCACGGAGGAGTCCATGGAAACGACCTTGATACCCTTGGCCATGGCCGCCTTGAGGGCGGTTTCCAGCGCGTCGGGGTCGTTGGCGGCCACGGCAATGCCGCTCACGCCCTGCGCAACCAGCTCGTTGATCAGGGTGATCTGGGCCTCCGCGGTGATCTCGGCGGGGTACTTGACGATAACTTCCGCACCGGCGGCCTTGACGACTTCTTCAAAGCCGGCTGCCATCCGCTCCATGTAGGGGTTACCAGCGGATTTGGCGATGATGGCGTAGGAAGCCGATGCGGCAGCCCCCTCCGTGGGCTTCGTGCAGGCGAACGCCGTGAGCGCAAGCACGAGGCACAGTACGAGTACAATCAGTTTTTTCATTGTTTTCTCCCTCCCATTTTGTTTAATATAAACACGCCTAATGGTGTTTACTTGACCGGATATGACCGCTTTATTGCGGCGCGGATACCTGCTGCTGCATGCCGGCCGCCGAGGCCCGCGCCTTTTTGGCTGAGGAAGTATCGATAACGTTGGGCAGCATCACCATGAGGATAAGGATGGCGCCGATAATCATCAGGATGGTCTGCGTGTTGACGTTCGCCAGGCCCAGACCGTAGCGCAAAAGGCCCACGGTGAAGATGGAGATGATCGTGCCCGGAAAATTGCCCTTGCCGCCCGCCGTGGAGATGCCGCCCAGCACGACCATGCTGATGGCCTCCAGTTCATAGCCCGTGGCGATATCGCTGCGCACAGTGCCCATCCAGGAGCCGTAGAACACGGCGGAAAGGCCGCAGATGAGGCCGATCAGCGCATAGCTGATGAAGCGCACGCGCTGTACGGGAACGCCCGCATAGCGCGCGGCCATGCGGTT
>DHOI01000117.1:0-1619 GCA_002409725.1 Christensenella sp. UBA5394
TTTTGGCAATACTAGCCATGAGGTGATTCGAGCATGACGGATGATAAGAAAACCAAGTTCTCCCTGTATAAAGAAAAGACGCTGGCCTTCCTCAAGGATAAGGGCCTCTATATAGTGGCCCTGCTTTGCCTGCTGGTGATCGGCGGCGCTGCCTTTTTCGCCTATGTACCGGAGGAAAGCGAAGCCGCCCGGCCCACACCCACGCCGGCTCAGGTCTCCTACTCCACGGATGAGCGGCTTTCCGAGGCTGTGCGCACAACGCCTACTCCGGTGCCAAGCCCATCGCCCTTGCCCACGCCGGCCGCCACCGCAGCACCCGCCACGCCTGCGCCCACCAAAAAACCGGGCCGGGAAAAACGCAGTGCACCGGTTAAGGGCGCGCTGCAATGGGCCTTTGCCGCGGACGAGCTGGTCTATTCCGCCACCCTGCGCCAATGGATGACCCACAGCGGCATCGACATCGCTGCTTCCAAGGGCACGGAGGTTTACGCTGTTTGGGGCGGCACGGTAGACGCCGTTTATGAGGACGACGCCCTGGGCGTTACCGTGGAGATTAGCCATAGCGATGGCCTGCGCACCACCTATGCCAATCTTGCCGCCGAGCCGCCCGTAAAGGAGGGCCAGCGTGTGAACGCCAACGACGCCATCGGCCAGATCGGCGCTACAGCCGTGGCCGAGTGCGCCGATCCTTCCCACCTGCACTTCGAGATTCACAAGGATGGCAAGGCCGTCGATCCGCTGGACTATGTGCTGCTGATCGAGGGGTAGACCTATGGAAAATAATGGCCCCCCGGTAAAGCCGGGGGGCCGTTATTTTCCCGGGGCTGCGGGTCGCGCTTTTACGCCCGCCTCAAAGGCGGACACTTTCACCGCTCCTGAGCAGCACGATATACCGCTCCTTCACCCCGAGGCCCGTGAGCTCCCGAAGGGCGCGCGCATAGTGGCCGAGCTGGGGCTCGTGGCGCAGGGCGGCGGAGGCGGATTCGCCTTCTTCAGCATAATCCGTCTTATAATCCAGCAGCACCCAGGCCCCGTCCTCTAAAAAGCAGCAATCGATCACGCCTTGCAGAAGCACGGTCTCCTCGGATTCGCCCAATTCAAGCTCACGCGCGGGGATGTGGCAGTTGAAGGCCCACTCCCGCTCCACCCGGGAAGCGCCGCAAAGGCGCCGGCCCAGCCCGCTTTGGAAAAAGGCGGCGATGGCCGGGGCATAGATCGCCTGGCGCTGGGCAGGGGATAGGAGGCCCCTGGCCTCCATATCATCGAGCGCGGTGCGCACGGAAGCGGCCGTGTGGGGCAGCAAGGGGATGTGCTCCATCAGCGCGTGCGCGGCCGTGCCCCGCTGGGCGGCGTTCAGCGGCCGCTTTTCCTGCAAAAAGAGCGGCGCGTCGGCCAGCGCGGGCAGGCTGCCAATGAGGGCTGAAACCGTTACCTTGCTGGGGAGCTTCGTATCGCCCGCATAGGGATAGACCCAGCCCAGCCGTGCGCTTAGCGCCGGACAGCGGACTGCGCGGGCGGCTTGCGCAAAGGCGCGGTAGCCCTCCGGGGAGAGGGTTGCCTCCCCCTCGCCCGGGCGCACGCCCTCATGGAAAAAGCAGCGTATGCCCGTAGTCGCCCGG
>DHOI01000117.1:1854-5588 GCA_002409725.1 Christensenella sp. UBA5394
AGCACGGCGGGCAGCAGCCAATCTCCAAAGGAGAGGGCTAACAGGCTGCGGGCCGGGGTGAGGGGCGTGAGCGCCTTTTGCAGGGCCGCCTCGGGCTTTTGCAGGGCGCAAAGCAGGATGAGGCGCTGCTCCGCCCTGGTCATGGCCACGTAGAGCACGCGCATCTGCTCGGCCACGGCCCGCTCCCAGGCGCGGCCAGCGATGGCCCCGTGAAAAAGGCTGCCTTGGCGGGTGCTGCGCACCACGGGTTTGAACCCCAGGCCCAGAACCGGGTCCATCACCAGCAGGGCCCGCTTATCCGCCTGGTTGAATTGCTTGTTAAGCCCGGCGAGAAAAACCACCGGGAATTCCAGGCCCTTGCTCTTGTGGATGGAGAGGATGCGCACCACGTCCGCTCCGCCCACCTGGGCCGCGCCCATGCGGCCGGTATCGCGTACCCGGTCCATAAAACGCAAAAAGCCCGCCAGGCCGTGGCCGTTTTGGCTCCAGGCCTCGGCGCTCTCAATGAGTGCATCCAGATTGCCCTTGCGGGCAGCGCCCCCGGGCAGGGCGCGCACAAAGCGGCCATAGCCCGTTTCTTCGATCAAGAGGCCGATCAGCTGGGGCAGGCCCAGGAGGCCCGCTTTTTCCTGCCAGCCATTGAGACGCTCGAGGAAGGCGGCGGCACGCTTGCCCAAAGGGGTATCGTAGGCTGCGGCCGCAAGCAAGGAATCAAAGCAGCTCTCGCCCTGGCGGCCCGCCCTAAGCTCGATCAGCTCCTCGGTGCTCAAAGCGCCGATGGGACTTCTTAATACGCTCAACAGCGGGATATCCTGCCGCCGGTTGTCAAGGAGCCGGAGGAGGTTGAGGAGCACCTGCACCTCAATGGCGTCGAAATAGCCGCCGGTCAACTCCGCGTAGGCGGGCACGCCCTCCCGCGCCAGGGTCTGCACCCAAAGCTCGGCAATGCGCTTGGGCGCGCTGTGCAGGATCACCATATCCCGGTAACGCAGCTTGCGGCCATCCGGGCCGTCTTCGCCCACCAGCTCGCGGATGCGGCGGGCGGCCAGGCGGGCCTCGGCCTCGGCGGCCTGTAGGAGCTCCAACGCGTCTTCCTCCGCCCCTTCTTCATCTTCTGCCAGCAGGGCCTGCTGGCGTAGGATGTGCAGCTCCACCTCGCCGGTCAGCCCGGCCCGGCCCTGCCGCAGGGCTGCGTCCGCGCCGTATTCGACGCCGCCGGCCTCGGCCCGCATCACCTGCGAAAAGAGGCCGTTCACTGCTTCGATGATCCCGCTCCCAGAGCGGAAGTTCGAGGAAAGATCGATACGCGCGCCATTCTGCCCTTGGCCGAAGCGGCTGTATTTTTCTAAGAAAAGCCCCGGCTCCGCCATGCGAAAGCCATAGATCGATTGCTTTACATCCCCTACCAGGAAGATGTTATCCGGCCCGGAAACGGCCCGCAGGATGCATTCCTGCACGGGGTTGATATCCTGATATTCATCCACGAACACATGCTGAAAGCGGCCACGGTATTCGGCGGCGATGGCCGGCTTTTGCAAAAGCGTCAGAGCCATATGCTCCATATCCGCATAATCCACCAAGCCGCCCTCCTGCTTGCGCTGTGCGTAGCGGCTGTGGAAGGCCAGCATCAAATCGCGCAGGGCCTCCATTTGAGGTTTGATGGCCGCAAGCCGTGCCGCCTGCTCGCTTAGCGGTAGGGCGAAGGCGGATAATAGCCTGGCCACTTCCTTTTTAACTGCCTCGCGCGCGGCTTTGACCGGCTCCTTCACGCCATCCTCCGTGCCCCGGGGCCAAACGAGGCGTCCAAATTTGATGCTTTGCAGCTGGGCGGCAAAGCCAGGGTAGGTATGGGGCAAAAGCAGAGCGCGAAGCTGTGTGAGCTCTTCATCCAAAACGCGGGCCGTGCCCGGAAACTCCTCTGCGATATCCTCACGCAGCGAAGAGAGCGCGTCGATCCGCGCGGCTACGCCGCGCCGGGCGGCGGTTAGATAGGCTTCCATCTGCGGGGAAGCGGCTAGGCCGGCCTCATCCACATCATAAGCCGCCACGGCCTGCTCGAGCCAGTCCGCCATATCCGGCTGGGCGCAGAGGAAATCATAGAGCCGGGCTGCACTATCGAGCAGGGCTTCCTCGCTGCCAAAGGCGGCAACCAAACCCTGCAAGTTCCCCTCGGCGTAGCCTTCTTCTAAAAGCTCGTCCCAAACCTCCTGCCTAAGCACCTCGGCCTGTGCCTCATCTGCAGCACGGAAGGCCGGGTCCAGCCCGGCGGCGTGGAAATGCCGCCTAAGCACATGGGCGCAAAAAGCGTCGATGGTGGAGATGCTTGTCTGCCCCACCCCGGCTGCGGCCGCGCTGAGGCGGGCGGCGTCTTCATCATCCACCGTTTCCTGCGCCAGCTGGGCCAGGCGGGAGGCGATGCGCTTTTTCATCTCCGCTGCGGCAGCCCGCGTGAAGGTGACCACCAAAAAGCGATTCAGGGGGCAACCGGCAGCCACCAGCGCGGCGATGCGCTCTGTAAGCACGGCGGTTTTGCCGCTGCCTGCTGCCGCGCTCACCAGAAGATTGCCCTCGGCTTCGATGGCGCGGCGCTGCTCAGTCGTCCATTTCATGGCAGTCCTCCCCAGAGATGGCGGCAAAAAAAGCCGCCCGATTCAGGCTTCTAAGATCCCGTGCCTTGCCGCCCGCAGCCGGGTCAAAGCCGCACACGCCCTTGTAATCACAGCCATCACAGGCGTCCTGCCTGCGGCAGCGGGCGGGCGAGACCGCGGCCTCCCCCTGCATGATGGCGGAAAGCGTATTCCGGGCTTTATCCTTGGCAAAGCCCACCACCGCGTCAAGCTCCGCCCGCTCCACCAGCCCGGCCGCGCCCTTGCCCGTGGAAATCAGCCGGTTGGCCGAATCCTGCCCGGCCGTGGCCTCCACCACAGCCTCCTCCGAAAGGGTAAGCCCGCGCAGGCGGAAGGCTTCCTGGATACGCTCGGCCAAGGGGGCTTCCGCCTCCTGCGTTACCGGATCGGCAATGGGCATGTAATACATGCCGGCGGGCGCAGACAAGCCCTCCACCGCCTGGATGGCCGCCACATAGAGAGGCAGCTGAAGTTTGAGCCCGTGGTAAAGCTGTGTAAAGTCGAACATGGCCCCGCCGCTCTTGTAATCCACCACACGGTAGTAGGATTGCCCCTCGATCTCGGCCTCGTCCACCCGGTCGATGCGGCCGCTGAGGGCATAGGAAGCGCCGCCCGGCAGGGTGATGGCAAGCGGTGGGTATTCGCAGCCCCGGCCAAAGCGCACCTCGCTCCTGCCAGGCTGGAAGGAGCCCAGCTGCGCCTGCCGTACGATGGCCCGGGCCGTAGCTTTTACGGCCCCAACCAGGCGCGCCGCCTTGGCCCGGCCCCGGGCTGTATCCATCAGCACGCCGCCATTGTGGGCCTCTAGGAGGGAGGGCAAAAGGGCATCCAGAATTTCATCCACAGCCGCTTCATCCAAGGCCCGGATATCCCCACGGGCGGCTTCGCGCAAAAATGCGTCCAGCGCCTCGTGGCAGAAAGCGCCCTCATCCGCCCGACGTTCCTTATATTCCTTGCGGGGCTGGGCAGCGAGGCCATATTGCACAAAATGGCGGAAGGCGCAGCGGTTGTAGGTTTCGAGCCTGGTAGCCCCGCCGCCGGGCGCGTCCCCATATAGACGCAGGGCCAGGCCGTAGCCGAAAGGCTCCGGCGAAAGGCTTGGATACA
>DHOI01000077.1:0-9974 GCA_002409725.1 Christensenella sp. UBA5394
ACGCCGGCTACCTTATTGAGGTTGTAGTCGTTGGTCACCACCACGCCCCCCATCTCGTGGGTCAGGCGGATGAGCTTGGCGTCCACCTCAGAAATATCCTCATAATCCTGATCGGCAATAATAACGGGCACGGCGCCGCCCTCCTGCAGCATCTTGATGATGTCCAGGCCCCTACGGCCCCGGTTGCGCTTGAGCGAATCCGCGCTATCGGCAATATGCTGCAGCTCCGTAAGCACGAACCTGGGCACCACCAGGGTGCCCTCGATGATGCCGGTGGCGCAGATATCCGCGATACGACCATCGATGATCACGGAAGTATCGAGTAGCTTGGGCCGGGCCGCACAGGCTTGCGGCCTGCCGCCCTTGCGGGCCATCCAGCCGGGTGCCGGCAATTCGCCCCGCCGCCTGTACATCACCGACCAGCCCAAATAGCCGATGGTAACATACAGCAGCGCCTCGACCGTAAAGCGCAAGAGGCTTATCTCTATGCCGGAGGTAAGGGTGCTGAGCAAAAAGGCGATTAGCAGGCCCACGATCAGGCCCGCCGCGCAGTAAAAGATATCTGCGGTCTCCATACGGCTCAAATAAGCCTCGATCGCGCTGATCGCAGCCAGGAAGCCATCTATGAGCCAAGGGGAAATAAAATAAAAGATGATTGCCATAGCAAGCCCCGAAGCCACATAGATGAGCGCGATCCCCCAGCTGTACATCCGCTCGTATAAGCTGATGTATTCCATGGAGACCCGCACGCTGTCCACAGCCATCAATAGCCCAATCCCGACCGCAACTCCGACCGCCGCCCCAAAAAGGGCAACGAGCAGCCTTGCAATCTTCCTTGCCAAAAAAATGATCCTCCTTTTTCTTTTTAAGCATGATAGCAGGTTTGTCTTTTGCGATAAGCGCGGGGCACGGCCCCGCTATGATGAGAAAAGGTTAGTCGATCATATCCCGCAGCGCGTTCATATCCTGGCCGCTGGCCACGGAAAGCTCCGCGATCAGCACCTGGCGGGCCGTCATGAACATTTTTCGCTCGCCCGCTGAAAGGCCCTTATCCGTATCCCGCTTTTTGAGGCACTTGACCACATCCGCCACGTCGTAAATATCGCCCTGCTTGAGCTTGGCGAAATTATCGCGGTAGCGCTGATTCCAATTGTCGCTCTCCTTACAGGGCTCGCTTTGCAGGTAATCCAGTACGCTCTGGCACTCGCCGGAGCTGATAACGGGGCGCAAACCCACGTTTTGCGAGGTGGCCACAGGTACCATAGCCGTCATCTTGTTGGCTATGAAGCGAAGCACGTAATACTGCGACGTTTCACCCAACACCGTGCGATCTTCGATCTTTTCCACCACGCCCACGCCGTGCATAGGGTAGCAGATGCGTTCTCCCACCGAAAACATGTGTACGTCCCCTTTCTACGGGCCCAGGAGGCCCGTCCAGTTTGATTCGCGATAAGTTCCACTTAAAACTATACCCCAAAACGCCCCCAATGTCAAACAAGCCCAGCAGATCGGGCAATTTTGCCAGATCCTCCCAGTACCTTAGCCCTCAGCCCTGGCCGGAAACCATCAGCTCGCGGATCAGCAGCGAGGGGCTGCCGAAGCAGGCGCCCGTAGGCAGGGAAAAGCGCAGGTCACTCCCAACGGTCTCCACGGCCTGCAACAGGCCCAGGAACGTTCCGCCAAGGGTGATATAGGCCGCGGGCCGCAGCGCCTTGCCACCTTTCACCAGCTGGCCCTTGCACAGCAGGGAGAATTCCCCGCTCACGCCGTTTACCCCCGCATGCAGGCCGGAAAGCTCGGTCACAAAGAGCCCGTCCCCCAAGCTTTGCATCAGGGCATCGCGATCCATTTCGCCCGGCTGAATGTAAAAATTCGCAGGCCGCACGCCCACCGGCCCGCCCGCGCCGCCCCGCCCGGCATTGCCGGTGGTAAGGACGCCGGCCTTTTTGGCCGTTTTTAGGTTGTGCAAAAGGGTCTCGAGCCGCCCGGCCTCCACCACGGCCTTGGTGTGAGCAGGTACGCCCTCGTCGTCAAAGGCCATGGGATTCAAGGGCAGCAACGGGTCGTCCAAAATGCGCACACAGGGTGCCGCGATCATCTGCCCCTCCCGCTCGGCCAGCAGGGAAAGGCCCTTTTGGGCGGCATCCGCCGAGAACATACCGGAAAAGGCCGAGAGCAGGCTATAGGCCGCGTCATTCCTAAGCAGCACCCGATAAGGGCCGGGGGCCACGGGCTTGCCGCCGAACTGTATGGCCGCCTCCTCCACCGCCTCTTGGGCGCAGGCCTCGATATCCCGGGCCTCGCCCCGGGCTCTGAAGGAGCCGCCGTCGTGCACCTCCTCGCCCTCCTGCAAAATGGGGGTCACGAAGATACAGGAAATATCCTCCTCCCGCTGTGCGTTTAGGCCCAGGGTATTGCGGATGGAAACCGTTCCCGCAGCCGTCACCACCTTGCAGGAGGCCACGCGCTGCACGCGCGGATCCAGGGAAAGCGTAACCCGCTCCAGCTCGCGGCAAAGCTCGATCTTCGCCTTTTCGTCCAGGCCTGCCAAAGCGTCCGGCGGCTGAGGCGGGTTTGGATAATCCGCCGGGCCGGCCAAGGGGTGCTCGTCCTCGCTTTGCACGGCGCGGGCGTTATCCATGGCCGCGCGAACCAGGACCTTGGGGTCCTCCGGCGCTTCGGTGCCGGCGTAGCCGTTCTTGCCATTCAGCTGTACCCGCAGGCCCAGCGACCTGCTTCGGCTTACGGTGTAGGTGTCGATCTCACCCTTAAGAATGCCCACGCCGAATTGCCTACCGCTGTTTTCCACCAGCTCCGCCGCAGCGCAGCCCTGGGCCAGGGCATATTCGAAGGCTTCCTCCCGGAAACGATTCGCGTCCATCACAGCTTCCCTCCCTTGCCGCCTATGGTCATGCCGCTCACCCTAATGCGGGGCTGGCCCACGTTGGTGGGCACGCTGCCGGAGCGGGAGCCGCACATGCCGTAGCCCATCCACATCCGGCTACCCACCCGGTCGATGGCGAGCAGCGTATCGGCCCCCCGGCCGATGAGCGAAGCGCCCCGCACGGGCGTTAGAATTTTTCCATCCCGTACCCAGTAGCCTTCCAGCACGGCAAAGTTGAATTCGCCCGTCAGCGGGTTTACGGAGCCGCCGCCCATGCGCCGGGCAAATAGCCCCTCGCCCATGGTGGCGATCATCTCCTCTTCATCATCCTCGCCCGGGGCGAAAAAGGTATTGGTCATGCGGCTGGTGGGCGCGTATTGGTAGCCCTCCCGCCGGGCGCTGCCCGTAATCGGGTGGCCCATGATGCGGCTGCCCAATATATCCACCAGATAGCTTTTTAGGATACCCTTTTCAATGAGCACGTTGCGCTGGCTGGGGCTGCCCTCGTCATCCACCCGGATGCTGCCCCACTCGCCTGTGAGGGTGCCGTCGTCGATGGCGGTCACTTTTTCGCTCGCGATCTTTTGGCCCAGCTTGCCGCAGAATTCCGAATTGCCCTTGGCCACGGCCGTAGCCTCCAGCGAATGCACGCAGGCCTCGTGCAAAATCACCCCGCCAAAGCCGCCGTCTATGGCCACGGGCAAAAAGCCCGCCGGGCATTGCGGCGCGCGCAGCATGGTGAGGGCCGTTCGCGCGGCCTGGCCGCCCGCTTCCTCCGGGTCGATGCAATCGTAAGCCTCAAAGCCCTTGCCTGCCGCGGGCCGCTCGGCCCCGGTCTGGTATTCGCCGTTTGCAGAGGCCACCGCGTCAAAGGAGAGGCGGGTGCGCGGCCGCCGATCCTCCGCCCAAACGCCCTCGCTGTTGCAGACGAGAATACGCTGATCCACGTCCCCATAGCCCGCGCTTACCTGGCTGATCTCGGGGGATACGGCCTGCGCCGCCTTGGTGCCGCGCTGCAAAAGGGCGACACGGCGGGCGTTGTCGATCTCGCTAAAGGGGATGCCGGGGGCATAGTCCGCGCCCTGCATCCGGCCGAATGGTTTCGGGTCTGCGCCCCGCCGGCCTGTGAGGATAGCCGCCGCGGCCCGGGCCGTTTGCACAAGGGCTTCCTCGCTTGTATCCGCCGTATAGGCGTAAGCGCTCTGCTCGCCCAAAAGCACCCGCACGCCTGCGCCGTGCTTGCGGCGGTAGGAAGCATCCTCCACCGTGCCGTTTAGCATGGAGATGGCGCGGGATTCCGTATCCTCCATAAATAATTCCGAAAAATCGCCGCCTGTTTCCAGCGCGGCCTCCAGCACCCGCCGGGCCAATGCCTGTTCGATCATGTTTCCAGCTTTCCTTGGTTGATGGGGTTCTCGGCCCATAGCAGCGGTGGGTTCGGCGGCGTCTCCCGCCGCCGAATTTCCTCTGCTACTCCGATGGTTCCAGCTTGCCGCTTGCTATATGGTTCTGCCGTATCTTGGCTTCGTTCCCCAGCTCGCCTGGCACGTAGTACTTACGGCCCTTCACGCTGGGGGGCATATACTCCTGGGCCACCACGTGGCCCGGGTAGTCGTGGGGGTATTTGTAGCCTTTACCGTGGCCCAGCTTGTCCGCCCCGTAAAAGGCGGTATCCCTAAGATGGATGGGCACGGGCTGGTCCGGGATCTGCTCCGCATCCTTAAAGGCCGCGCCCAGCGCCATGACCACGGAATTGGACTTGGGGCTTTCGCACAAAAAGATGATGGCCTGGATGATGGAGAGCCTGGCCTCGGGCAGGCCGATGAATTCCAGCGCCTGCGCCGCAGCCACAGCCTGCACCATGGCCTGCGGGTTCGCGAGGCCGATATCTTCCGAAGCGTGGGCGATCAGCCTGCGGCATATGATGCGCGGATCCACCCCGGCATAGATGAGCCTGGCGAACCAGGCGATGGCTGCGTCGCTATCCCCGCCCCGAAGGCTTTTGCAAAATGCGGAGAGCATATCGTAAAACTGCTGGTCGTCGCACTTCATCACCTTTTGCTGGATGCTCTCGGCAGCCACCTCGGCGGTGATGTGGATCACTCCCTGCTCGGGCTTGGTGGTAAGTACGGCCAGCTCGATGGCGTTGAGGGCCGTGCGCGCATCGCCATTGGCCACGCGGGCGATGTGGTCGAGCGCCTCTTCATCCACCTTGGTTTTATAGTTGCCCAGGCCCCGCTCCGCATCCGCCAGGGCCGCCAGTACGCTGCGCTTCACATCCTCCATCGAGAGGGGGTAAAACTGGAACAGGCGGCAGCGGCTGACGATGGCCCCGGTCATGGAGACCATGGGGTTTTCCGTGGTGGAGCCAATGAAGCGCACCACCCCTGCCTCCAGGGCGGGCAGCAGGGCGTCGCTCTGGGTCTTGCTCCAGCGGTGGCACTCATCGAGCAAAAGGTAGGTCGCCCGGCCATACAGCTTGAGACTGCTCTGCGCCTGCTCCAACACCTCTCGAAGCTCCTTCACCCCGGCGGTCACCGCATTCATCTTCACGAAATCCGAGTGTGTGCTGCCGGCCACAATGGCCGCCAGGGTGGTTTTGCCGCAGCCCGGCGGGCCAAAGAAGATGGAGGATTGCAGTGAATCCGTTTCGATAGCCCGACGCAAAAGCCGCCCCGGCCCCACAATATGGTCCTGGCCGATGAATTCATTCAGGGTGCGGGGCCGCATGCGGTCGGCCAGCGGGGCGCTGCGTTTGGCTTGCGCGCTAAAGAGATCGTCCATGGGTATGCCGTCCTTTGCATGATATGCATCCATTATAGCATAGGACGGCTGCACAGGATATCTTAGGCGTTATACTCCCGCATCACGGCTTCGCAATCCGCCACGGAATGCGTGAGGTCGCGCACATAGCCCGAGAGGGCGCTCATACCCGCGATGTTGCTCATACCGAGGAATTCGCGATTCACACCTAACAGCCGCCGATACATGCCCAAGAGCGTCCGGAAGCGCTCCTGCTGGGCGTTAAGCTCGGCGTCCTGCTTGCGCACACGTTCACGCAGGGTGGCGTTTGCTTCGCGCAGGGCAGCGCCCTCTTGCTCGCTGCGGCTAAGGCCCCTGGCGGCGACTGATAGCGCATACAGTTCCGATAGAAGCGCACCGCTATCCACCCCCGCAACCTGCGAAAGGGCATGGCCCAGCTCGCCCGCCTCCACGGCCGCCTCGCCCTTGCGGGGCCGGCCCGCCCGGCTGGGGCGCGTGGCGGAATACGGGTCGAAGGCAACGCCCTCCCGCTCGAGCTCCGTAGCTACTTCCTTTACCAGCTGGGGCCGGGTCTTCAAAAGAGAGCGGTATTTGTTCTGATAGCGAAGCATGGCCTTGTTGTCCCCTTCACCCATGCTCAGTGTGCAGGCACGCACGGAGATGCCGTTGGCCTGGGCGCTCAATACCGTGCGCAAAAGGGCGCGGATCTCCCCCTCGTCGAAAGGCACAAAAGCGCCCACATGCAGAGCCTTATCCTTTAGATCCTGTTCTTTGACGCGGGCGTAATAATAATTGCGCACGCTGTTGGGCTTGCGGCCCGTGGCCGCTGCCACCCGCTCGAATACGGTCTTGAGCGGCAGGTTCTCCGCCCGGCCCGTTTCTATCTGCGCAAAGAGGAGGTTTTCCTCCGCCCTGCTCCAGCCCGCATGGCTTTCCTGTTGTCGCATATGGTTACATCCCCCTTAATTTGGATTTACCGCTATTATTTCCCGGCTTTAATGAATGCATACGCCAAAACAAAAACCAAAGCAACGTTTCATCGCTTTGGTTTGTTCTCCTGCCGATGGAGGGTATATATCCTTATGCGTTTTTTAGGAAAGTTATGTGGCCTTACATCTCCATGCTGCCGGCCGTGCGGGGGAAGGGCAGCACGTCGCGGATGTTGGCCATGCCCGTTACGTACATGATGATGCGCTCAAAGCCCAGGCCAAAGCCCGCGTGCTTCACGCCACCGTATTTGCGCAGGTCGAGATACCAATCGTAATCCGCCAGATCCATGCCGGTCTCCTCAATACGCCTTTGCAGCACGTCGAGCCGCTCCTCGCGCTGGCTGCCGCCGATGATCTCGCCCACGCCGGGCACCAAGAGATCCGCCGCGGCCACGGTTTTACCGTCGTCGTTGAGGCGCATATAAAAGGCCTTTATATCTTTGGGGTAATCGGTGACGAACACGGGCTTGTTGTATACCTGCTCGGTGAGGTACCTTTCGTGTTCGGTTTGCAGGTCGCAACCCCATTCCACCGGGTATTTGAATTGGGCACCGCTCTTTTGCAGCTGCTCCACAGCCTCGGTGTAGGTGATGCGCTGAAACTCGCTGCCCACCACGTTTTCAAGGCGCGCGATCAGGCCCTTATCCACAAATTCGTTGAAAAAGGCCAGCTCATCGGGGCAGCGCTCCATGACGGAGCGGATCACGGCCTTGACCATCGCCTCGGCGATCTCCAGATTGCCGGCCAGGTCGCAGAACGCCATCTCCGGCTCGATCATCCAAAATTCCGCCGCGTGGCGGGCGGTGTAGCTATTCTCCGCGCGGAAGGTGGGGCCGAAGGTATAGATATCGCGGAAGGCCAGGGCATAGGCCTCGCCATAGAGCTGGCCGGAAACCGTGAGGTTGGCGCTCCTGCCGAAGAAATCCTGGCTGCAATCCACCTTGCCATCTTCCGTACGGGGCGGATCGCCCAGGTTCAGCGTGGTCACCTGGAACATTTCGCCCGCGCCCTCGCAATCGCTGCCGGTGAGGATGGGGGTATGCACATAGATAAAGCCCTTTTCATCGAAAAAGCGATGGATGGCTTGGGCTACCACCGAGCGCACCCGGAAGGTGGCCTGGAAGATATTCGCCCTGGGCCGAAGGTGCTGGATAGAGCGCATATATTCCAGCGTATGCCGTTTTTTCTGCAAGGGGTAGTCGCTCTCGCAAGTCCCCTCGATGGCGATGGAGGCAGCCTTGATCTCAAAGGGCTGCTTGGCCTCAGGGGTCACCTCCAACGTGCCCTGCACGCGGATGGCGCAGCCAGTTGTAAGCTGTCGCTTGATCTCCTGCGGCAGATCATCCTGCTCGTAAACCACCTGTACGTTCTTGAAGCAGCTTCCGTCCGCCAGCTCGATAAAGCCGACTGCCTTGCTGTCCCGCACGGTGCGTACCCAGCCCGCCACCTCAATCGGCCCCGCGTACTTTGCCGGGTCTTTGGAAACCTCACACAGCCTGACCATGGAAAAACCTCCTCGTCGCATTCAGAGTTTCCAACTATTATAACGCAACACCGCCCCGCATTGCAAATATTTAGGCCGTGTGCCGCATATATTCCATAATGGATAAATGCGCCCAGCAAAAGGAGAGACGTGCCATGTATCATTCGCCTGTGCCGCTGATCATCATCCGTGCGGATTGCACCGCCCTCATTGAGGTAAATGGGCAGCTTCTGGGCGAATGCGCCGAGGGCGCCCATGTGGCCATGCCTGCCAGCGATACAGGGGATTATTATATCTGCGCCATCCCCCTAAGCGCCGAGCCGCCCCGCTGGCCCGTGACCCGCAAGCTGCGCCTGGAGGAAGGCATGCTCGCAGGCCTGCCCGCTGCCGATGTTTCCATCTGCACCTGGCCCGGCGGGGTCTACGAGCTTTGCCTGCACACGGGCCGCGCTGCGGAGCGCCGGGGCGCGCAATTTCCCCGTACACTGGATCAGCTAAGCTATTCCGTGGGCAACCGCCGCCGCACCCTCACCCTCTATCAGGAGGATGGCCTGCGCCTTTGTATCGAGGATGGCGGCAGGCCCCGCACAGGCCTCTCGCTGGGCCAGGGCAGCTACGGCGCGCTGGCCGTTTATACGGCCGGTGGCCGCCAGTTCGCGGCCGTGCGCACCGTAAGCGAGGCCGGAGAGCGCCTTTTAATGCTCGATAGTGACCTCAACGCCGCCCTCGAGATTGCTGCCGCCCACATTTCGCTGGAAGAAACCGGCGTTTGCACCATCGACCCGTTGGGCACCCGCATGGGCCACGAGGTGCGCACGCTCTATAGCTACTCCGCCGGGGCCTTCCAGGCAGGCCCGCCCGAAACGGGCTTTTTCACCCGCTCCTATGCCCGCCCTGCCGCCGGCCCCGCCCTCTCCACCGCCTTTTGCGAAGCCGTGCGCGAGGGCTTTCGAGAGGAGGCCCTGGGCTACCTCACCCCCACCCTGCGTCAGGATTTGGATTTTGACGAAATAAAAGATTTCCTGGGAAATTTTGACCAATGCCGTCCCCCTTTGTCGGATGAAAAGGGCACGCTCCTTGGCCTCATCGCCGAAGAAGGCGAGCGCCTACAAAGCGCCCGCCTCTATGAATTCACCTTCGAAGGGGATGCGATCGCAGATATTGGCGAAGTTTAATAATAAAACCACTTCGTCGGCAGGTAGAACAGCCAGGGCGCGGTGACCAGCGCCATCAAGAGGGACAAGCGTTTCTTTTGCGCGTCCTCCAGATCGGTTTTGCGGTAGCACAGCTTATAATTTAGTTGGTAGAGGCAAAAGGCCGAAAGGGCAATCGCAGCCGTGATCCAAAGCACGGCCCACACGCTGGAAAAGGGGTCGAACATCACGGGGCTGGTCAGATTATCGTAAATGAATGTGCCGACTGTTTTGCGGGCGGCCTCGCTTAATGGCAAGGCGCGGGCCCAGTCCGTCATCCACGCCGTCAGCAGCAGCAAAAGCACCCCGGGCAGGTCGCCCAGGAAGCCGCACCCCCAGATTTTGAGGATGTGCTTTTTGTAGAAAGCCTTTTTATCCTCGATGCCCAGCCGCCGCATGCCGAGGTAGAGCACCAAAGAGTCGATGCCGAAATTTCCGGCCAGCACGATGGGCCAAACGGGCGGGAAGATGAACAGCAGCCACACGGGGATGATCACGTTATAAAGGGTAACGGTTTTCTTCACAGGCATTTCCTCCATAGCTTACGAGCAGACCAGGCCAAAGCAGCCTTCGCCGCCGCTTAGGGTACCATCCGTACCTACCTTACCATAGTAGCGCAGGCTGTCGATCAAATGCGCCACGCGGTTATTTTCGATGAAGGG
>DHOI01000077.1:10287-11217 GCA_002409725.1 Christensenella sp. UBA5394
AGCTCCTTGGCGCTAAGGGCCTTCAGTAGCGCCTCCATGCTGGCCTTGGCGAGGGCCTCGTCCACCTCGCCCTCCCGGGGCGCAAAGCGCACACCCAGGGCGAATCTCAAAAAGCGCATCATAGCTAAAATCCCCCTTTGAGGTATTCTTCCTGCGCCAGCGTAAGCCGATCTAGGCAGAGGCCCATGGCCGCTACCTTGCGCAGGGCCACGACCTCGTCGATCTCTGCGGGCACGTTGTGCAAGCCGGGGCGCAAAGCCCTGCCTTCTTGGGCCAGGTATTGCGCGCAAAGCGCTTGCAGCGCAAAGGACATATCCATGATATCCGCCGGGGGGCCGTTGCCCGCCACGGTATTGACCGGCCGCCCATCCGCCATCAGGTTGAGGATGCGGCCATCGGCTAGCACGTAGCCATCGATAAAGGGCTTGCGGTTTTTGATGGATACGGCCATGGTCCGCAAATCCTCCTTGCTTACTTCCACATCGAAATGGCCCGCGTTGGCCAATATGGCGTTGTGCTTCATCTTTTCAAAATGGCGGCTGCAAATCACGTCCTTGCAGCCTGTGGCGGTGATGAAGATATCGCCCAGGGAGGCCGCCTCGTCCATCGTCAGCACACGGTGACCGTCCATCGCCGCCTCCAGGGCGCGATGGGGGTTGACCTCGGTCACGATCACATTGGCCCCCAGGCCCTTGGCCCGCTGGGCGATGCCGCTGCCGCAGAAGCCGTAGCCGGCCACCACTACCGTGCGGCCGGTGATCATATTGTTGGTGGCGCACATCACCGCATTCCATACGGATTGGCCCGTGCCGTGGCGGTTATCGAAGAGGCGCTTGGAATCCGCATCGTTTACATCCAGCATGGGGAAGTGTAGCTTGCCGTTTGCGGCCAGGCTCCGCAGGCGGCGCACGCCGGTGGTGGTTTCCTCGC
>DHOI01000077.1:11446-15702 GCA_002409725.1 Christensenella sp. UBA5394
ATCGATGATGATATGCGGGCAAAATTCCAGCGTACGGCGCAGATGTTCGCGGTATTCATCCTCCGTGGCTCCGAACCAGCCGTGCACCTCTATGCCATCGGCATCCAGGGCGGCGCAAATATCATCCTTGGTGGAGAGGGGGTCGCTGCCGGTGATGCGCACCTCGGCCCCGCCCGCGCGCAGCACCAGCGCCAGATAGGCGGTTTTTGCCTCCATATGCACGCACATGGCGATACGCAGGCCCTCGAAAGGCTTAGCTTTTTGGAAATCCGCCTCGATGCCGGTCAGCACGGGCATGAATTCCCGCGCCCATTGGATACACCGGCGGCCCAGCGGGGCCAGGGAAGCGTCTCGGACGGTGCTCATGGAACGTCCTCCGTTACCTGAAAATAAAGCTGCTTTGCTATTTTTTATTATCCCACGAAACGCGGCTGGCCGCAAGGCATGCTTCTTTTTACCTCGTTTTTACATACTGGGCATGGCAATGGCAGGGCAAATATTATATGATAAAAAGGAATCGGATAGAAAGGAGCGCATGCATGTTTACCATGGCGCAATACCGCCAAAGCGCGGACTATATTCAAAATGCCTTAGGTGGCTTTATACCGGAGGTGCTGCTCATTCTGGGTAGCGGCCTAGGCGGCTTGGCGGAACAGGTGCAAAGCCCCGTCTATATCCCTTATGGGGAGATACCTTATTTCAAGAGAAGCACGGCTATGGGCCACGCGGGCCGTTTCGTGGCGGGTATCCTGGGCGGCAAGCGCGCCCTGCTGATGCAGGGACGCCTCCATCCCTACGAGGGCCACGCCATGGAGGAGGTGGCCTACCCAGTGCGGGTAGCGCGGCTGCTGGGCATCGAAACCCTCGTCGTAACCAACGCCGCCGGGGGCGTAAACCCGGATTATGTGGGCGGCAAGCTGATGCTGATCAAAGATTACATCAAGTTCTCCCTTGGCAGCCCCCTGATGGGGCCCAATCTTGAAGAATTCGGCCCCCGCTTCCCGGATATGACCTATGTATTCGATCCGGGCCTGCGGGCGAAATTCCGGCAGGTAGCCGAAGGCTTGGGCGAGGATGTGGCCGAGGGCGTATATTTCTATATGCCGGGCCCGCAATATGAGACCCCGGCGGAGATCCGGGCCATCCGCGCCTTGGGGGGCGACGCCGTGGGCATGAGCACCGTACCGGAGGCGATCGCGGCCAACCATTGCGGCATGCGCATCCTGGGCGTTTCCCTGGTGACCAACATGGCCGCCGGCATGGTGGATGAGCCGCTCTCCGGCCAGGCTGTTGTGGATGCGGCCAATGCGGCGGGCGCAAAATTTCAAAGGCTGATGACCGCCTTCCTGGAGGCGTTGTAATATGGGCCGCATCCTCTATGAGGATACGGCATTCGCCACCATCGATATCGAAAAAGCCTACGCCGAGGTGGAGCGTTACGCCAAGCCCCGGGTTAGGGGGGAAATTATATGATCACACCGGAGCAAGTTCGAAACGACCCCGCCATCGGCGCCTATATCCAGAAAGCCGATGAAAGCCTGCTGACCCTGGGCTATACGGAACACAGCCTGGCCCATGTGGGCAAGGTGGCCGCAGAGGCCCGGCGCATCCTGCTGGAATTGGGCAAAGATCAACGCCAGGCGGACTTGGCGGAGATCGCCGGGTATCTGCACGATATTGGCAACATCGTCAACCGCGCAGAGCATGCCCAGAGCGGGGCCATCATGGCCTTTCGCCTGTTGGATAACCTGGGTATGGATCCGGCCGAGAGCGCGGAGGTCATCTGCGCCATCGGCAACCACGACGAGGGCACCGCGGAGCCGGTAAGCGACATTGCCGCAGCCCTCATCCTGGCCGATAAAACTGACGTGCGCCGCACCCGCGTGCGCAACAAGCAGCGCGATACCTTTGATATCCACGACCGGGTGAACTGGTCCGTGCAGCAAAGCGAACTGGAGCTGCACCTGGACGAGGGCATCATCACCCTCACGCTAGCCATCGATACAGAGGTCTGCTCGGTAATAGAATATTTCGAGATCTTCATCGCCCGCATGAAGCTCTGCCGTCGCGCGGCCGAGCGGCTGGGGCTAAGGTTCCGCATCATCATCAACGGGCAAACGATCCTATAAGCATTGGAACCCATGCAAAATGTCAAAGGGCGGCGCATCCACAATGCATCGCCCCTATGTTTTATATATTTCGCTATTCTGCTTGCTTTTCCCTTACCCCTTCACGATCGCAATCCCGGCGGAAGCGCCCAGGCGATCCGCGCCGGCTTCGATCATGGCCAGGGCGTCCTGCCTGGTGCGCACGCCGCCCGCGGCCTTTACGCCCATTTCGGGGCCCACGGCGCGGCGCATGAGGGCCACATCGGCCACGGTAGCGCCGCCGGTAGAAAAGCCGGTGCTGGTTTTGACAAACGCGGCCCCGGCCGCCTTGGCAGCGGCGCAGGCGCGTTCCTTTTCTTCATCCGTGAGCAGGCAGCACTCGAGGATTACCTTCACGTGCGCGGCGCCGGCGGCTTCCACCACGGCGCGGATATCCTGCTCGATGTAAGCCCAATCCCCGGCCTTGGCCATGCCTACGTTGATGACCATGTCCACCTCTTGTGCGCCGGCGGCCACGGCCAGGCGGGTCTCGACGGCCTTACCCTCGGTGAGCATGGCCCCCAGGGGGAAGCCCACCACGCAGCACACGGCCACGTCGCTAGCCGCAAGCAGGCGGGCGCAGAGGGGTACGTAGCAGGTATTCACACACACGCTGGCGAAATGGTATTCCAGGGCCTCGGCGCAGAGTTTTTCGATCTGGGCGGGGGTGGCCTCGGCTTTGAGCAGGGTGTGGTCGATATAGTGGTTCAGCTCTTGCATAGGTTACCTCATTTCTTATTGCGGGAGTAGGGGGTATTCGCCAGGGGCAGTTCGTAACGCCATTGGCCGTCCAGCTTACGGTACGCATCGGCAATGGCGGGGGCCGTGGGGATGGAGGTGATCTCCCCCAGGCCGATGGCCCCATAGGCCAGGTTGAGGCCGGGCTTTTCTACGATAACAGGCTGTATCTCCGGGATCATATCCGCCTTAAGCAGGCCCAGTGTACCATATTTTGCCGTGGGAACGCAATCCGTCACAGGGTAGCTTTCCGTAAGGGCATAGCCCATGCTCATCACTACGCCGCCCTCGATCTGCCCCTCCACGGAGGTGGGGTTGACAGCCCGGCCAACGTCGTGGGCAGCAATCAACTTTTCGAGCTTGCCGTCCTCACCGAGGATGGCCACCTGCGTGGCGTAGCCGTAGGCCACGTGGCTCACGGGGTTAGGCTTGCTACTGCCCAAAGGATCGGTGCGGGCCAGGTAATGGCCATAGTATTCCTCGCCCTCCATCTGCTCCAAGGTGCGGCCATGACGCGCATCGTTAAAGATGAGGCAGGCCCTGCGGGCCGCTTCGCCGGTGATGAGGGTTTGGCGGGAGCCGGAGGTGGTGCCGGAATCCGGGCCTGTAAAGGTATTGGCGTGCATGTATTCGATCTGCCCCCGCTCAAGGCCCGTGGCCTCGGCCACCATCTGAATCAACACCGTGCCCAGGCCCTGGCCGATGCAGCTTGCGCCGCTGTGGATCTCCAGCTTGCCGTCGTGAATCAAGAGGCGCACGCGGCCCGTATCCGGGATGCCCACGCCCACGCCCGCGTTCTTCATGGCGCAGGCAATGCCGGCGTATTTGGCGCTTTCGTATTGTTCCTTTATGGCTTCCAGGGTCTCCACAAGCCCGGTGGATTCATCTACGATCTGGCCATTGGGCAGGGTTTGGCCGGGGCGGATGGCGTTGCGGTAGCGAATCTCCCAGCCGGAAATGCCCACCAGCTCCGCCGCCTGGTTCAGAAGGCTTTCGATGGCGAAGCAGGTCTGCGTTACGCCAAAGCCGCGGAAGGCCCCAGCGGGCGGGTTGTTGGTATACCAGGCATAGCCGTCTATCTCGAAATTTTGGTAATTATATGGGCCGGCCGCGTGGGTGCAGGCCCGTTCGAGCACGGGGCCGCCCAGGCTGGCGTAAGCGCCGGTATCCGCCACCACCTTGGCCTTCACGCCCTGGATGATGCCGTTTTCATCGCAGCCCAGGGTGAATTCCATATCCATAGGGTGGCGCTTGGGGTGGATGATCAGGCTCTCCGCCCGCGTGAGCTTGCACTTTACGGGTCGCTTGGTCAAGAGGGCGCAAAGGGCCGCGTGGTGCTGCACGGTCACATCCTCCTTGCCGCCGAAGCCG
>DHOI01000067.1:0-2009 GCA_002409725.1 Christensenella sp. UBA5394
TACAGGCCGCCGCGAGGCGCTTTTGCAGGCGCTGGATTGGGATTAAAGCCATGGGGGCCTTTATGTGGTGCGCCGCGCAAGGCGCTCCACATAATAGCGAAAGTCCGCGCGGGAGCGTGGCGGCAAAGCTTGGCTATCATTTAAAATTCGCCAAAATCCAATAATCTTTATATAACTGAATCGCTAGCGTATAGAGCGTCGCTCCTGATAACAACGGGGTCGAAGCCGGCTTGGATGCTCAGCATCTACTGGTCATATACTGCTCCCATTATAACTTATGCATCAGCATTTTGGGTCACTTTTCTTGGGTACAGTATAAAGACTACCCTTCTAAGCCCCTATTAAGGTATAAAAGAGTGGGCATAAGCCCACTCTGGAATTACAATGTATTGGCAAATATATCGAAAACTCATGGCGGTTTTGCGCAGGTTGAGCTCTCTTTGCGGTTAGGCTTGAGTATTCTGCGTGTTTTGATTTGCACGCTGTTCAAGGTAGGTGCGCAAAGCGCTCACATCGGGGTCGCCCCCCAGCAGCACTTCTACTAGCACGAGCACGGCTACAAGGATATTCTCGTTATCTATTGTAATGTTAAACGTATTGTTACCAATATCTCTTACAATTGTCCTCAGGGTTTGATCTTGATCCTGCCCCTGCGCTTGAAGCTGTTCCTGTAGTTGCGTCTGCTCTTGGTCCCAATATGTCAGTGGGCAACAACACTGTGTACCGCATTGAGACATCCTGTAAGCATTAGTCTTGGACATTCCCATAACCTCCTTTCCTAGGGGTTGTTCTATATTATTATCACTTTCGCTAAAAGGTGCATAACAGCAGCGGTACGGTAAGTACGGGCCTCTCGAAAGCAAGGCGGAGATATCGTAGCAGTCCTAAGCAAGAGAAATGAAAAAGCCCCTAAGTTAGGGGCTTTCGTGGCGGAGAGAGAGGGATTCGAACCCTCGATACCCTTATGAGGTATACACGATTTCCAGTCGTGCGCCTTCGACCAGCTCGGCCATCTCTCCAAGGCGCGTGATAGGAACGCGATGCGTTCCGACAGCCTTGATATCATACAATATTTCAGGCGGCTTTGCAAGGGGGTTGTACAATTTTTTGACCGAATATGTTTGCGCGGAAGGCGGCAGCCGGGCTTGTGGTGAAACGATGCGCGTAGTATAATAAAAACTATTATTGGGCAAGGAAGGGAAGACGCATATGGAAAAGATGGATCCTTTGGATCAATTCGAACAGGCGGAGCTCCTTTGGAAGGACCGCAAACGCATCCTGGGCTTGCCGATCAGCTTCACCGCATACCGGGTGGACCGGGATCGGCTCACCTGCAAAAAGGGTTTCTTCAAAACAGAGGTGGATGAGCTGCTGCTATACCGGGTACTGGATATAAAGTCCAGCTGCACCCTGGGCCAAAAGCTACTGGGCGTGGGCACCATCACCCTCTACAGCGCCGACCGCACCCACAGCACCTTCGAGCTTAAGAACATACGGCGGCCGGATAAGCTCCGGGTCTTTTTGAGCAAGCTGGTAGAATATGAACGCACTAGCAAATGCCTGGTGGGTAAGGAGATCTATGGCGTATCCGGCGCGCCCAACATGGATGGCACCCAAATGCCCCTGCCGCCCTATGTGGATATTGATGGTGACGGCATACCGGATTGATCGCATAGAATACCCCAAATAAACAACGGCCCTGCGCCATAAGCAAGCGCGGGGCCGAGTTGCATTCATAGGGTGTCTGCGGGTCACTTCACCCGGCGGGCCATCACGGCGAAGAAGGAGCCGTCGTATTCGTAGGTACAGGTGGAAAGGGTAATGACCTGGTCGCTGGGCTTGATGGTGACAGAGGTATCCACATTGGAGGGCTTTACGGTTTTGGCGTATTCGATGGTTTGGTTCATCACATCGGCAAATTGCTGATCGTCCGTAAAGCCGGTATAGATATGGTATACGGTGTTAGGCATGATGATATATGCTAGGAAAATCTCCCAGCGGGTATCCAC
>DHOI01000067.1:2260-10923 GCA_002409725.1 Christensenella sp. UBA5394
TTGTAGTTCATCAGGTCGTGGAACATGGTGCCATTCTTCATGTTATGCCCATAGAGGATGATATGCTTCTGCTGGGTCGGGTCCGCGTTGCGGAAATCCATGAAGATGGCCCCATAGGCGCTTTTGCGCTTTTCTACATCACGGCCTAGGTAATAATCATTATCCGCGGCGCGTACGACGGGGTAGTCGATGACGGTGCCGCCGATGGTGATCCAGCCGATCACGTCGCTGTTGAGGGCCTTGACTTCTTCGTAGGATTCGTGCATGGGCAGCACGTCGTCCGGCCCTGCGATGCCGTTGAGCTCATCCGGGCCGTAGGCGTCCGCATCGCCGGTGGGCGAGGGCGTGGCTGTAGCGGAGGGCGAGGACGGCGGGGCGCTGGGCGTGGGGCTGGGCAGGCCGGAAGGCTCGGGCGTGGGGATGGATACGGGCTCTGCCGGTGCGGAGCAGGCAGAACACAAAAGCATGGCCGCGAGGGTCAACGCCAAAATACGGGCTTTGGAAAGGGCTATGGTACGCTTCAAGGCAGCCTCCTGGGGCAAATTTAAATCCACTATGTATTATAATCCATCCGGAGGCGGAAAGGCAAGGCACGGGAAAACATGTCATAACTTTATATGATATTTTACAGTTTGTTTTATACTTTGCCCGAAATTTCGACACATGGCTCTTGTGGTGGGCATGGTAAAATGATAGAATAACTTGATATGTCATGTATATATCATCAAAGGCAATAAGTAAGATGGAAGGGCCCCACGGGGCCGTTGGAGGTTTGGCAACATATGGGTTTGTTTGAGTTCAACGACGTAGGCATAGACCTGGGCACCGCCAGCGTATTGGTTTACGTGCGGGGCAAGGGCATCGTGCTGCGGGAACCTTCGGTGGTGGCCGTGGAAAAGATTACGGGCAAGATCCTGGCCATCGGCGAGGAGGCGCGGCGCATGCTGGGCCGTACGCCAGGCAATATCGTGGCCCTGCGCCCCCTGCGAGACGGCGTGATCTCCAATTACGATATCACCGAGCGCTTGCTCAATCACTTCCTGCGCAAGG
Source organism: Christensenella sp. UBA5394 (assembly GCA_002409725.1). GTDB lineage: Bacteria > Bacillota > Clostridia > Christensenellales > CAG-138 > Pelethousia. Next base: position 3,311 of record DHOI01000067.1, read on the forward strand.
TGGTGGGCCGGCGCATCTTCTTCAAGCCCCGGGTGGTGGTCTGCGTGCCCAGCGGGGTAACGGAGGTGGAAAAGCGCTCCGTGATCGACGCCACCGAAGAGGCGGGCGCGCGCCATACGTATTTGATCGAAGAACCCATTGCCGCGGCTGTGGGCGCGGGCATCGATATCGCGGCGCCCCGGGGCAACATGATTTTGGATATCGGCGGCGGCACCAGCGATGTGGCTATCCTCTCCTTGGGCGGGGCCGTGCTTTCGGATTCCATCAAGGTGGCTGGCGATAAATTCGACGACGCCATCGTGCGCTATATGCGCAAAAAGCATAACCTGCTGATCGGTGAGCGCACGGCGGAAGAAATGAAAATTCGCATCGGCTCGGCCTACCCCCGCAAGGAACAGCTTTTTATCGACGTCAAGGGCCGCAACCTGATCTCCGGCCTGCCCCAGGCGCTGGTGGTCGGCTCCAATGAAATGATCGACGCCATCGAGGAGCCCCTGCAAAGCATCCTCGAAAGCGTGCGCAACCTGTTCGAGCGTACACCCCCGGAGCTGGCCAGCGATATCACAGAAAACGGCATCTGCCTCACCGGCGGCGGCGCGCTGCTCTACGGTATGGATAAATTCCTGGCCGAGCATACCAAGGTGCCCTGCTACATCGCCGAGGATCCCATCTCCTGCGTGGCCATCGGCACGGGCAAGGTGCTTGAGAACATCGATAAATTCTCCAGCGGCGCCATCTACGACTATAAACGGGGCGAATATTTCGACCTGCTGTAAGGCTGGGAACGCGCGACCGCCATGCAAACATCCAGCCCCGAAGATCGAGCGATTTCCGGGGCGTCCTTTTATCTTGCGGCCGCAATAGACAAGCGCAAACGATCTTGTTATACTGAATAAAATCAATTCGATCAATACCATCCGGGAGGGCATGGATATGGCACGATATGGATTCATCGGCTGCGGCAACATGGGCGGGGCCATCGCCCGCGCGCTCTGCCAAAAGGCGGAGCCCGGCGAGGTGCTCCTATGCAACCGCACCCCGCAAAAGGCGGAGGCGTTGGCCAAAGAGCTGGGCTGCCGGGCGGGGGATAACGAGCGGGCCGCCAAGGCGTGCACCTATCTTTTTCTCGCAGTGAAGCCGCATATGATGGAAGGTATGCTGCAGCCTCTGCGCCCCATTTTGGCAGCGCGGCAAGACCGCTTTGTGCTGGTGAGCATGGCTGCGGGCATTTCCATGGCCCGTTTGCGCGAGATGGCGGGGGGGGATTACCCCGTTGTGCGCATCATGCCCAACACCGCAGCCCTGGTAGGCGAGAGCATGACGCTGCTTTGCTGTGCAGGGGTAGAACGGGGCGAAATCGATAGCCTGCTCGAAGCCCTATCCGCCTCAGGTCGCTTCGACGAGGTGGAAGAAGGCCTTTTAGACGCGGGCGGCTGCGTGAGCGGCTGCGGCCCGGCCTTTGCCTATGTTTATTTAGAAGCCCTGGCCGATGGGGCTGTGGCCTGCGGCGTGCCGCGCCCAAAAGCCCGGCAGTATGCGGCGCAGGCGCTTTTGGGCGCGGCTAAAATGGCCCTGGAAAGCGGCGAGCATACGGCGGCGCTCAAGGATGGGGTTTGCAGCCCGGGCGGCTCCACCATCGAGGGAGTGCAGGCCTTGGAAGAAGGGGGCCTAAGGGCGGCGGCCATGCGCGCCGTGCGCGCGGCATACGACAAGACCCTGCTTTTGGGCAGAAAGTGAGGGAGGGGACCATGCGCATCGTCATCAAGGTCGGCACCTCCACCCTGGCCTATGGCACGGGGCGGATGAACATACGGCACGTGGAGCAGCTGGTAAAGGTGCTCAGCGATTTGAAGAACGCGGGGCATCAGGTGATATTGGTCAGCTCCGGGGCCATCGGCATGGGCGTAGGCAAGCTAAAGCTGGCCAAACGGCCCGAGGATGTGCCCACCAAGCAGGCGGCCGCGGCCGTAGGCCAATGCGAGCTGATGTATACCTACGACAAGCTCTTTTGCGAATATAATCATACCGTAGCCCAGATCCTGCTCGGCGCCGAGGATGTGCAGGACGAGGTGCGGCGGAATCATGTGGAGAATACCCTTTTCCGCCTGCTGGAGCTGGACGCGCTGCCCATCGTCAACGAGAACGACACCGTGGCCACGGAAGAGCTGGGCATTGGCGATAACGACACCCTGGCCGCCATCGTAGCCGTAACGGCACGGGCGGATCTGCTGGTGCTGCTCACGGATATCGACGGACTCTATACCTGTGATCCACATACAGATCCGGGCGCATGCCGCATCCCCCGGGTGGAGGCGATCACGCCGGAGATATTGGCCCTGGGCGGCAGTGCAGGGAGCGGGCTGGGCACGGGGGGAATGGCCACCAAGCTGGCGGCCGCGCAGCGCGCCACTGCGGCCGGGGTGGATATGGTGATTGCCAACGGCCAGGATCCGGCTGTTCTATACGATATTATCGAAGGCAAGGGCGTGGGCACCTTATTTGCAGGAAGGAGAGACGAGGCATGAGGACGCGGGATATCCTGCTATCCGCCGCCAAGGCCAAAGGGCCGATGGCCGCCGCCTCCGAGGAGCAAAAGAACGAGGCCCTTTTTGCCATGGCAAAGGTGCTGATAGAACATACGGACAGCATCCTTGCTGCCAACGCGCAGGATTTGGAGGCGGCCAAGGGGCATATCGGAAACGTGATGCTGGATAGGCTGGCTTTGAGCAAAGGCCGCATCCGGGCCATGGCCGAAGGGATTACCCAGGTTATGCACCTGCCCGATCCTGTGGGCCGGGTGTTGGAGCGGGTGGAGCGGCCGGGCGGGCTTATCATCGAAAAGACCAGCGTAGCCATGGGCGTGATCGCCATCATCTACGAAAGCAGGCCCAATGTAACGGCGGATGCGGCGGCCCTTTGCATAAAAAGCGGCAACGCTTGCGTTCTGCGGGGCGGCAAGGAGGCTTACGCCAGCAACAAGGCCATTACGGACGCTTTGCGCGAAGGCTTGGGCAAGGCAGGGCTGCCGGCCAAGGCCGTGGGATTGGTGGAGGATACCACCCGTGCTTCTTCGCTGGAGCTGATGCAGGCCAAGGGCCTGGTCGACCTGCTGATCCCCCGGGGCGGTGCAGGGCTAATCCGCGCCTGCGTGGAGCAGGCCACCGTGCCCTGCATCGAGACCGGCACCGGCATTTGCCACGTGTACGTGGATGCGGCCGCCGATTTGGATATGGCCCTTAACATCATCTACAACGCCAAGACCAGCCGCCCTTCCGTGTGCAACGCGGCGGAGGTGTGTTTGGTGCACGAGGCCATAGCCGCAGCTTTCCTGCCTAGGCTGCAAGAGCGGCTCGTAAAAGAGCGGAGCAGCCGGGGCGAAGTGCCGGTGGAGCTGCGCCTTTGCGAAAAAGCCGCCGCCCTTATCCCGGGCACGCCGGCCGGGGCTGCGGATTTTGACACCGAGTTTTTGGATTATATCCTGGCTGTGAAGGTGGTGGGGAGCGCCGGGGAAGCCTTGGCGCACATTGCCGCCCACTCCACGGGCCACAGCGATGCCATTGTCACCGAAGATGCAGCAGCAGCCGAGCACTTTTTGCGCGCTGTGGACAGCGCAGCCGTGTATGTAAACGCCTCCACCCGCTTTACGGACGGGGGTGAATTCGGCCTGGGCTGCGAGATGGGCATCTCCACGCAAAAGCTGCACGCCAGGGGCCCCATGGGCCTAAGGGAGCTTTGCACGTACAAATATATCATCCGCGGCTGCGGGCAGATCCGTTGAGGACGGAAGCGGTCATCATCCTGGATCTGCACGGCAAGAACGTTTACCAGGCCCGCGTGGCCCTGGAGGCGACGCTACGCCGGCGCGGCGGCGCATACCGGCTGCGGGTGATCCACGGCTATGGCCACAATACCAGCCTCAAGGATATGATCTGGGCCGAATACGCCGGCCATCCGGCAGTCCTGCGCCTGGAAGCCGGCGATAACCCGGGCCAGACCGACCTGGTGCTTAGGGAGCTGTGAAAAATAAGCCTTTTGCCTTAAATCGGCAGAGGGCTTTTCTCTTGGCAAGTGGCGTATAAATAGACTATAATAAAAAAGAATAAACTCATTTTGTCGAATCGGAGGAGTCCATGCCCAAACGGCTGATCCGGCGCGCCGCTGCGCTTATTCTGGCCCTGTGCGCCCTCGCGCCCTCCCTGGCCTTTGCCCGGGATGAATTGAAGAACACCGATCCTGAGAAATATTACATCGAACTGGATACGGGGAATCAGGTCGTCACCGTTTATCAAAAGGACGACGCAGGGGACTATACCCGCATCGTGCGGCGGATGGTCTGCACCTCGGGCAAAACCGAGCCCCGGGGTAGCGAGCCCGCCTCGCCCACGCCCAGCGGCAAGTGGAAAATCGGCGCACGGGAGCGCTTTGGCAAGTTTGCGGCCTTTGGCGGCGAGTATGCCCGCTATTGGACGCAGATCGTAGGCGGCGTGTACTTCCACTCCATCATGTTCGCCAGGCGCGAGATCACGGCGCTCAAAAAAGGCCCATTCTCTACTCTGGGCAACACGGGCTCCCACGGCTGCGTGCGCCTCTATGTGGAGGACGCCAAGTGGCTCTATTACCATGCCTGCCCTGGCACCACGGTGAATGTCGTGACCAAGGCCATCAAAAACGGGCTGACCGCCTCCCTTAAAACGGATATGAAATTTGCCGATTACGACGCCTTCCAGCAAAACATCTTCGATAACAAACCCCTGCCCTACCGCGAGGCTTGGATTGCTGTGAACAACATCCAGATGCGCACGGGTAACGGCACCAACGATAAGCTGATCCGCAAGCTGAAAAAGGATACTAAGGTGCGGGTGCTTCAGGAGGGGGATCCGTGGGTGAAGATCGACCTCGACGGCCGCGAGGGCTATGTGAAGCGCTGCTACATCACCTATGAAGAGGGCGTGATGCAATCCAGACCGGATGGCAATTACGTTTCCGGCACGGTCTACCTCTACGAGGAGCCGAGCACCAAAGCCAAGCGTCTCTACAAGGTGGCCAGGGACAGCACCATCACCGTGGTGGCTGAGCTTAGCGGCGGCTGGACGCTGGTGGATTATTGGGGTACGCTGGGATATGTCCAGAGCCGCCTCATTAAAACAGGCTGGGCTACCATCTATGAAACCAAGGAGGGGCAGGCGGCATGAAAAAAATCATCCTCAGCGCCCTGATCCTCATTTTGATCCTGCTGACGCTGATCTGCATCGTGGGCTTCCGCCAGGAGATCATGGCCGGAGAGCCCCTCGCCTTCCTACGCGCCCCCGGTGAAACGGCCGTAACGGCGGAATCTTCCGCAACGCCGCTTCCTACTGCTGCGCCTAGCCCCACGCCTACGCCGCCTCCCATTGAGGAGGATCCGGCGCAAAATGCGCAGCTGGCCTGGGAGGCCCTCTTTTCCTACCCCTCGCACGAGGCTCCCGTGCGGGTGCTGGCCCTCTTTACCAAGGCGGGCAGCCCCGGGGATACGCTCTACAGACAGATGCTGGCGCAAGGCAAGCTGATGAAAAAGGGCGTATACTATGCCGATGGGGATGGAGAGACCAAGGCTTGGGCTGACGAGGCCCTCGCAGCCGTGCCCGTGGGCCTGCTGGACAGTATTTACGCTGAAACCCCTGCCCTGGCCCTGGCCGCCTATGAAGCCTTGCGGGAGGCGGATCGCAACGATTGCGTAGAGGTGATCTGCGCGGGCATTACGGAGGAGGTGACCGCCGCCATGCGGGAGGACCATTTCTCCATGGGTGCGGCTGCCGGCGTATATGAAAACGAACTGCGTGTGGTCTACGCGGAGGAATTTATGGCAAAAGAATAGCAGGCCTTGGCGCCTGCCCCAATAAGAGGGTATTAAAAAGCGCCGTATATAGGCGCTTTTTTGATCATTCCATCCCCACCCCAAAGGTGCGTATCTGTGCCGTGCGCTCGGCCAAGTCTGCCAGGGGGAAGTCTTTTAGATGGCTGGTGAAGGCTTTGGGTTCGGCCGATACGAGGTGGGCGTTTTCGGTAAAATACCACACACCCAAGAGGCTTTCGTTTTCATCGTAAAAGGCGGTGTAGATCAGGTTGCATGGGCAATCCGCCGCGGCTGTGAGCACGCCCGCCATGGTGGTGAAGCCGGGGTAGTTATGGGCCAGGCGCAGGTTTTGTACTTCGATGGGGATGCGCGCTTCGGCCGCCACCTGCCACTGCAGCGAAGCGGAAAGGCGCACATCCGCGCCGGGTTCGATATCAGCCAGGGGATACCAGAGCGCAGCGTAGCCGGTTTCACCGGGCAGGATCACGGTTTGATCCGCAAAGATGGGGGTGAATTCCACCTCTTCGGTTTTGCCCTCGAGTGCGAAGTTGAAGGTGGCCTTGGTGAGCGTGAGGGGCGCGCTGCCGATATTTTTGTAGGCGAGCGCGCCATAGAGCACGGGGCCTTCCGCGCCTTTGAAGGTATAGGCTACGGTATCTTTGATTTCGGCCTTGGGGCTGCCCTTGCTGGCCGGAGCCTGCGTTTCGCCGGCTTCGGCGGGGCGGGCGGCGGAAGCGCCGGTTACGTCGATCACCACGGCCTCCGGCTCCTTGGCACAGCCAAGGAGCGGCAAAACACAGCATATGCAAAGCAAAAGCGCTCGGATCCGTTTCATAGCCCGATTATACCATGGGTTCCTCCAACCGTCTATAATGGTAGGGGGACCGGATATTCAAATTAACGATATTGTAATATATCCAAAGCGTGATAAAATAAGAACAATCGGGGAATAGGCGTTGTTCCTCCCAAGGCGGCGCCTGTAGTATATTTGACTATTTTCAGCACGGAGGTTTTCACTATGGCAAAAAAGACCATCGAGGACGTAAACGTAAACGGCAAGCGGGTGCTGGTAAGGGTAGACTACAACGTGCCCCTCACCCCAGAAGGAACCGTGGCGGATGATAAGCGTATCGTCGCCTCTTTGCCCACGGTCGAGTATCTGCTCAAGAACGGGGCCAAGGTCATCCTCTGCTCCCATCTGGGCAGGCCCAAGGGGGAGCCAAAACCGGAATTCTCCCTCAAACCCGTGGCTGCGGCGCTTAAAAAGCTTTTGCCGGGCACGCGGATCGATTTCGCGGCCGACTGCATCGGCCCCGAGGCGCAAGAGAAGGCCCAGGCCCTCAAGGCAGGGGAGATCCTGCTTCTGGAGAACCTGCGCTACCACAAAGAAGAAGAAAAGAACGACCCCGCCTTTGCCAAGGAACTGGCCTCGTTGGCTGAGCTCTATGTATCCGATGCCTTTGGCACGGTGCACCGGGCGCACGCCTCTACAGCCGGCGTGGCCGCTTACCTGCCCGCCGTGGCCGGCTTCCTCATCGGCAAGGAGCTGGGTGTCATGGGCGAGGCCCTGGAAAACCCCGCGCGGCCCTTCGTGGCTATTCTGGGCGGGGCCAAGGTTGCGGATAAGATCGGCGTAATCACGAATCTTTTGAAAAAGTGCGACACCCTGATCATCGGCGGCGGCATGGCCTATACTTTCTTCGCGGCCATGGGCTACGGCGTGGGGGACAGTCTGCTGGATAAGGACAGCATCGGTCTGGCGAAAGACCTCATGGCCGAG
>DHOI01000132.1:0-5729 GCA_002409725.1 Christensenella sp. UBA5394
TCGATGAGGGCAACACTTGCCCGGAAAAGCTGCGGGAGTTGACGGAGCAGGCCCGTAAATTGGATGATACGGCCTTAACCTACATTATCGGCATAATGCGGGAGCTGAATAATAAAAAATAAGGATTTTACAAAGAAAAGGACGCCGGCTGCTGACCGGCGTCCTTTTTTGACTGTTTATGTACGCGGCGGTTAAGCAGCTTTTTTGGGCTTAACGAAAAACGTGCCGATGACCATTACGATGGCGAAGATAATGAGGTAATACACGGCGTCCATCTTATATGCATAGAAGGCGCAGAACACCATGAACAGGCAGCTGACAACGCCCAGGAGGGGCATCACGTAGCGCTTGAAGGGGCTTAGGTCCTTTTCCTTTTTTATCATCATCAGAAAGATGGGGATGTAGGCCGCGTAGAGGGTGATGATGGGCAGCTCGTCGGGTTCCCAGCTCAGCAGTGGGGGGAGGCTGACTGTGCCCAGCACGCGGGTCTCAAAGAAGCACACCTGCCAATAGAGGAAGTGGATGCCGCACATCAGCAGGCCAAAGATGGAGGAGTTGACGGGCATGTTGGTTTCCGGATCCACCTGGGAAAAGATTTTGGGCGCGGGGCCCATGCCACGCACGGAGAGGCAATAGAGGCCGCGGCAGCAGCCGAGCATCAGGCCGTTGGTGGTACCCAGGCAGGAGATGACGATGATTACGAACACCAGTGTGCCGGCTACGTTGCCAAAGAGGCTGGTGAAGGCTTGGCGGGGCAAGTCGTCCCCGGCTGCGGCGATATCGGCTACGCTCAGCGAGCCGGTGAGGCCCAGGAAGTAGCCCAGGTAGACCAGCACTACGATGAATGCGCCGATGACCAGCGCCTTGGGCAGGTTTTTCTTGGAGTCTTTGAGTTCGGCGTTGATGGAGGTGGCGATGATCCAGCCCTCATAGGCGAAGGCGAAGGCCACGATAGCCCCCATTATGCCGCCGCCTGTTTGCGCGAGGCCCGCATCTGCGGTGGTGAGGGCTTCGATGGTCAGCCCGTTGATCAAGCCGGCGATGGTGCCTACCACGGCCATCAATACCAGCGGGATCAGCTTGATGATGGTGGCGGAGACCTGGAACTTACCGGCCAGGCGGGGGGAGAGGGCGTTGAGCACATAGCTGCCCACGAGGAAGAAGGTGCCGATGGCCACATGGGCGCTGCCCGCCACGGGTAGGCCAAAGAGGATGCAGGCATACTGAGCGCTGACCCAAGCCAGGCAGGCGGTGAGGGCGGGGTAGTAGAGGGTGGCAAGGAACCAGCCTACGTAGTAGGCGTATTTCTTGCCCAAAGCCACCTCGGAATAATCCACAATTCCGTTGACCTTCTCATAGCGCGTGGCCAAAATGGAGAAGACATAGGAGCAGATGATCATGATAAGGCCCACGATACCTACCGTGAGCAGGCTTTTTACCATGCTGCCGCCCGTATTGGCGAGTACCTTGGGCGCCTTGAAGAATACGCCGGAACCAATCACGATACCAACGACCATGGCGATGGCCGTCAGCAAGCCATACCGCTTTTTAAGTTGGGTTTCCATTTCGATCATTCCCCTTTTCATTATTGATACATAATTGAATGCTTTACCTATAGTGTTAAACGCTATAATCGGAAAACCATATATTCATTATTTATACCTGAAACAGATCCGATTGTCAATAAAATATGATTTGTTTATATCCGTTTCGCGTGGCGGCTCGAATGCGGTGCGGAAAGCAGAAAATAAGAGCCGTGCCGCTCTCCTGAAACATCCTTGAGCACGGCTCCAGGGCGCTTTAATCGCTGGCGGTGATACGTGCGGTGCGGCGAAAGGCCTTGCGCTGCAAGGAGTTTTTCCTTATAAAAACAAAGCGGGAAGCCTTAGGCTTCCCGCAAAAGGATAGGTTGTCGCAGGTTTTAATTTACATAAGCCAGGGAGCTGGAGGCCACGTAATACACGGAGCCGCCATACATGACCTTGGCCCAGCCGTTGGACTCTATGGAAACGAGGGTCACACGGGTGCCCTGCGAAAGAGTGCGCACGTAGTTGATACTGCTGGCGTTATTGGTGGAATACAGATCCGCGCTGCGCTGCAGGTAGACCTGGTCGCTGCCCCAAAGTACGTTGCTGCCATAGTACCAGCCGTTATACCAGCCGCTGCCGCCGGGGCAAACGTTGCCGTAATAGGTGCTGGAAAGATAAGCGGTGTAAACATAGCCGTAGTTGCCGCCCCAAATGATTTTCGTCCAGTCGCCGGAGGTGCCCACGCAGGTCACGGACTGGCCCTGGCCAACGGTGCCCAGGCTGCTGTAGCTGGTATCCGGGCCGGTGCGTACATTCAGCAGGCTGGTCGTATAGCGGGTATAGCTGCTGGGGGCGGGCTGATACCAGCCGGAGCCACTGCCGCCGGAAACGCAAGAACCCTGCAGGTACTTGCTGTAAACATAAGCGCTGCCGCTGCCCCAGGAAATCTTCGTCCAGTTGCCGCTCTTGCCGATCTTAGTCACGCGGTCGCCACGGTTAAGGCCACCCACGATGCTATATTTGGTGCCGGGGCCGGAGCGGATGTTTACACCCGTGGTAGCATACATGGTGGTGGAGACGGTATCCTCAACATAGTCGTAGCCGCCGTCTGTGCTGGCGAGGTATTTGGAGGATACCCAGGCTTGGGAGCCGTTGGATGAGGCGATCTGGAACCACTTGCCGCTCTGGCCGATGCGGGTCACCTGGTCACCCTTCCTGAGAACGCCGATTACGCTGTAGTTGGTGCCCGGGCCGGTGCGGATGTTAAGGGCGGCGGTGGTCACCCTAAAGTTGGTGCCGCTGGGTACGGGGGCGGGATAATAACTGCCGGACGGATAGGTGCTGGAAAGGTAGCTGCTATTCACATAGCCCAGCACGCCGCCGGGAAGGCGGACCTGCGTCCACCCGGTGCTGACGGTACCGGTGACGGTCACCTGGTCGCCCCGGCTGAAGTAGCCCAGCACGCTGTAGCTGGTATCCGGGCCGGAGCGAACGTTGACCGCGTCGGTCGCATAGGCATAACCGGAAGCGGTGTAGAACGTTTCGGCGAACGCTACGCCGGCCATGCTCAGCACCAGCACAAAAGCCATCGCCAGGGCGAGGAGTTTGGAGACTTTTTTGTTCACGATAATTCCTCCTTAATAGTGGTAGATCCATGGCTCTGAGAACGAACGCCCTTGGACGCTTCTATTGTACCCTGTTTAGGGTGCAAAAATGTGTATAAGGTTTTAATAATCCGTAAACGATGAAGAAAATGGCAGGTACGCCAGATATCCACTCTATTACCTTGCTTCTATTATACTCGCTAAATTTGGCTGCGCAAGCCTTTTTGGGCATTTATAGGCTCTGCCCATTGGCAGGGCGCCGCTTGCGCATAGCGGGGCGGTATAGTAAAATACTATGGATTATAAGTAGATCCCTGAAACCGCAAAAAGTGGCGCAGCCACTTTTTTGATATGCAAAGGAGGCGCGCCATGCGCACGCGGGAATTGGCCATTGGCCCGGTGCTGGCGGGCCGCAGCGTGGAAAGTCTGCTCAAAGGCGAGCTGGGGCTTTCCGATTCCCTTATCGCCCGTCTCAAGCGCAGGGAGACCGGCATCCGCCTCAACGGCGTGCGCGCCTATACTACCGCCCGGGCGGCGACGGGGGATGTCCTCACCGCGGAGGTGGGCGACGACCCGGTTTCCCGGGCGGAGCCGATGGCTTATCCCCTTTCCATCATCTGGGAGGATGAAGATCTCCTCATTCTGGATAAGCCCGCGGGCCTCGCCGTGCACGCCTCCCCCCGCTGCCCCGGCGAACTGACGCTGGAAAACGCCCTCGCTGCCTACCTCCCGCCGGAGGATGGCGCTCACCCCGTGAGCAGGCTGGATAGGGGCACTACAGGCCTGATGACCTGGGCCAAGAGCGGATACATGCATGAGCTTTTGCGCCGCCAGTTGCACACGGATGGCTTTCAAAAAGAATACCTGGCCCTGGCCGTAGGCGAGGTGCCGGAAAAGGCGGGACACATCCGCCTGGCCATCGGCTTTGCCGAAGGCTCCAGATATAAGCGGGCCGTGCGGGCGGATGGGCAAAGCGCGCACACGGAATTCGTCGTGCTGGGACGGAGTAGGGGCTGTACGCTTTTGCGGCTGATCCCCCACACGGGCCGATCCCACCAGTTGCGGCTGCACATGGCTGCTCTGGGCTATCCATTGGCCGGGGATTGGCTTTATGGCGAGGAAAGCCCGGCCATATCCCGCCCGGCCCTGCATGCGAGCGGCCTCTCAATCACCCACCCGCTCACGGGAGAACGGCTGCATTTCGAGGCCCCCCTGCCGCCAGATATGGCGGCGCTGGCGCATGCACACGGATTTTTGTAAAAGACCTTCCCAAGGGAGAACACTATGTATATCGCCGATTTGCACATCCATTCCAAATATTCCATGGCCACCAGTCGCGCATGCGACGCGCCCCACCTCGACCTGTGGGCGCGCTATAAGGGCATCGCCCTGGTGGGTACGGGAGATTTCACCCACCACGCCTGGCGGCAGGAGCTGGAAAGCAGCCTGGAAGAGGCTGAACCGGGCCTTTACGCCCTGCGCGAAAGCGAACGCCTGCCCGATGGCCCTGCGGGCGCGGCCACGCAACCCCGCTTCGTGATTTCCGGCGAGATCAGCTGCATCTACAAGCGCGCCGGCAAGACCCGCAAGGTGCATAACCTCATCCTGCTACCGAGTTTGGAAGCTGCGGAAACGCTCTCCCGCCGCCTGGAGGTCATTGGCAATATCCATTCGGATGGGCGGCCCATCCTGGGGCTGGATAGCGAGGATCTGCTCGAGATCACCCTTGATTGCTGCCCGGAGGCTATCTTCATTCCCGCCCATATCTGGACGCCGCATTTTTCCGTTTTCGGCGCGTTTTCGGGGTTCGCCACCGTCGAGGAATGCTTCGGCGACCTGACGGGCTGCATCCACGCGCTCGAGACCGGGCTTTCGTCCGACCCGCCGATGAACTGGCGCCTTTCCGCGCTCGACCGCTTCACGCTGGTCTCGAATTCGGACGCCCATTCCCCGAAAAACCTTGCGCGGGAAGCGAACCTGTTCGACACCGGCCTCTCCTATTCCGAGATTTCGCGCGCCCTTCAAAACAAGGGCGCGAAAGAATTCGGCGGCACGGTCGAGTTCTTCCCGGAAGAGGGAAAATACCACTACGACGGCCACCGGAACTGCAAGGTGTGCCTGAAGCCGGAGGACACCGAGGCCGTTTCGGGCGTCTGCCCCGTATGCGGCGGCAGGANNTTCCTCCATGGAGGAATGCTTTGGCAAGCTTTCGCCCCATATCCGCGCCCTGGAGACCGGCCTCTCGGCAGATCCGGCCATGATTTGGCGGGTGAGCGGCCTGGATGGCTATAATCTAATTTCCAATTCGGATGCGCACTCCCCGGCCAAGCTGGGCCGGGAGGCGAATCTATTGGATGGACCCCTGAGCTACGCGGGCTTATCGCACATCCTGGCCACGGGCGAGGGCCTTTTGGGTACGGTGGAATTCTTCCCGGAGGAGGGCAAATATCATTTGGATGGCCACCGCGCCTGCGGAGTGCGGCTTACGCCTCAAGAGAGCATCGCCCTTGGCGGGCGCTGCCCGGTGTGCGGCCGCAAGCTGACCATCGGCGTGGAGCACCGGGTGGAAGCCCTGGCCGACCGGCCTGCGGGCTTC
>DHOI01000132.1:5910-6031 GCA_002409725.1 Christensenella sp. UBA5394
TACCGCCCAAAGCCAAGCCCTTTGAAAGCCTGGCCCCCTTGCCCGAGGTCGTGGCCGCCAGCTTGGGCCTAGCGCCGACCTCGAAAAAGACCGAGGCGGCCTATTTTGCCCTGCTGCACGC
>DHOI01000060.1:0-4855 GCA_002409725.1 Christensenella sp. UBA5394
GCATAACCTGATCCATTTTTCCTGCGACCTCAAGGCGGGGGAGCGGGTGCTGATCGAGGCCACCGGCGAGGTGCAGGAATTAACGCGTGCCCTGGTACGCGAAGCTTACAAGGCAGGAGCCGTGCCCTTCGTATGGAACAACCGGCCGGATGTGACGCGGGAGCTGGCCCTCGGGGCAACCAAGGAGCAGCAGATGCTGCGCGCCCGGGTGGACGGCCTGCTGATGGATGCCATGCAGGCCTACATCGGCCTGCGCGGCGGCGCGAACAACTCCGAGATGAGCGACGTGCCCGCAGAGAAGCTGGCCCTCCTGGCAGCCCATTACAACGAGCCTGTGCACAGCAAGATCCGCGTGCCCAAAACCAAGTGGGTCGTTCTGCGCTACCCCACCCCCGGCATGGCCCAGCAGGCGGCCATGAGCACAGCCGCCTTTGAGGACTATTACTTCAAGGTATGCAATTTGGATTATTCCAAAATGGACAAGGCCATGGACGCCCTCAAAGCCCTGATGGAGCGCACGGACAAGGTGCGCATTACAGGCCCGGGCACGGACCTGCGGTTTTCCATCAAGGGCCTGCCCGCCATCAAGTGCGCCGGGCATATGAACATCCCCGACGGGGAGATTTTTACAGCCCCTGTCAAGGGCAGCATCGAGGGCACCATCCGCTACAACACCCCTTCCCTGATGGAAGGCTTCACCTATGAGAACATCGCCCTCACCTTTAGCGAGGGCCGCATCGTGGAGGCGGCCTGCAACGACAACGCCCGCATCAATACCGTGTTCGACCGGGACGCGGGCGCGCGCTACGTGGGTGAATTCGCCCTTGGCGTGAACCCTTACATCACCTTCCCCATGAAGGACACCCTCTTTGACGAAAAAATCGCCGGCAGCTTCCACTTCACCCCCGGCTGCTGCTACGACGAGTGCGACAACGGCAATAAGTCCACCATCCATTGGGATCTGGTCTGCATCCAGACGCCCGAGATGGGCGGTGGCGAGATCTACTTTGACGGCACGCTCATCCGTAAGGACGGCCGTTTCGTGCCGCCCGAGCTTGCGAGCCTGAATCCGGAGAACTTGGTATAAACGGAAATGGGAGACGAGCTTTTTACGCGTCTGGACGCGCTCATACGGGATAAAGGCCGGGCCGTGATCGCCATCGACGGCCAGAGCGGCGCTGGCAAAACCACCCTGGCCGGCCTCCTGGCGGATCGCTATGGCGGCCGGGTGTTCCATGCGGATGATTACTTCCTCCAGCCCGGCCAGCGCACGCCCGAGCGCCTGGCCCAAGCGGGCGGCAACTTTGACCGGGAACGCTTTACCCTGGAGGTGATCGCCCCCGTGCGCGAGGGCCGGCACGCTTATGTGCGGCGCTTCGATTGCCAGAGCGGCCAACTGCAGCCGCCCAAGGCCATCCCCTTTGCCCCGGTCTCCATCATCGAGGGCAGCTATTGCCTGCACCCCGCCCTGGGGCCCTATTACGACCTGGCCATCTACCTGAAGGCGGAGGCAGCCGCCCAGCGCAGCCGCTTGCAAAAGCGTTACGACGCGGCCCGCTTCCAGCGCGCCATGGCGGAGTGGGTGCCTGCGGAGAACGCCTATGCCAAGGCCTTTAATATTCCCGAAAAGTGTGACTTTGTGCTGGCGATGTCATAAGTTAACGTTATAGCAAAGTCCGTTTTTAATGGAAAATGAAAATTCCCCGCAAATCTATTGCATCTTGTCCGAAAATGCAATAAGATAAGCTATAATCGCTTAACTATCATAGGTGGGAGCATGCTCTTTCGCCTAGCGGACATGGTTTAAAAAAACTTATATGGAGGATATTCTTATGGCAATCAAAGTAGGCATCAACGGATTTGGCCGCATCGGCCGTTTGGCTTTCCGGGCCAGCGTGATCAACCCCGCAATCCAGGTCGTAGGCATCAACGACCCCTTCATCGATCCCGATTACATGCTCTATATGCTCAAGTACGACACCGTGCATGGCCGTTTCGACGGCACCGCCGAGGTCAAAGACGGCAACCTGATCGTTAACGGCGAGACCGTGCGCGTCTATTCCCAGATGAACGCCAGCGATATCCCCTGGAGCGAGTGCGGCGCGGAATACATCATCGAATCCACCGGCATCAACACCACCATCGACAAGGCCAGCGCCCACTTCCAGGGCGGCGCCAAGAAGGTGGTCATCTCCGCCCCCAGCTCCGATGCCCCCATGTTCGTCATGGGCGTCAACCAGGAGAAGTACACCGCCAACATGAATGTGGTCTCCAACGCTTCCTGCACCACGAACTGCCTGGCGCCTCTCGCCAAGGTCATTCACGATAACTTCGGCATCGTCGAGGGCTTGATGACCACCGTACACGCTACCACCGCCACCCAAAAGACGGTCGACGGTCCCTCCAAAAAGGATTGGCGTGGCGGCCGCGGCGCGGCGTTCAACATCATCCCCAGCTCCACCGGCGCTGCCAAGGCCGTGGGTAAGGTTATCCCCGACCTCAACGGCAAGCTCACCGGCATGTCCTTCCGCGTGCCCACTGCGGATGTATCCGTGGTCGACCTTACCTGCCGCCTCGAGAAGGCCACGACCTATGACGAGATCAAGGCCGTGATGAAGAAAGCCAGCGAGAGCCCCGAATACAAGGGCATTATCGAATACACCGAGGATAAGGTCGTCTCCTCCGATTTCATCCACGACGCCCATACCTCCATCTTTGACGCGGACGCCGGTATCAGCCTCAACGAGCATTTCGTCAAGCTCGTCGCCTGGTACGACAACGAGTGGGGCTATTCCTCCAAGCTGCTCGACCTCATCGCCCATATGGCCAAGGTCGACGCCAAATAACATTAACCAACTTTTTTGCACACATAGGCAGGGAGGCGCGTAATAGCCTCCCTGCCTCTTTCTATTTTGCCTGAAAAGGGCGCGAATTCACTGCTTTGCCATCCATTTTGGCGCAGGGTATGGTATAATCTCCTAGGAATATGCGAAGGGCGGAGGTACTATGGAAAAAGGCGTATGCGTCGTAGGCGGCATGAATATGGATATTACCGGCGCGCCGGCCTCGGGCCTGCTGTTGGGGGATTCCAACCCGGGCAGCGTGCGCATGAGCCCGGGCGGCGTGGGCCGCAATATGGCAGAAAACCTGGTCCGCATGGGCTTTTCGGTGGAACTGCTGGCTCCTCTGGGCAACGACGGCTTCGCCCGTCTGCTCGAGGATGCCTGCCGCGCCATGGGCATTGGCCTAACCCATGCGCCGCGCCTGCCGTTGCCCTCGGGCGTGTACCTTTGCGTGATGGATGGCCGGGGGGATATGCACGTGGCCATCAACGACATGGCCCTGTGTGAGGCGATGACGCCGAATATGCTGGATATGGCCGCCGTCAATGCGGCGGGCTGCGCTCTGCTGGACGCCAACCTGCCTCTGGCCGTGCTGGCGCGGGCGGCCGAGGAGGCAACCGTGCCCCTGGTGGCCGATCCGGTCTCCGCGGCCAAGGCCCGCCGCCTGCTGCCGCTGTTGCCCAGGCTTTTCGCCATCAAGCCCAACCTGATGGAGGCCCAAACCCTCACTGGCGAGGACGACCCCGCAGCCTGCGCCCGCGTCTTGTGCAACCTCGGTGTAAAGCGGGCTTTTGTTTCGGCCGGAGCGCGGGGCGTATACTACTGTGCCGAAGAAGGCGAGGGCTTCGTGCTGCCGCCCGATGTGGCCGTGCGCAACGCCACCGGCGCCGGAGATAGCGCAACCGCCGCCATTACCGCCGGTTGCCTTCTGGGCTATGGCGCAGCGGAAACCGCCGAGCTTGCCTGCCGCGTGGCCGGGCTCACCCTGCAATCAGATTCCGCCGTCAGCCCAGCGCTCTCGGCGGCTGTGTTCGAATAGAATTCTATGATACGACTGGAGGAAACCATGAACGAATATCTCAAGCTATCCCGGGAAGTGGCAGAGGCCCTGGAAACAGGCCGGCCTGTGGTGGCCCTGGAAAGCACCATCATCTCCCATGGCATGCCTTACCCGCAAAATGTAGAAATGGCCCGTACCTGCGAGCGCGTCATCCGTGAAAACGGAGCCGTACCTGCCACCTGCGCCATATTGGGCGGCAGGCTTTGCGTAGGCCTCGAAGAAGATCAGCTCGAATACCTGGGTAAAGCGGGCCAAAGCGTGGTCAAGGCCAGCAGGCGGGATATCGCCCGCCTGATCGCCCAAAAGCAGGATGGGGCCACCACAGTGGCCGCCACCATGATCCTGGCTAAGCTCGCGGGCGTACGCATCTTCGCTACGGGCGGCATCGGCGGCGTGCACCGTGGGGCCGAAACCACCATGGATATCTCGGCAGACCTCGAAGAGCTGGGCCGCACGGAGGTGGCCGTGATCTGCGCCGGGGCCAAGAGCATCCTCGACCTGGGCCTCACGCTGGAATACCTCGAGACCAAGGGCGTGCCCGTAATCGGCTACGGTACGGCGGAATTACCCGCCTTCTATACCCGCACCAGCGGCTTTAAAGTGGATTGTCGCATGGATACCCCGGAAGAGATCGCGGCAACGCTACGCGTTAGCCATAGCCTTGGCCTGGGGCACGGCACGCTGATCGTCAACCCCATCCCCGAGGAATACAGCATGGATCCGGCCTATATTGGCGGCGTGATCGATTCCGCTGTGGCCGAGGCCAACGCCAAGGGCATCCACGGCAAGGAGATCACCCCCTTCCTTCTGGGCCGCATCAAGGACGCTACCGCAGGCAAGAGCCTCGAGAGCAACATCGCCCTGGTTTACAACAACGTCAAGCTGGCCGCCAGAATCGCCGCCCTGCTGGGGTAACGATCGAATGTGCTGCAAAAAGGGCTGCCGCGCGAAA
>DHOI01000060.1:5059-9737 GCA_002409725.1 Christensenella sp. UBA5394
AGGTTTGTATCACTCGCCTAAGGAACAGGGCGCTGATGCATAGAGCGATGCACTCCGCAATGGGATAGGCGACCCAGGCCGCCGTAACGCCGAAGATATCGGAAAGGAAGTAAGCCACCGGCAGGATGATGACCAACTGGCGGCAGGCGGAAACCAAGAGGCTCAACCTGCCGTTGCCGATGGATTGGAAGAAAGTGGAAAACATGATGCCCAGCGCCGCCGCCGGGAAGCCCAGGCTGATGATGCGCAGGGCCGGCACGCCGATGGCCAGCATATGCTCCGAGGCATTGAACAGAAGCAGGAACTCCTTGGCAAATAGCAGGAAAAGAACCATGCCGCCGCATAGGATTAGGCCGGCATAGAGACAGCTATATTTAAGGGCGCTCAGAACCCGCTCTCGGCTTTGGGCACCGTAGTTGTAGCTGATGATGGGCATCGCGCCGCTGCTAAGGCCGAACACGGGCATGAACACAAAGGATTCGAGCTTGGAATAAGCGCCCATCACGCTCACCGCCGTGGGGGTGAGGCCCATGAGGATCTGATTCATACCAAAGCTGGTCAGCGAGGTAATAGAGCGCATGACGATGCTGGGCAGGCCTACCCTGTAAATCTCGCGGGTCACGGCTCGGTCCGGCCTGAAGCCCTTCATCGAGATATCGATCAGGCTATTTTTCTTATGCAGATAATAAAAGCCCAGGCCCATGCCCAGGGCCTGCCCGGCCGCCGTAGCGATGGCTGCCCCGGCCACGCCCAGCTTGGGAAAGCCGAATAGGCCGAAGATCAATATGGGATCGAAGATGATGTTGAACACGGCCCCGACCAATTGGGAGAGCATGGAATGGAATGTATCGCCCGTGGCTTGGAGGATCTTCTCATTCATGCATTGGAGCACCACGAACACGCTGGGCACGCCCACCCAAGATAGATACGTGCAGGCATGGGCGTAAATTTCCGCATCCGGCTTGAACAGGCGGATCAGCACCGGCGTAAACAGGGCAAAGACGGCCGAAAAGGCCAGCCCGCTCACCAGCGCCAAAAACTGGCCATGGGCTGCCGCCGCATTGGCCTCGGCCTGTTTTTTCTCGCCCAGGCGGCGCGCGGCCAGCGCGTTTACGCCCACGCCCGTACCCACCGCCACGGATATCACCAGCATCTGGTAAGGGAACACCAGCGAAACCGCCGTGAAGGCGCTTTCGCTCAGTCTGGCCACGAAAATGCTGTCCACGATGTTATACAAAGCCTGCACCAGCATGGATACCATTATCGGCAGGGACATTTTGAGCATTAGGGGGCCGATCTGCTGCCTGCCCATCTTGTTTTCCGGCTGCTTCTCCATTCACTCGTTCCTTTATATAGATTAAGCCCGCTCTTTGCGGTAAAAAGAAAGGGCCCATCGCGGGGATGGGTCCTTTGCACCCGAATAAGCGTTGATTATTGGGGGTTGGGCGCGCCAACCGGACAAGTGCCCGCGCAAGCGCCGCAGTCGATGCACACATCGGCGTCGATCTCGTAGCGATCGTCGCCCTGGGAGATGGCGCTGACCGGGCACGTGGCTTCACAAGCGCCGCAGCTGATGCATTCCTCGTTGATCGCGTATGCCATGAATGATATACCTCCATATGGTTTTCACAAATATTGTAGCACGGAAACCAATATTGTCAAGGCCCTGCGCGGGCAGCGGTCCTGCGCGGACGGCGGCCCTACGCGGACGGCGAGTGCGGGGTCTGGCGTTCGCGGTGGTTGTTTTGGTTAAGGCCGTTTATTGTTATTTGTGTCCTCTATTTCCCTTCCTCGCGGGGCGGTTGGGGGTTTTCGCTATTGGGCCGGGGCCGGTTGCCGCCCGATCTGCGGCGGCGGGGCCGGTTGCTGCGCGCGGGCCGCTTTTTTTCTTCCGGTTTTTCTTCCGCCGGCTGATCTTCTTGAGCCGGCGCGGGCGTGCTTTCGCCCTCAGCCTGCTCGAAATCCTCTGCCGGCGCGTCCGGCATGTCCGCACCGTCTGCCGCCTCTGCCGCCTCCTCCGCCTCGCGGGGCTGCACCTGGGCGGGCCGGGAACGGTAGCCCAGCTCACGGAAGGGATATTCGCGAATATCGATAGAGCCGTCCGGCAGCAGCAGCTTGACCTTGGTCTTTTCCGTGAGCACATTGCTCTCCACGGCCATGCCCGTCATGCCCTCCGGTGTGGTCACATCCTTGCCCACCTTGGGCATCATCTTGCGCATGCTTTCATAGCAATCCTGCTCGTATTTGAGGCAGCACATCAGCCGCCCGCAGATGCCGGATATCTTGGTGGGCGAAAGCGAGAGGTTCTGCTCCTTGGCCATTTTGATGGAAACGGGCTGGAAATCGGCTAAAAAGGTTTTACAGCAGACCGGCCTGCCGCAGCTGCCCAGGCCGCCCAGCATCTTGGCCTCGTCCCGCACGCCGATCTGCCGCAGCTCGATGCGCGTTTTGAGCACGCTGGCCAAATCCTTGACCAGCTCGCGAAAATCCACCCTGCCATCCGCCGTGAAATAGAACACCACCTTGGAGCCGTTGAAGCTGTATTCCACATCCACCAGCTTCATATCGAGGCCCCGGGCCTGGATCTTTTCCATGCAGGTGGCAAAGGCGTCCTTTTCCTTAGCAGCGTTCTGCGCGCGCATCTCATGGTCTTTTTGCGTGGCGATGCGCTCCACAGCCTTGAGCGGCGCAAAGATCTGGTTTTCCTCCACCTCGTGGGGGCCGTTGACCACATCCCCGAATTCCACCCCCCGGGCGGTTTCAACGATCACGCCGTCTCCTTCCTGAACAGGCAGCTCGCCCGGGTCGAAATAGTAGACCTTGCTGCCGCCCCGAAATTTTACACCGATCACGGTTTTCATTATATTTAAGAAATCTCCTCTGCAATTTGTGTGAATAGGCTTGTGAAGGTGGCCTGCGCCGAAGCGTTCCCAGCCAGCCTTTCCAGCCCGTCCGCCAGTATGTTTATGATACAGGTTATCCGCCCGCTTGTAAAGCGCCGTGCAAGACTGGAAATCTCTGTTTGCTGCTCGGGGTTCTCTGTGGCAAGCAGGCCCTGTTTACACAACAGTATATCCCGCAGCAGGGAAAGCATGAATGTCGCCGCTTCCCCACCCTCCTTGGCCAGGGCGCCGGCACCCTCCAGGGGCAGCCGGCCCAGCAGCAGGGCCCGTAAAATCGCCTGCGCTTGCTCGCGCAGGGCACGAAAGTCCTCGCTTTGATACAGGCGCAAGGCCCGGCCCATTGTGCCGCCCCAGGCCGCGTAAAGGGCCGCGTCGGCTTGGCCGGCCCCGGCCTCTATCAGCAGGGCGGCAATCTCTTCCCTTTGGGGCGCGGGGCAGAGAAAACGGCTGCAACGGGAACGGATGGTGGGCAAAAGCCCGCTCTCGTTGCCCGTGAGCAAAAAAAGCACGCCGTTAGGCGGTTCTTCCAAGGTTTTCAGGAGGGCATTCTGCACAGGTTCGGACATGGTGTGGGCGTTGCGGATGTATACGCAGCGGCCGCCTTCATCGAAAGGCCGCTTTTGCAGTTCGCCGATCAGCTCGCGGATGCGATCCACCCGGATGGGCTCCTCGCCCAGCTCCGTATAATCGACTAGGTTTTTAAGCAGCTGCGCCTCGGCCCGACCGGCGCACCAAAGGGCCGCAGCCCGGCGGCAGAGGCCCTCGGCAAAGAGGGGATCCGGGCAGGCCACAAAGCAGGCATGGGGAAAGCGGCCCGTCCGCAAGGCAGCGAGAAGGCGCTCCTCTGCCGAGGGCGGGCTTTGGCAGGGCATGGCCATGGGGCTAGAAGCGGTAGTGTTCATCCACATCCACTACGAAAACCGTGGCCCCGCCCAAGGTCACCTGCACGGGGGTGGGCGCGTTGTCCACATAGCCGGGCAGGGATGTGGGGATCACCATATATTCCTTGCGCGTGCTGGATTTTTCTTTGATCACATCCAGCGTTTCCTGCAGCTTATCCTTTTCCACGCCGATCATCAGCGTGCTGTTGCCCCCGTGGAGGAAGCCGCCCGTAGACGAGATGCGCGTAACGCTGATATGCCGATTGGTAAGATCCCGGATCAGCCGCTTGGAATCGTCGTTCTGCACGATGGCGAATATGAGTTTCATATATCCTCCTGTTCTGTGAGCAGATCAAAGAGCTGCTCCACGCTCTCCACGATATGATCGGCCCCGTGAGCCGCCAACTCCGCCCGGCTGCCATAGCCATAGAGCACGCCCACGCCGGGTATGCCCGCGCGCCCGGCCGCCTCCATATCGTATAGCCGATCCCCCACCATCACGGTGCGGGCCGGATCGGCTTCCAGGGTCTCCATGGCCTCGGCGATCAATCGGGCTTTATCGCAGGCCTGATCCGTATGGGGGGCGCCGACATAATCCACCAGCTCCGTCAGCCCGGATATTCTTAGATGCACCAGGGATATATCATGCCGCTTGGCCGTGGCCAGGGCCGTTTTCGCACCCCGGGCCCGCAGCGCCTTAAGCATTTGCGGTATGCCGGGATAGGGCCGCAGCAGGGCCAGGGCGGCCTCAGCTGAGGAAATGTCGCGATATAATTCCATCGCTTCCTCCACCCGCTCCGGCGGCAGCTTTAATATCCCGCCAAAGCCCTCCCGAAGGGGGGGGCCTACCAGGGGCCGGAGCGCTTCATCGCTCCGGGAAGCAATTTCCGTAAG
>DHOI01000083.1:0-3660 GCA_002409725.1 Christensenella sp. UBA5394
CACGGTCGATCACCTCGTGGATAGCCACGATATCCGCATCTGCCCACACCTCAGCATGAGCGCTGGCGATGATGCGGCCCGGCCCATAGTTGTGCACCATGATGTCGTGCAGGCCGCAGATGCCTTCATAGGCGAGCAGGTTCTCGCATAGCTCGCCGATCATCTCCGGCGAGGGGGCCTCACCCAAGAGCGGGCTGATCGTATCCCGCAGGATACCCAGGCCGCTGTAGAGCACGAAGCCCGCCACCAGCACGCCCATGTAACCATCGAGGTTCCAGCCCTTGAAATAGGCCAGGAGAGCGCAAAGCAGGATGGCTCCGGTACTAATGACATCCGCCATGCTATCCGCCGTGGCCGCACGCATGGTGGTGGAGTGGATGCGTCTGCCGATCTCAGTCGTGAAGCGGCCCAGCCAGAGCTTAACCAGGATGGAAAGCACCAGCGCGGCCATGGCGGCCGGGGTAAAGGCCACGGGCTCGGGCGAGATAATCTTCATTACGGATTCCTTGCCCAGCTCAAAGCCCACCAGCAGCACCAAAAAGGAGATGATCAGCGCCGCGATATACTCCACCCTGGCGTGGCCGTAGGGGTGCTCGTTATCGGCGGGCTTGCCAGCCATTCGGAAGCCGATTAGCGTTACCAGATTGCCGCCCATATCCGCCAGGTTGTTCACGCCGTCCGCCTGGATGGCAATGGAGCCCGTAACCGCGCCCAAAAGGAATTTGAGGCAGCCCAAGAGCAGGTTGCAGGCGATGCCCACCAGCCCGGCCAGCCGGCCATAGGTCTCCCGCACACGGGGATCGGCCGCATTATCACTCTTCTTCACGAACAGGCGGATTAACAGCTTTGTCATATTCCTCCCTGCCACATACCTGGCGGCGCGAAAAAAATAGGGACGGGGCCATAACGCCTCGTCCCATGATTTTACATCATTTAGG
Organism: Christensenella sp. UBA5394; assembly: GCA_002409725.1. Lineage (GTDB taxonomy): Bacteria > Bacillota > Clostridia > Christensenellales > CAG-138 > Pelethousia. Next base: position 939 of record DHOI01000083.1, read on the forward strand.
CCGCCGCCGCAACCTTCGCTAAAATAGGAATTGTAAGATCAGCATTACCAACACGCCCGGAATGCCGAATACCCCTGCCACCAGGGCGGAAACGGGCGTGATAGGGAGGGAAAGTCCGATAAGGCCCCCTACAAAATTGACCACCAGCAAGAGCAGTGCGCCGACAATGGCATTCACCACCAGCTTCCACATCAGTTTGATGGGCACCATCAGCAGCTTACATACGAGCCACAGCACGGCCAGGCCGATGGCGAAGGGCACCAGCAAAGAAAGCGTTCCCAATTACCAGTCCTTTCCGGGGGCGGGTTCCCCCTAATCCGGTGCGGCCGCATCCTGGCTATAACGCCTAAGGAGCAGCACGTACTTACGCCGGGCCGCCTCCATTTCGTAGATGGCAAAATCCATCAGATCCGTATCCTGTACGCTCTCGAAATACCGCTCTGCCGCCTTCCATTTGGCCAGAGCCTGCTCGATATCCCGCTTGCGCTCGTCCTCTTCCTCAAAAAGCTGCCTGAAGCGCGCCACAGGGTTCACCTCCATATGCGAAAACGCCGTTTATTTTATATGGAAGTATCCCCCATGGGTATGAATTATATAACTTCGCCCTTTTTGAGCAGGCGCACCGCATAATAGGTAAGAACGGTATATATCGGTATCATGATGGCCTGGTTGAGCAGCCGCACGTAGACGATCTGGTAGGGCAGGCCGTAGAGAGTCATCAAAAGCAGGGTGTTAAGCGCTACGGAGCAGGTGAACTGCCCGGCGGCGATGGCCATAAGCAAGCGCTTGGGTGTAGGGGCCTGGCCCTTGACAAAGAACAGGCCCGGAATCACCCCGAACAGCGCGCCGATGATGGTGAACCAGGGTACGAAGGGCCCCTTTGGAAAGAGCAAGGCTGGCAGCAAGTCAACGATGACCCCCACCATGCCCCCATAGGCGGGGCCATAAAGCACGGCCGCAAGGATTACGGGCAGCACGGTAATGCCGATTTTAAGAGAATAGCCGCCTGCAGAAACGGCGGGCAGCGGCAGGGAAATGATACCCAAAACGGCCCCCAGGGCGGCGAGCAGGGCGCAGACCGTCAGCTTGCGCGTGGCGGGGCGTACGTTGGCTTGTTTGGTGCTTTGTTCCATAGAAAAAACCTCCCCTATGTTTATTCGCCATACTACATGAGGAGGCTTAGCCCATCCTTATGCAGCAGCGGGATGCAGACGCCGCACCGTAAGCCGAAACCGGCTTTTCGTCCACCCGGCAACTCCCCGTCCGGGCGGCACTCACCATGCAAACATGGTACGCGCGAGGTCCTACTCTGCTTTGTTTCGAATCTTCGGCCCCGGACTGGAGAGCTCCGGGATGGAGAGCCTTGGCCGAAGAGGAACTATCTGTATTTTATCTCAAAAGTATGCGCTTGTAAAGCACATTAAGCGGCGGGCGCTTTTCACTTCTGTGCGGGCGCGCCTTCCTGCCCCTGCGGCTCCGCCACACCGCCCTCGATGCAATAGGTGGCGCGTATTTTCTCACCCACGGTCTCCTCATCGAAATAGGAGAAATAGAGCCGGCCCGGATCCTGAGAGGCGCTGATGGAAGCGCCGGGCAGATCACACACCGGGCGGCTCTCGCCGCTTTCCAGCTCATAGGCCCACAGCGTGAAGGGATAGGGGTCCTGTGGGGCTTCAGGGGCGGTCTGCTCCTCCGCCTCCTCGCCCTGACCGCCGCTAAGCCGATTTTCAAAATAATAGACGCGGCTGCCATCCTGGCTCCAGAGGAATTCATACACGGCAAAATCTGTTGTGATGGCTTTGGTCTCCCCGCTCCTCATATCAAGCAGTACGAAGCTGTTCGCGCCGCCCGCGGCGGAAACGCCGGCGGAAGCGCTGATGGCCATATAGGCATTATTGGGAGAAAGGGCAAAGGCGCTGCCGCTGTAAAAGCTCTTGCGCACCCCGCCTTCCGGCTTAATGCGGTAGATGGTATCCTTTTCCATATCGCTCTGGATGAAATACACCTCGCCGTCGCAATAGCCGATATAGCCCTCGTTGGCCCCGTTCTTATCCACAATGGTGTGGCGCTTAGTCTCATCCGGCACGCTGAAATCAAAGGCATGGATCTGCATTTCCCCACTGCCGCTCACGGCGAAGAGCACGCTGCCCATGCTGTCCCAGCAAAAGGCGCTCACCAATTCGCCAAAGCCCGCCTGGGTCAACTCCGCCGTGATCTCCCGCATCTCTACATCCACCACATAAAGGTTGGTGCGCTCAGCGGAGCGCTCCAGCACGGCCAGCCTGCGGCCATCCGGTGAAAAGGCGGCCTGCTCGATGGTGGCGAATTCATAGCTTAGCAGGGGCTTATCCGTACCCTGGGCGTCTCGAATAAAGAGCTGCTCGAAGCGGTAGCTATCCACCCCCAGGCCCTGCTCCACCCGCTTGGAATAGAGTACGCCGCCGCCCAGCCTGCGCGGTACGGCGCTCAAATAGAGGCCATCCGCCAAAAAGACCTCCGCAGGCCGCACCTCGCCATCCCGCCGCTGGATGCTTTCTTCATAGGCGGCCGCGTGGCGCGCATTCGGATCGTAAGGGGGCAGCTCGCCCTGGGCAAGCTGTACCGCGCTCCACTGTGCAGCCACGGCCAGGGGCTCCTTTTCCAGCAGCTGCTTTTTGGCTAACTCCGCCTCGATCTGAGAAGCATAGGGGCCGGAAATCAGCAGGGTGTGCGTAAGGTCGGC
>DHOI01000083.1:3933-6248 GCA_002409725.1 Christensenella sp. UBA5394
ATTCTTCTCTCCGCCCTTTTCGAGAAGCGCGATGGTGAGGCTATCGCCGCTCTCTTCGACCTTGAAGGCGCAATTTGTAGAAAGCTGGAAGCAAATATACGCGGCGTTATCCGCCGTTTCGGCTTTTTCGGGCTCCGCCAAAAAGGCATAGCGGAAGCAGCCCAGCACCAGCCCGGCGGGGGCGGGTAGGCTACGCTCGTAATCCCAGTAAGCAAGGCCCTCGAGGCGCAGCATCAGCCGGGCCGGCTCCTGCTCTACCCAGATGGTATAGGGGGGGGGATTCGCAGCACTCTGCTCAATCGCGGTGCCGCTCATACGGCTGCCGGATTTAAAAGTAAAGGCCAGTTGGGTGGTTTCTCCGCTCTGCTTGATAGAAAGGCGATAAGCGTTGGCGTCTATTAGCGCGGAGCCCCCCGCCTGCTCGCCCGAAAGGGTATAGCCCAAATAGCGGCTGGCTTGCTCTTCCCTCTTGCCGCAGGCACAGAGCGCCAGGCAAAGGCACAGCGCCAGCGCGAGCCACGTTCTTTTCATAGGTACCCCCGAAAATGATTTCCTCTTTTGCACGCGCTTCATCCTTTGGATTATATCATATCGCGGGGCCGGAAGGCGCAATTAAAAGATTGTTTATAATTTAATTGACGGCAAAGACTTTGCATACCCTGGACGATTTGCTATAATGACTAATGACTATCATAGGTCACGACTATCCGTACAGGAGGGTTCTATATTATGAAATGCAAGGTTTGCGGCGCAAACAACGAGGATTTTCTCGAATATTGTGAAAATTGCGCTGCGCCCCTCACGGAATCCGCCGCGCAGGCGGACGATACGGGCGGCGCTGCCCGCGAACAGCGCAGTTGGGGCTTCGTTTCCTCTCCCGATTGGTCCAAGCCCGATTTCAGCGCCAATACCGTAAGCGAGAAGGATATTCCCGAGGGGTTCGAGCCCAATGCCATCCGCCCGCGCTATAACGCCGTGCAGCAGAGCGTAGCGGATACATCCGGCGCTAAGCGCAACAGCGTGCGCGCCAACGTCAGGGCCGCCGCGCCGGGGCCGGCAATCCCCTGCCCGCATTGCGGTTCTTCGGTGCAGGCCAATCAGCGCTTCTGCAACCATTGCGGTCACGCGATGGACGAGCCTGCCGCAGAGCCCATAAGGACGGCTGCCCCCGCACAGGATGCGCCCGCCGTCGCATTCTCGGATGCAAGCGCCGCGACAGCCATAAAATACGCCGATCCCATCGACGACGATATGTTCTCCTTCAATTACGATGAAGATGAGGATCGTCCCCGCAAAAAGAAAAGCGGCACCAAAGCCCCCGCCACGAAGCCCGTTTCCGCCCGTTCCAGAAGCGGCTCCGGCCGCTCCCGCAAGCGCGGCGGCTTAGCTGTGGATAAGAGCATCATCTTCTGGATTCTAGCGGCCGTGCTGATCGTTGCCCTGGTTGTGATGGGCATCGTGCTGGTCAATAAATCCGGCGGTTTCGCCAATCTCTTTGGCGGCATCTTCAGCAGCTCCGCCGTTACCAAGGAGCCCACGGTGGAAAAGACCACCACGGAAAACGGCGACCCGGCCTATAACATCACCGTCTATGCCAAGCGCAACAGCATCGTGCGCTTTGAGGGCGGTTCCATCAAGCACGACACGCCGGTGAGCAGCTCCAAGCCCATCGTGCTCAGCGTGCCCGAGGCGGTTTGGGTGCCTAGCGAGCCCGTGGAGGGCGATAAGCTCGAGATCTACCCCAACATCACCGTCATCGCCAAGGACGGCACGGAAACGCCGCTGACCTTTGCCGAGCCCATCGTGATCGATATCCCCACGCTGAACCTCTCCGTAACCGCGCCCAACACCCCTTCCTTTGATACGGCCAGCCCGGATGTAACGATCACCGGCGTGGTGGACGACCCCACCAGCGCCGTTTACGTGAACGACATGCAGCTCACGGTGGATGAATCCGGTAACTTTGAGGGCGTATACACCCTCTCGGCCGAGGGTGCGAATACCATCAACGTGGAAGCCCGTAAGAACGGCTATGCCATCGCCAGGCAGGCCTTTACTGTGAACTACGGCACGGGCACGCCCGCGACCACTACCCCGGGCGCCACTACGCCAGGCGCCACCACACCGGGCGCCACCACGCCGGGCACCACCACCACGGGTGGCGGCTCCACAGCCGCGCCGGGCACCATGCCCACCGGGGCCACAGCCGTAGGCTATGCCACCACCGCCGATCTCAAGGTGCGCAGCCAGGCCAACTCTACCAGCGACGATACGGTGATCGGCAAGCTGGCCCTCAACGAGAAGATCTATATCAT
>DHOI01000083.1:6560-9872 GCA_002409725.1 Christensenella sp. UBA5394
AACATCGTGGACGGCTACACCGTGAAGGACGCCACCGTCACCACGGATAACCTCAACGGCAGATCCAGCGCCTCCAGCTCGGGCGAATCGCTGGCCAAGTTCCCCCTCAACGCCACGGTGAGCTACATCAAGGATGTAGGCAACGATTGGAGTATGATCGAATACGATGGTAAAATTCTCTACGCCGCCACCAATTACCTCAAGGTAAGCTAACTTAATATCACGGCACCAAAAGAGGAAGGCAAGTGCGCCTTCCTCTTTGCTTAGTTCCAAGTTGCTTATTCAAACGCCCAGCCGTTTGGTTGACTAGTGTTCGTCGTGCCGTATACCGTCCCTGCGGAAAAGCAGCGTGATGCCCCAGATGCCGGCCAGGCCCACCAGCGTATACAGCACGCGGGAAATGGTGCTGCCCATACCGCCAAAGATGGAGGCGATCAGGTCAAACTGGAAAAGGCCGATCATGCCCCAGTTCAGCGCGCCTACGATAACGAGGATCAGTGCGAGAGTATCCATGCAATTCGCTCCTTTGCTATGATGGGCTTAGCATACGCAAGAGCTTTTGCATGAATACCAGGCAATTTTTTACTTTTGCGTTTGAGGCGTTTTTTTCTTATCGAAAATAGCTTCTACCTCGAAACGTTGGAAATCCACAGGCTCCATGAAGTCCTCGGGCTTGAATACGGCCCGCGAAAAGGCAGCAAGGTCTTTGAGGTGCTTTTTTAGCAACACGGGCCGAGCCAGATCGAGGGTGTGGCAGGCCTCGCCCAGCAGGGCCGCCCAGTCCTCCACCTGGTCTAATTTGGTATAATCCGCCTCGATGGTAACCTGGCGTACAATGCGCTGCTCATCGCGGATGGTTGCCCACAGCCTCATAACAGCTTCCTCCAATCCGGGGGCTGCTCCGCCCGCTCCCGTAGTTCTTCCTCGCTCTTGGGCGGCGAAGACTCCTCCATAGCGCTAAACCTTGCGCGTAAAGCCTCCACGCTCTGGGGGCCTTCCACGCTGCCCATGCAATCGCGGCAGGCGTTGCCGCAATTGGGGCAACGGCACCCGCTAAAGAGGCCGCGCTCCGTTTGGATCATATACGTTCCGCAGGCTTTGCAGGCACATCTCATGGCGCATCCCCCTCCGATCCGGCCACGGCCCAGGTGCTTTCTTCCGCCGGAGGCGCAGGCAGGGCTGCCGGGGCGGGCGTCATCTCCGCCATGGCCACCCTGGCCAGGGGGCTGCTCGCGGGGATGAACTGCGCCAGTTGGGGAATGGGGATGGTAAATTCCGGTTCCCCGGCGGACCAGGTGGCGATCTCATAAAGCTCGTAAACCAATACCACCGCATCCTCACTGATGAAGAATTGCTGGCTATCCGCAATGGGCATCACATCGCATAAGAGGGTCATGCCCTTGGCCTCCGCCTGGGCGGTGATGATATCCGGCATCACGCCCCGCCAGCGCTCGTCCTCCTGATCGAACAGGTCGCCGATGGCGCAGAGTTCGCCTGCTTCCACATCGTAGGTCATGTATATGGTTTCCAGGCTTTCGCTCTCCACTCCGCTTTTTTCCGCTTCTGACTCGTAGAGGTCAAGCAGGTCCATTCGCAGGGAAAAGATGCCGTTGCGGTTATACTCAATGCGGTATTTGGTAAAGATGGAAGCGCTCACCTGCTGCGCGGAGGCGGCGGTGAGATCAAGGATAGAGCCGTTAATCGCATCCGCATGCTCGCAATAGAGCACGCGGGGGTAAACGATATAGCCCTCGCCAAAACTCACCACGCTGCGCACGATGGAAAGGGGCGCGGAGGCGTCCGCCGGGCCCGGTGTGGGCATGGTCGCGGCCTCGGTCAGCAGGGCCGCGTTGGCCGCATTGGCCGCATTGGCCGTCGCCGGCTCAATGCGCACGGGGATACTCTTTGCAGCGCAGGCAGAGCACAACAAAACAGCCGTCAGGGCCAGGGCCGCTAAAATAAGCCGCTTCATGTGCGCCGCCTCCTTTCTTTGCTTACCTCCCTCAGAGTATAGCATCCCGCCCCGCGCTTTGTGTATGAATTTAGCGTGAATTCACCCATACGGTCTCCGTATCTGCCAGAGCCTTTTCGATCATCTCCGTCCAATCGACCAGGGCTTCGCTCGCGCGCAGCTTGTTTACCTCGGGTTTGGTTACCGGGTGCTGGGGCACGAACACCGTGCAGCAGTCCTCATAGGGCAAAATGGAGGTTTCAAAGGTATCGATCTTTTTGGCGACGGTGATGATCTCCTCCTTATCAAAGCCGATCAAGGGCCGGAAAACCGGCATGGAGACCGCGTCGTCCGTTACGCACAGGCTCTCGATGGTTTGGCTCGCCACCTGGCCCAATGCTTCGCCCGTGATAAGAGCCAGGGTCCCATCCGCCTTGGCCCATCGTTCGGCGATCTGCATCATCAGCCGCCGCATAAGTACGGTGGTTTCCTTGGGCGGGCATTTTTCGTAGATCGCGAGCTGGATCTCCGTAAAGGGCACCAGATGCAGGCGAATCGTCCCCGCATAGCGGGAAATCAGGCGGGTGAGATCCACGACCTTATCCCGTGCGCGCTCGCTGGTATAGGGGTAGCTGTAAAAATGCACGGCGGAGAGCTCCAGCCCCCGCTTGGCCATCATATAGCCGGCCACGGGGCTGTCTATGCCGCCGGAGATGAGCAGGGTCGCCCGGCCGGCCGTACCCGTGGGCATGCCGTTGGGCCCGGCCACCTCCTGCGTATAGATGAAGGCTTGCTCGCGAATTTCCACCCAAACCTTCATTTGGGGAGCGCGCACATCCACGCTAAGCGCCGGGAAGGCCTCCAGAATGGCGTGCCCCAGCTCGCGGTTGATGTTGTCGCTGTTCATGGGGAATTTCTTATCCGCCCGGCGGCTGAAGCACTTGAAAGTTTGGATGGAAGGGTCATCCTCCAAGGCCCGCTTCAGCAGGGCGAGCGCCGTTTGCTCGATGGCGGCATAGTCCTTGGCTACAGCCAGGGCAGGGCTGATGGCGTGAATGCCAAAGACCCGGCTGAGCCTGTCCACCGCCTCTTCCAGCTTTTCTTCCGATACGCCGAACACAAACATGCGGCCCTGATCCTGCCGCACCTTGATGGGCAGCCCTAGATCCCGCAAAGCGCCGCGTATGCCCTGCATGAGCTTTTGCTCGAAGAAGGGGCGGTTGAGCCCCTTGAGGTGGATCTCGCCATAGCGAACCAGCAATACCTGTTCCATAGCCCTGTTGTATTCCTCCATTGATGTCTGTTCGGCGATCCGTAGGGGCCGCCAAGGGCGGCGGCCCCTACGTAATATACCCTACCTT
>DHOI01000083.1:10076-12047 GCA_002409725.1 Christensenella sp. UBA5394
ATATACCCTACCTTCTTTTAAAGCGCCGCAGCGTAAAGAGCGCCACTTCGACGGCAGCAGCCGTTTCGTCCATTTCCGCCAGGGTGTTGTCGTGGCAGAGGCTAAAGCGGATGGCCCCTTCCTGCCGTGCACCCTCTATGCCCATAGCGGCGAGGATGCGGTTCTTCCCATTTTTGTGGGCGCTGCAGGCCGAGCCTGTGGCCACGAAGATGCTGTTCTCCTCTAAAGCGTGTAGCAGCACCTCGCCCCGTACGCCCAGGAAGGACATATTCAGGATGTGGGGCGCGCCCTGTGCGGGCTCCGGCCCGTTAAGCGCCACATCCGGTAAGCGAATGAGGTTTTGATAGAGCCGCATTTTGCATTCCATCATGCCCGCACGGTAGGCCTCGGCATGCTGGAGATAGTCCTTAACCGCCGTTTCCATGGCCAATACGCCGGGGGCATTGGTGGTGCCGCTCCTTAGGTTGTTCTCCTGGCCGCCGCCCATCAGGCCGCCGGCGATGCGAACGCCCTTTTTCACATAGAGCGCGCCTACGCCCTTGGGCGCATGGAACTTATGGCCGCTGATGGAATACAGGTCACAATCGCGGGCGCGAAAGGGTACCTTTAAAAAGCCCTGTACGCCGTCCACATGCAGCAGAGCATGCGGAGCCTTTGCCTTGAGGATTCGGTTGAGGGCGGCGATCTCGTTGACGGCCCCCACCTCGTTATTCACCTGCATGATGGATACGAGCAGCGTGTCCGCCGTAACGAGGCGCGCGAAGGCATCTATGTCGATACGGCCCTGGCCGTCCACAGCGGCGGTTTGAACATTATAACGTTTTTCCAGGCTTCGGAAGGGCTCGAAAACCGAGGGGTGCTCCGTGGCCCCCACGATGATGCGGCCGCTGCCCCGCATAACGCCGAGGGAGCCAAAAATGGCCATATTGTTGCTCTCCGTGCCGCCGCTGGTAAAAATCAGCTCATCGGCGCTGCCGCCGATAGCCCCCGCGATGGTAACGCGCACCGCGTTTACGGCCCGCTCCACGGCCACGGCCGGTGAATAGGCCGCGGAGGGGTTAAAATAATCTTCTGTCATCGCCGCCATGGCCCGCTCCGCCGCCTGGGGCAAGGTACGGGTGGTAGCGCTATTATCCAAATATATCATGGTTTCATCTCCCATTTTGCGAATTCCGGGGAGCGAGCCCGTCGCTAGACGGGCGCTTTCCCCTCTCTTATATATATGTTTCCCAGGCAAGGCGCGGTTACCCTTCCGCGAACAAGGCTTTCAGCATGCGGGCGGGATCCTGCAAAAAACTGCGGGTAACCTGGAAATGCTCCGTATCCTCATAGGCCACAGGCGCGATGCCCTGCTCGTCCAGCAGGTAAATCGCCGCCCCGGGATAGGCCATAAGAATGGGTGAATGAGTGGCGATCAAAAGCTGAGAGCGCGCCTGTACCAGGCGGTGCATGGCGCACAGGAGCGCCAGCTGCCGCGATGGCGAAAGGGCCGCCTCCGGCTCGTCGAAAATATACAGGCCCGTACCGCCCAGGCGGTTAAGCACCAGGGAAAGGAAGCTCTCGCCACGGGATTGCCGGTGCAGCGACCTGCCGCCATAGCTCCGATAGCCCGTATCGTCGATCTCGTCTAACGCGCTGGCCACGTTATAAAAGCTCTCTGCCCGCAGAAAATAGCCGTCCCGGGGCCTCTGGGGCTCACGCACCAACCTGAGGCGGCTGTAGAGGCTCGAATGGGTATCCGCCGTAACAAAGCGCAGATTGAGGGAGCCACCCTCCGGGTTAAAGCCCGCGGCCACAGCCACCGCTTCCAGCAATGTGGATTTGCCAGAGCCGTTCTCTCCCACGAAAAAAGTGACGGGCCGGGCGGAAAGATCCAGCCTGTCAAGGCCCCGAATGGCCGGAATGGAAGCGAGGTAAGCGTCCTCTCCTGTAAATTCCCCATCTAATAGCTCGATGCTGCGGATGTACACG
>DHOI01000061.1:0-1560 GCA_002409725.1 Christensenella sp. UBA5394
ACGCGGGAAACGCAGCCGGTCGAGCGGGCGATATCGTGGGTTACCATCATGATCGTCAGCCCCTGCTCCCGGTTGAGCCTGGCGAGTAATTCATATAGGGAAGCGATGGTGGGCGCATCCACCCCGGCTGTGGGTTCGTCGAGCAGCATCAGTTCGGGCCCGCTCACCAGCACCCGCGCCAGCATCACCCGCTGCTGCTGGCCGCCGGACATTTCGCCGATCAATCGCTTGGCATAATCCGCCATGCCCACCAACTCCAGAGCGGCCAGCGCCCGCTCCCGGTGTTCCTTTTTGGGGAAACGCAGTAGGCCGATTTGGGAAAAGAGGTTCGCCAGCACGATCTCCTCGGCTGTGGCCGGGAAGCCGGAGCCGCCCTGCATGCTGCTTTGCGGCACGTAGCCGATCCTGGGCCAATCACGGAACCGGCGGATATCCTGGCCGAAGAGGCGGATGCTGCCGGATGTGGGCGCAAACTCGCCCAGCAGCAAGCGCATGAGGGTGCTTTTTCCTGTGCCGTTGGGGCCGATGATGGCGGCGAAATCCCCAGCCTGGATGGAAAATCCCACCCGCGCCAGCACCGGTTCGTTTTCATAGCGGAAGCTTACATCCCGCACCTCTATTAGTCTGGTCATCGGTATTTCCTCATTGCAAGGCCGCCTTTATGGCGGCCAGATTCTGCCGCATCACACTAAAATAATCATCCCCGGCTGCCCGCTGCTCGTCGCTCAACCCTTCGAGCGGGCTGAGCGCCGCCGTTTGCCCGCCAATGGCCCGGGCGACCGCCTCCGCCACCTTAGGGCTGGAGAGCGCCTCGTAGAATACCACCTTTACATCCCGCGCCTTGGCAAAATCGATGATCTCGGCCATGCGCGCAGGATCCGGCTCGGAATCCGGGGTCAGGCCCTCTATGCCCACCTGCTCAAGGCCATAGGCCGCGCAGAGATAGCCAAAGGCCTCGTGAGAAACGATAAGCTCCTTCTTTGTAAGCGGGAGCAGGGCTTGGCGGAACTCAGCATCCAGCTTGTCCAGCCCGGCGGCATATGTTTCAAAATTAGCTTCATAATAGGCCGCGTTGGCCGGGTCTGCCTGTGTGAAGGCGTTTTTAATGGCTTTCATCTGCGCCTTGGCGTTCATCGGATCCAGCCAAACATGCGGGTCATAGGCGGGTGCCTCCGCTTCCTCTCGCCCTTCTTCCTCATGGGAATGGCCTTCCAGCAGCGCCATGCCCTGCGAGGCCTCCACGGCAATCAATTCCGCATTTTGCAGGGAAGCCAGCACATCCTCCACCCAGTGTTCCAGCCCAGCGCCGTTGTAAACGAAAACACGCGCCTTTTCCAGCCCGGAGATATCCGTGGCCGTGGGCTCCCAGTCATGGGGTTCCGTGCCGTCCGGCGTCATGTTAACCACTTGGATCTTATCCCCGCCCATCTTACGGGCAAAATCATACATAGGGTAGAAGCTGGTGTAGACCAACAGCTTCCCATCTGCCGCGTCGGCTGCCCCGGACGTGCCGGTACACCCCGCCAGCAGGGGTAGAACCAGTAGGCCGGCCAACAGCAG
>DHOI01000061.1:1829-4134 GCA_002409725.1 Christensenella sp. UBA5394
CTTCCTACCTTTTCCGCCTTAATGCACCGGCTTCAAATGCATATGGTTCGCATTTGCACCTATTGTAGGCGAATCGCCGCCGCTTGTCAAGGGCGCGGCGCATGCAAAGGCCCCGGCCTTTGGCCGGGGCAAAAAAGAAAGCTTGGTTTATTGAATACTGCGGTGGGCGCGCTTGCGCTGCTGTAGGCGCAGGAGCATGCGGTGCATAGTTTCTTCTTCTTCGTAGGTGAGAGAATATTGGCAGCCATAATAGTAGCTCAAGTTGAGGCCGCTGCCCTTTACGATGCGCTGAATGTTGCATTGCAGCTCCAGATAGAACTCGAACACCCGCATTTTAATCATCACGGTGCCGCCTAGCGGGTAGGTTTGTGGCGTAGAGAATTGCAGGCCGCCTAGGCTGAGATCTTCGATGTGCACGCGAACCGGGCGGCCTGTAGGCTGGCCCGTTTGCTCATCGAGCTGGAGCACCTCGCCCAGCGCGTTGGTCTTTACGCGCAGGAACTGACGCCTGTCCGAGGCGACCAGCATCTCCAGGCCGCCGATCTTGAGCGATTCCGCGCTGGAGCGGGTCACAATGCCGCTTAGCACCTTGAAGCCCATGCGAAAATTATAGACGTTAATCTTGACCGGCGTGCCGTAGTACAGCTCGGGCAGCTCTTGCTCGGACCGGCAGGGCATAAGCTCCAAGCCCTCGTCGCCAATGGCATGGATGCGGGCATAATCGATCAGGTCGTTGTGTACCGTAATAATCTCGATCAGGGAGTTTAGATACCCCTCCTCGAGTACGGGCGTGGATGCTTCCATGGTCCTCCCTCGTTGCTTTTATGCGCCGGCCGCAGTCAAAGCCCGCCTGCGGTTTGGACTGGGATAGGTAGTTTAATTTATCTTAGCAGAAACAGGTAATAAAAGCAAGAAATCCCTTACGCCCCTTTTGCGGCCCCAAGCTAACTTTTTACGGGCATATGGCGATATAATAAATAAAGTATCTCCGCGTTTTGCGTGCGCGTTTGCCGTTTTTAAAAGTTATTTTTGCATCCATATAGGAGGTGCCTATGCAACCTTGTATCGTAAAGCAGCCCATCCATAATGAGAAAGGCGAGCTTTGGGCTTATGAGTTATCCTATAGCAACGCCGCCGTGGACGGCGCAGGGCAGCCGGGCGACGTGGAGGCGGCGGCCACCCTGCAGGCCCTGCTCATGCAATGCAATACGGAAAATTTTCTCGAAAACAAGATCGCCTTTGCCTATTTCACCGCAAACCTGCTGCGCCGGGGCACGCCCCGCATATTTGCCGCCCAATCCCTGGTGATCGAGATCGACCATGATTTTTTGCTCCTGCCCGACGCCATGAAGGTGGTTAATGCCTACCATGATGAAGGCTACCGCGTGGCCTTAGTGGGTTTTGATTTTAACGCCATGTATCTATCCGCCCTCAATACGGTAGATTATGTCAAGCTCAGCTTCCAAAGCCCTTCCTTTAACCATAAAAGCGCCGTAGAAGTGCTGCGCGAGCTGGGCAAGGAGGTCATCGCCTACCATGTGGATTCGGCGGAATCCTATAGGCGGGCAGACCAGCTTAGCATCCGGCACATGCAGGGTTCCTACATCGCCAGCACGCTGCCCACCACCCTTCGTAGCCTCAATCTGATCCCGGGCAACTTTTTCCGCCTGGTGGTGGCCATTACCAGAGAGGAGCCTGATTTTGAGGAGATCGAGGAGATCATCGTGCGGGATGTTACGCTCACCTACTCCTTGCTCAAGCTGGTTAACTCCGCGTTTTTCGCCCTGCGCACCCGGGTAACCACCGTGCACCATGCCTTGGTTATACTGGGTCTCGAGCAGCTCAAGCAATGGATCTACCTGCTCAGCTTCAACCCCGACGGCAAGGCTCCCATCGAATTCATCAAAGCCTCCCTTTTCCGGGCCAGCTTTTGCGAGGCGCTCTGTGCCGGCATGCAGGATATGCCCATCTCCCGTTCGGACGCCTACCTCATGGGCCTCTTTTCCACCCTGGGCTCCCTCTTGCAGGTGCCGCTGGAGCAGGCTTTGGCCGAGCTTTCCCTCCCCGCCGAGGTGCGGGACGCCCTCCTGACCGGCGAAGGCCGCTGCGGCATCTTATTTAAGCTGGTATGCAGCTATGAGCAGGCCGATTGGCACCTCATCTCCGAATATGCAAAGCTGTTGGATATTCCCCAGGATACGCTCTCCCAAAAATACCTGGTCTGCATGGATAAAGTAAGCGATATCTGGAAGCAGATCACGCAGGTTTTATAGGCCGGCATAGGCGCGTTAAGTTAAAAAGCCTC
>DHOI01000061.1:4395-4589 GCA_002409725.1 Christensenella sp. UBA5394
AACAGGCGCTTTCTGTAAACCTAAAAAGTGGCTACAGCCACTTTTTTGCATACTGAAAAGCCCCGGCAGTACCGGGGCTTCAAAGAGCTTAGCGATGAACAAAAACCTCCCAATGATATATACTCAGAAACGGTCTGGCCAGCCGGTTTGGCATTGAAATAGGCAGAGTGACAGGAGTTCAGCGTATTGGATCC
>DHOI01000061.1:4826-13094 GCA_002409725.1 Christensenella sp. UBA5394
AAAAACGTTTCATTGGGGTTGAACGTCCAGGCGAATGGCCGTTTCCAGGGCAACCTCCATCATCTGCTGAAACGAGGTTTGCCGCTCTTGGGCGCTGAGAGAGGTGCCGTTCAAAATGTGATCGGAAACGGTACATAGGGCCAACGCGCGTCCGCCGTAGCGGGAGGCATTGAGATAGAGCGCCGCCGCTTCCATTTCGATAGCCAAAATGCCCATGCGCTGCCAGGCGGTGTTCGCCTGCAAGGCCTGGGGGATATCTTCCTCATCCGTGTAAAAATATTGGCTGGACAACACATTTCCCACATGGGCATTTGCGCCCAGATCACGGGCCGCCGACACACAGGTTTCCAGCAGTGTAAAATCTGCAAGCGGCGCCAAATTACCAGGCGTGTGGAACTGGTTTCCCCAGTTGGCGTCTGTGCTGGCACCCTGGGCAATGACCAAGTCACGGAGCTGAATTTGGCCCTGAAGCGCACCGGCCGAACCAATACGAATAATGTTTTTTACGCCGAAACAGCAAAAAAGTTCATGGGAGTAGATGCCCATAGAGGGCATTCCCATGCCGGATGCCATGACAGACAGGCGGACGCCGCGATAGGTGCCGGTATAGCCCTGAATGCCGCGTACGTTGTTGACGAGAACCGCGTCTTCAAGATACGTTTGCGCAATATATTGGGCCCGCAGAGGATCGCCCGGCATTAAAACGGTCTGGGCAAAGTCAGCGGGGGTTGCATGGATATGGGGGGTTGGATACTGCATAGGGGCCTCCTATTCCTTCAAAAAGCGGGTTATGATTTTTTGAACTTCAAAACGAAGTTGATCCACATCAATTGTTTGGTAAGTGCCGTTTTCATATAAAATTTTCCCCGCAACCATGGTGAGCGACACATGGGTGCTATGGGCTGCGTAGAGCAAATTGGAAAGAGGATCGATGTCCGGAAGCCAGCATACTTCGGATGTATCAATCACAATGAGATCGGCCTGTGAACCGGCAGCGATCATCCCGCAGTCCGAAAAGCCCATCGCCGCCAAAGGGGCGCGGAACACCATCTCAAAGCATTTTGATAGCGGCAGTACTGACGGGTCGCCCTGTGTACCCTTTTGAAGCAGTGCGGCAAAGCGCAGCTCTTCCAAAATATCTTGATTGTTATTGCTGGCAGAGCTGTCTGTTCCAATGGCTATGCGCACACCGTGGGCCAGCATGTCGGCCATCGGGGCAATCCCGCTGCCCAGCTTCAAATTGCTGCGCGGGCAATGCACAACGCATGCATCCCGCGCGGCGGCAAGCAAACTATCTTCCTCCGTGAAATGGGTGCAATGTGCCAGCAGGGTATTGTTGTGGACGAGGCCAAGCTTATCTAGCACTTGCAGCGGGGTGTTGCCGCCATAACGGGCAAGGCTGTTTAGAAGTTCCTGGCGGGTTTCGGAGACATGGACATGAACCGGCATGGGTGACTGCTCGCAAAGCTTTGCGATTTGTCGAAGCGTTTGGGCGCTACAGGTATAGATCGAATGGGGGGCAATGCCGATTTGGATCAGGGGATTACTCTGATACTTCTGCGCCAATGCCTGTACTTGCGTGAAGAGATCGGGCGATTCCGACAAAAGCTGGTCGGTTATGGTGGGGGTGATAAGCGCACGCATACCGCTTTGCTCCGCAGCCTCCGCCACCGCATCAGAATGAATGTACATATCATTGAGGCAGGTAGCGCCGCAGCGGATGGACTCAGCCATGTTGAGCAGGGCGCCCCAGTAGCAGCTGTCATGGGTGTGCTTTGCCTCAAAGGGCCAAACAGACTGCTCCAGCCACGGCTGAAGACGGCGATCTTCACCGGCGCCGCGCAGCAGACACAGAGGCGAATGGGTATGGGCATTGACGAATCCGGGCAAAAGCAATCCGCCCCGGCAGTCGATGATGCGGTCAGCCACAAACCGGGCAGGCGGTTGGCCCACAAACAGAATACGGTCGTCCTGCACGCCGACAGCGCAGTCCTGCAACAGCGTGAACGCGTCACCTGCTTTGCGCAGTATGCGCGCGTGGGAAAATAAAATGTTCATGAGGGGTGCCTTTTAGTAATGTAGCATACTTTGGCTGACAAAGCAGTCAATATCCCTGGGAACAGGCTGAACGCCGTTATGGAGTTTGCTGCGGTCGGTGGCAATGCGCGCACCACAGCAGGCTTGCAGTCCCAGCCCCAGATCCATAATGGAGATGGGGTTGCCGTCGCCGGCGGCTAAATTGAGCGGGTTTGCTTGCGACAGCAGGAAAATATGCTTATCCTGATAACGGAGCAGCTGCCTGCCGTTGCCAACGTC
The DNA here is from genome assembly GCA_002409725.1 of Christensenella sp. UBA5394. Lineage (GTDB taxonomy): Bacteria > Bacillota > Clostridia > Christensenellales > CAG-138 > Pelethousia. Next base: position 7,143 of record DHOI01000061.1, read on the forward strand.
TTCCACACACTCGGCAGCCTGGATGAGATCCTCTGCGTCAATTTCAAATCCGAAATGTCCGGCATTGCAGACAATAGCGCCCGAGCGCAGGCAGGGGATATGTTCTTTGGTGATAATATGGAAGCGCCCGGTGGCGGTAATGATGATATCGGCCTCGCGGAGCAATTGCTCCAGATCATCGCTGACATGATGACCATCCACCTTTGCCTTGAGCAGATATACAGGGTCGACGTCATAAACACTGGTGTGGGCGCCCATAGCACGGAACTTGTTCGCAATTCCACTGCCGACCCAGCCGTAGCCGATTACCAGGGTGCGCTTGCCGCCCAGCAACAGGCTGGTAGAACGCATAAAGGCGTCTAAAACGGATTGACCCACGCCGACTGCATTTTCAAGCAGTTTTTTTAATGGAGAATCATCGATCACGATGACAGGAAAGGGGATATCCGCGCCGGAAGCATCAATCAGCAGGCGACCGGTGCGGGTCTCTTCGTTGGCGCCCAACGGAGTCCAGGAACGGTCCTTTTTGCAATAGGAAAGAATCAGGCTTGCGCCGTTGTCCAGCAGCAGATCCGGCTTTTGCTCCATGACCATTTCAAGGTACTGCTGATGCTTCTCCATGGTGTCGGCCTCTCGTGCCAGCACGGTGATTTTGGGATTGGAAGCGAGGAACGCTGCCGTATCCGGCTTTGTGGTACCGAGGCACCCTACAAGATAAACATGCTTCGCGCCGCCGGACAAAATGGCGTCAATCCAGTAGGCTGTTTTCGGCTCAACGTGCAAACAGATGGCGATGGTAAGCCCACGGAAGGGCTGCTCTTTAGAAAACGTTTCCTTTAATTGGGTGATCAGGGGCATTTGTTCCATAAACCAACGCATGCGATTTGAACCGGCTTCCGCCAATGCGGGATTGTCAATAATCGAATTCATAATTCAGGTTCCTTTCAGCAAATAATGTAGACAAATGATGTCGACTTCTAAAATTATAGAAGACCTGCTATAATAATCCGAGGACATATGTCCAGTAATCGCAAGGAAACAAGCCGGCGCAGGAGGAGAGCCATGCAGAGTGAACACAATTTAGCGCGCTTGCGTCAGTATGCGGAGCGGTTGGGATTTACGGATATGCTCACGCCTGAGGTGGAGGCCGGAGCAAGAATCGTGACCTATCAAGCTGGGCAAATGATCATGGAGACCGGAGATGCCATTCACCATATTTTAATTTTGGTAGAGGGGTCGCTGCGGGTGTACTCCATTTCAGAACGCGGAAAACTTGGCATTGTTGCGTTGGCCAAGCCGCCGCAGCTGCTGGGAGATATCGAATATATGCAGGAAGTTAATGCACTGCACAGTGTCCGGGCGGAAACCAAGGCTACACTCATTAGTTTCCCCATTGCAGATGTGCAAAACTACCTGTCCGGAAGTATTACCTTTTATCGAATGATTTGTAATAACTTAATTGATAAGCTGTATAAAACATCCGGCGATTACTCCCGAACCCTGCTATATCCGGCTAAAAACCTGTTTGCGCGGTATTTGCTCGACAGGATGGACTCAGAATGCCTGGTCCGATTCAGCGCCAGCGAAGCATCGCAAAATCTAGGAATCACGCCCCGGCACATGAGCCGCCTGATTACGGCGTTGGAGCAGGATCAGATCCTGCGGCGGGAAAGAACCAAGGTTCTACGGATTTTAGCGCCAGATGCCTTGGAAGAACTGACGTACTTATAACATCATCATCTGGCTTAAGGCCATACAGAAAACTTGCATAGCGGGTATAGTTTGTCGATGCCGCTATGCAAGTTAATTTTTCGTAAATTGTTCATCAAATATGCAGTTTTCTAACAACATCGGACATATGTCCTGTTCATGCAAAAAATGTGAGGTTACAATGAAGCAAAAGAAAGGAGGCGTGAATGTGTTTATAACCATGCTGGGCGTTGGCAATGGATTTTCCCGCGGCGTGCATAACAACAATGCCCTGGTGGAGTGCAATGGGGAAAAAACCATGATCGACTGCGGCATTACAGCGTGGGAAAGCTTAGAGCAATTGGGACAGAAGCGAGAGAATGTACACTCGATTTTTGTGACCCACCTGCATTTTGACCACGCCGGAGGCCTGGAGGAAGCGGCACTCTACAGCCGTTATATATCCCATCAAAGGATACGCCTGATTGTACCGGCACCGATGAAACAAGATCTTTGGGACCATTGCCTTTGTGGCAGTCTTTTGAATCCGGAAGGCGGCTGTCATGCACTGGAGGACTATTTTGATGTGGAAGCGCCGGAGGAGGGGGAACCCTTTGCACTATGCGGAGGTGTTTCTGCTGTCTGGTTTCCGACTAAGCATGTTCCAGGCAAATTCAGCTGCGGCGTGCTGGCAGAGAACCACTTCGCCTTTACCTCCGACATGCAATGTGATCCGCCATTAATGCAGCGCTTGCTGCAGGCAAGGGTACGAGTGATCCTGCATGACTGCCAAATGGAGAGCCAGGCGCCGACACACGCGTCTTATCAAGAGATTCTGGCCTATCCCCAGTTGGTGAAAGACAAGCTGTTGCTGATGCACCACGGGCTACTAGTACCACCGAAGGACACACAGCTGCGTTTTGCGATACAGCATCAACGGATGGATTTGGATAGCGATGAAACCGAACGTGGGGCATACGCCGAGACGGAATTGGTGCAAAAGACCATTTCTTATATGAAGCAAAGGCAGCGGGCGGAGAAGACCGGGCATGACTGGTATCACACGAAACGCGTCTATGATACGGCGATGCGATTGGCTCAGGTTTCGCCTGAGCAGCCAAACCTGCAGACAGTAGCCCTAGCAGCCCTGCTGCATGACATCGATGACTGGAAATTCAACGATGGCAACGAAGAGGCTGGTCCCCAGGCGGCAGCATCTTGGCTCAGGAGCTGCGGTGCTTCCCAAAACCTGATTGAGGATGTCACGAACATCATTCGAGACCTTTCCTTTAAAGGAATGGGGGAAATCAAACCCATGTCCAGTATTGAAGGAAAAATTGTGCAGGATGCGGATCGGCTGGATGCAATCGGCGCCATTGGTATTGCGCGGACGTTTGCCACGGGTGCAGCATTTGGAAACTACCTGTTGGACCCGGAATTACCGCCGAGAAGAGCGTTGCGCCGCGATGAATATGCCGACCGCAATGTTCCATCCACAACACTGAACCACTTTTACGAAAAGCTGCTCAACCTTGTATCTCTGATGAATACCAAAGAAGCCCAAGCAGAGGCCGTGGGCAGACAGCAGTATATGATTTCCTACCTGCAGAAGCTGTTTGCCGAATGTAGCATGACCGATGGGATTCATCAGCAGCTGCTCGAGGACTATTGCAAGAATTAAGGAGGAAATAAATAAAATGAAGAGACTGAGTATTTTGGCACTGGTGCTGGTGCTTGTCCTTTCCGTGTTTGTCGGCTGTGCAGCCGACAAAACGCCTGCCGATCAAGGCCAGGCGGCCCCCGTAACCGAGGAAGAATCCAATCCAGCCGATGTAGCTTCCGGTACGGATTTGGATACGGATTCGGAATCGGAAGCAAAAGACTGGAAAATTGCCATGGTGGCCGGCGGCGCCTTCGGTGACAACGGCATGAACGATGCCTTTTTGGCTGCTATGAAGCTGTTTACCGAGCAGAGCGGCATTGAGGTTACCAGCGTTGAGGTCAATGACTTTAGCGACCATGAAAGCTATGCGCGCCAGTTTGGCGAAGAAGGCTATGACATGGTTCTGATGGCAGGTACCGTGTCCGACATCATGCCCGCTATTTTGGAGGACTACCCCGATACCCATTATGTGCTCAACAAGGGCACTGTCGATGGCTATGAAAACTGCACCTCCATCCAGTTTGACGAGCCGGCAGCAGGGTTCGTTGGCGGCGCTTTCGCGGTCATGATGAGCGAGTATCTCGGTGGCGGAAATAAGGTCGGCTGGATCGGCGGCATGCGCATTGCGGATCTGGAGCTGTGCCGTTACTGCTTCTCGGCCGGCGCAGCCTATGCGGGCGGCGAGGCGAATGTGGCCTATGTGGGTGACTTCTCCGACATCTCCAAGGCGAAGGAACTAGCGCTTCAGATGTATAAAAGCGGCATTACTTTGATCCAGGCCTTTGCCGGCGGTGCTGCCAACGGTGTGTATCAGGCGGCCGAGAGCATGCCTGAGGGATATTATGCCATGGGCGCGGCTACAGGTCAGTATGATCTGTCACCGGATCGGATTTTGGCATCCCACATCATTAAGACGGACGAGTATTTTGCAACGGTCTGCCAGGAATTTGTGGATGGTACTTTGGCTTCCGGCATTGTAAAAGTTGGTCTCGAATCCGGTGCCACCGGCATTCGCCTGTCTCCCTATCTGGGCGATTTGATCCCGCAGGAGATTCAAGATTCAATGGCAGAGATTGAGGCAAAGCTAATCAGCGGTGAGATTGTGCCTCCCACCACGGAAGAGGCATTGAACGATTACCTTGCCTCTCTGAACTAATTTCAACACATTATCAGAGGGCCTCTGAATCGCATGTAATTCCGAGGCCCTCTGATTTGTGGGATATGGAGGTATGCCAATGGAATATGCGGTTGAGATGTGCCATATCACAAAGCGTTTTCAATCTGTTTTGGCAAATGATGATATTTCCCTTCGAGTCAAACCCGGCACGGTTCACGCAATTATCGGCGAAAACGGTGCCGGTAAGACTACCCTGATGAATGTTCTGTATGGACTTTATAAACCGGATGCCGGCCAAATCTTCACCTTTGGACAAGAACGGAACTTAAAAAGTGCTACCGATGCCATTGCATGTGGTATCGGAATGGTACATCAGCACTTTACATTGCTTCCCCGTCTTTCCGTGGCAGACAATGTGGTGCTCGGCTGCGAGCCAAAAAGAGGGCTGCGTTATGATCGTTCTGCGGCCATAGAGCGTGTCGGGCAGGTATGCAGCAAATATGGTATGCAGGTTGAACCGGAGCGAATGATCAGTGAAATCTCACTGGGTATGCAGCAGCGGGTAGAAATTGTGAAAACCCTTTACCGTGGGGCGAACATCATTATTCTTGATGAGCCGACGGCCGTTCTGACCCCCCAGGAGATTGATGAGCTTGGCAAAACCTTGGAGCAGCTGAAAAACAAGGGCAAAACGATTTTGATCATCACCCACAAGCTGGAGGAGGTAATGGCCTTCAGCGATGATATTACGGTGCTACGAAACGGCCGCCATGTGGTGACGGTCTCAAAAGATGAGACGGACATCCCCAGCCTGACAGGGTATATGGTGGGCCGTGAGGTACATCTGGGAGGCACCAAGCAGGAGCATCCCTTTACCGAAGAGCTTCTTGAACTACAGGATGTATCCTGCAGCCGGGACGGAAGACCGGTTCTCAGCCATATTTCACTCAAGGTGAACCGGGGTGAAATCCTGGGAATCGCAGGCATTGACGGCAGCGGCCAGACGGAGCTCACGGAGCTGATTGCAGGGATTCTCCCGTGCGATAGTGGAACAGTCACTTATCAGGGCAACGACATCACCCGTCGTTCCATCGCTGAGCGGAAGAAGGACGGTATCGGCTTTGTTCCGCAGGATCGCCACCGTCACGGATTGATTCTGGACTTTTCTGTGGAAGAAAATCTGCTTTTGGGCCTACAGCGTGAACCGCGGTATATTCAGCACGGATTTCTGCAAAACCGAAAAGAAATCCATGCGGTGGCCAAGGAGCGGATCGAAGCATACGACGTACGTCCGGCAGACAGCGGTGCAAAAGCGTCCCAGCTGTCCGGCGGCAACCAGCAAAAGATTATCATTGCGCGTGAAATGGGCAATAAGCCGCAGATCATGGTGGCGGATCAACCGACGCGTGGTCTTGACATCGGCGCGATTGAGGCCATTCATCACACTCTGGTTCAGCATCGAAACAGCGGCGGCGCCGTGGTG
>DHOI01000061.1:13397-16737 GCA_002409725.1 Christensenella sp. UBA5394
AAAGGCATTCAGAGGGATCGGAAGAAAGCAGGTCATGGATATCATCATGCCGTTCTTTTTGGTTTTTCTGGCGTTCTTATTAAGCTCCATCTGGATTACGTTCATGGGCAAAAATCCATTGGAAGCATTTGCGACCCTGTTCAGGGGCGCCTTCGGCAGTGCCACAAGCTTTGCCAATACCATTAAAAAGTCGGTGCCCATTGCCTTTTGCTCCTTTGCGGTGATCGTATCCATGAAGGGCAATGCCTTCAACATTGGCGCTGAGGGACAATTGATTTGTGGCGCCATCGGCGCCACACTGGCCGGCGCACTGTTTCGCGGACTGCCTGCGCCCCTTCATATTTTTTTGTGCATCGTGGCCAGCGCGTTGTTCGGCATGCTGTTCGGCCTGTTTCCGACCATGATGCACCGGTTTCGCGGTGTGGATCTTCTCGTTATTTTTCTGTTGATGAACAATGTGGCAGAGTATTTTCTGCAGTATTTTGTCCTGGATTTGTTCAAATCCCAGAATGCGCTGGTGCCATCCTCCCGCGCCATTGAGAAAACGGCCGAGCTTCCATATTTGATTGGCCCGCCGTATCGCATGACCATCGCAATTATCTTAGTGCTCATCTGCGCAGTGGTATTGACGTGGTTTTTTAACCGAACCGTAGCCGGATATGAAATGAGAGCAGTAGGGCAAAACCGGCAGGCAGCTCGGTATGCCGGAATCCCCATCGGACGGTATACGACTATGGCGTTGCTTCTCAGTGCCATGCTGGCAGGCATAGCAGGCGGCCTGGAGGTCTTAGGAAACTACCACTGCCTGTATACCGAGATCTCCCCGGGCTTTGGCTACGACGGTATTCCCATTGCGCTGCTATGCAACGCCAATCCGTTGCTGGCGGTGATCGGAAGTGTAGCCTTTGGCGCCTTGCGTAACGGCTCTCTTGCCATGCAGGCAAAGGTTGGTATTTCCAGTGAAATTGTTAACGTGATTCAAGGCTCCTTGATTCTGGTGATTGCAAGCAACTATTTTATTCGATATTTGCTGAATTGGCGTAGGAGGGCAAAATAAATGGATGATATTTTAAGCTTACTGCTTTCGGTGATTCGGCTATGTACCCCGATCTTCATTGCCGGTCTGGGCAATATGTTCTGCGAACGCGTGGGCGTTCTGAACCTGGGTGCGGAAGGCATGATGATCAGCGGCGCGTTTATGGCAGTGCTAGGTTCCTTTCTGACGGGTAGCGCATGGTGCGGTGTGCTATTTGGGCTCGCGGGCGGCATGATTGCCGGAGCCATTCACGCGCTGATTTGTGTGGAGTTTGGCGGATTGCACGCCATCAGCGGTTTGGGGTTGACGATTTTTTGCCGCGGCGTAGCAAAATTTATGTGTGTAGCGGTATTTGGGTCAACCTACTCTCCAAATGTTCAAGCCATACAGACCACAGAGCTTTTTGCGGGCGTGCCCGTGCTAGGCCAGTGGCTGAAACAGCTGTCCCCATTGGTATACCTGGCGATTATTCTGGGATTTTTGGCACATTATGTGATATTCCATACAACGTTTGGGCTTCGGGTTCGGGCTTTGGGCGATAATCCCCGTGCGGTGGAAACCGCTGGAATCGATGTTTGGAAAATGCGATTCATCGGTGTGTTTATTTGCGGGTTGTTGTGCGGCTTGGCCGGCGCTTATATGGGCCTTGGACAGTTGGATCGCTATTTTGACGGTATGATTAGCGGGAAGGGTATGATCGCGGTCATTGCAGTTAAAATGGGAAACTGGACACCAATTGGAATCGCCGGTACGGCCCTGCTGTTGGGAATTTTTGATGCGATCCAGCTGAAGCTGCAAATCAGCAACACGCTAAATCTATCCCCGGAGATGCTGGCGATGGTCCCATACCTAGCAGGTATCGCGGTGCTGTGCATGAAGAAAAAGCAGGATGGCAGACCAATGGCTTTGGACACGATCTATCTGCGCAATCGCTATAAATTCTGATATTTGAAACACACGACAATGTGTATGTTAATGGTGTGGAACTGACATTACAAGAAGGACAATCCCATTAAGCAATGGGCTGAGCCCCCTCGCGGGGGCTTTTTCTATGCGCCGCTATGCTTCTATTTGGGTCGCCGCTTCTTCAATCGGCTCTTCGATCTGTTTCTCTGTAGCTTCTTTGATCATTTCCTCGGCCGCCTCCGGGATCGCTACCTCCGGCCCGTTTGCCTGCTCGTTGTATGGCATTCCCATCCCTTTTTCCGCCGGTTCTATGACGGCTGCTTCTTTTGCTTCCTCCGCGGCGCATTCTATAGCGGCTTCCTCGGCGGCTTGTCTTCTTGCACGCGCCGCAGCCCGGGCGGCCTGTTCCGCCTCTTCGGCCAGCTCCTGCGCCGTCTTTTCTAGCTTAAAGCGGTGCAACAGCTCCTCCAGCGCCTTGGCAAGGCCCGCGAGCTCCTCGCTGGCGGCCGCGCTCTCTTGGGCTGTAGCGGAGTTGGTCTGCACAACGGCGGAGATCTGATCCACGCCCTGCCTGACCTGGGCAATGGCCTGGGCCTGCTCATCGCTGAAGCGGGAAATCTTATCGATATCATGAATCATGGCCCGGGCCTCACCCACCACCTGCTCCAAAGAGGAGGCCGTGAGACCGGCGATTTCTGCGCCGCCCCGCACGGCGCTTACGGTGTGCTTGACCAGATCCGCCGTGCTCTTGGCGGCTTCGTCGCTCTTGGCGGCTAGGTTGCGCACCTCGCCCGCAACCACGGTAAATCCCTTGCCCGCGGCCCCGGCCCGAGCGGCCTCGATGGCCGCGTTCAGCGCCAGAATGTTGGTTTGGAAGGCGATATCCTCGATGGTTTTGATGATCTTGCCGATCTTTTCGGCACTGGCGCCGATTTCCTGCATGGCCATGATCATACGCTGCATCTGCGCGTTGCTCGCCTCAATGCTTTCGCCCATGCCGTTGGCCCGCGCATTTAGCTGCACGGACACCGCGGCGTTGCCGCGCACCTGCTCGGAGATCTCGCCGAGGGAGGCGGCCAGCTCCTCTATGGAAGCCGCCTGCTCCGAAGCGCCCTGCGCCATCCGCTGGGAGCCGCTCGCTACCTGCTCAGAGCCGCCCGCTACCTGCCCGGTAACCTCCCACACCCGTTTAAGGGCCGTGTTGAGCGCCTGCACAACGTTGGTTATGCTCTGTGCCATGGGGATGAAATCGCCCTCAAAAACCGCCCTGGGCGCGGTAGTCAGATCTCCGGCCTCGAATTGGCTCATCACCCGGGCAATATCGCCAACATAACTATCCAGCGTTTGCGCCATGGCGCGCATGCTGGCCGCCAGGTCGCCCAGCTCATCCTTGGCGTT
>DHOI01000066.1:0-123 GCA_002409725.1 Christensenella sp. UBA5394
ATCGTGGTGATGATGAGCCTGGGCATTGGCATACGCGCCTCCACAGTGGAAAGCTATGCCAGCATGGGCAGCCTTACGAATATCACTGTCAGCTCGTGGCGCTGGGTACCCAGCGAGGATGGG
>DHOI01000066.1:376-6097 GCA_002409725.1 Christensenella sp. UBA5394
CGCTGGGTACCCAGCGAGGATGGGAACAGCGGCACCAGCACGGAAAAAAAGCTGGATAAGCGGAGCGTGGAGAGCTTTAAATCCATTCCCGGGGTGGTGGCGGTGATGCCGCAGATCACCGCAGGGGGCATGCTTAAGAGCGGCAAGTGGGTGAGCGACTGCTCCATCATGGGTATCGATGCGGAGGTGGCCCCCATCTTCGGCATCGAGCTTTCCGAGGGCCGCTACCCCGAATATAAGCGGGGCGGCAGCACGTATGAGATCGTGATGAGCCAGGATGTGCTCAATTGGTTCCGCGACCCAAACACCAACAAGCAGGCCGTAGATAAAGACGGCGTTTCCAAGATCACCTTGGATTCCCGCTTCCAGCTCACCTTCGATTATGCCAACGTTTATCCGGATATGGGCAGCGAGGGTAGGGTGCCGGGCAAGATATATAAACTTACGCCCGTGGGCATGGTTTCCCCCAATACCAACGAATTCTCCTGGTATTGCTTAATGGATCTGGAGGCACTCAAAAAGCTGGCCAAGGAAAACCCGGACATGATGAACCTGGACACCTCGGTTTATCAGCAGGTATCCGTGAAATGCGAAAATACGGACGCGGTGGCCTCCGTAAAAGCCGTGATCGACGAGATGGGCTTTGGCACCAGCAGCTTACAGGATGCCGTGGAGCAGGCCGAAAAGCAGATGCAACAGATCCAATACCTGCTAGGCGCCATCGGCGGGGTGTCCCTGCTGGTCGCCGCCATCGGCATTATGAACACCATGATGATGAGCATCTACGAGCGCACACGCGAGATCGGCATCATCAAGGTGCTGGGTTGCCGCATGAGCAACATCGCCGGCATGTTCCTGAGCGAGGCTGCTTTTATCGGCCTCTTCGGCGGCGCGCTGGGCATCGGCATCAGTTATGGCCTTTCTGCCGTGATCAATCTGTTCGTGGGTGAGAGCGGCTTTAAGAGCCTGATCCCGGCCTACCTAGCCATCGGTGCGCTTGGCTTCTCCATCCTGGTGGCCATGATCTCCGGCCTCTACCCGGCCCTTAGGGCCATGCGCCTGAGCCCGCTCACGGCCATACGCAACGAGTAGAGGAAACCCTAAGGGCAGGCGGAATATAAGCCCCGGCGCATTCATCGCGCCGGGGCTTTATCGTGGGAGACGCGTGCTCAATCAAAAACCTTTTCAATATAAAACATGCTGGAGAGGATCACAAAGCCGGGGCGGTAAAGCCGGTCGATGTTCCAATAGCTGATCCCGCCCAGGTCGTAGGCCTCCACCAGAGCAAGGCGGGCCATGATGGAGCGGGGGTCGTCGAACCAAACGATATGCTCCGCGCCGTTGCTATCGTAAAACTGGAAGAAGGGGGCCTGGGCCTCCTGATCATAGCGGATATCGGCAAAGTTCTCATAGGCCAGGCGGGGGGCCTCGGCCAGGGCGATGGTGCGGGCCGGGCGGCTCCGGTCAAAGGGCAGCGTCCAATTATAACCGTAGTTGGGCATGCCCATGAGGATCTTGCGGCTGGGCATAACGCTGGTGGCATAATCCAGAACCTGCTTCACAGGGCCGATGGGGGCCACGGCCTGGGGCGGGCCATATGTATAGCCCCATTCGTAGGTCATGAGGATCACGAAATCGCAGATGGCGCCGATGGCCGCGTAATCATGGGCCGTGTAGAGGGTGCCGGTCTGCTCGGGGCCGGTCTTGGGGGCCAACGCGGCGGAAAGGAGATAGCCCCCTGGGGCCAGACGGCGTTTGAGGCGGGCTAGGAAATCCGCATAAGCCTGGGCGTCCGTTTCCGGCAGGTATTCAAAGTCCACATTCAGCGCCATGTAGCTCTTTTCGGCCAGGGTTGCAAGCAGGTTTTGGATCAGGGTCTCCTGCGCAGCCATATCCGTGAGCAGGGCGTGGCCGATCTCCCCGTCGAAGCCGCCGGCCTCCCTCTGGTTGGTTACGGCCATCATAGGGGCCACATCGTTGGCATAGGCCTGACGGATGAGGGAGCTATCCGCCAAATCCGAAAGGCTGCCATCCGCCCTGGCCCGGTAGGCGAAGGGTGTGAGGTAGGTGAGGTAGGGCAGCGCGCCGTAAAGGGCCACGTCCCCAATACCCGGCAGGGCATAGCCGTTTACGATGATAGAGCGGCCCGGCGCGCCATAGGGCGGCACCAGCAGCGCCTGGCCCACGGCCAGCCTGCCCCCATCCGCAAGCTGATTGGCAGCCGTGAGGGCGGATACCGTGGTATCATATTGGCGGGCGATGGAGGAAAGGGCCTCGTCCCGTTTCACGATATGCAGCGTCAAAATGAAAAACCTCCTTACGGGCTTTAGAGCAACTTCCTTAAATCCAGTCCGTGTCAATGCGGATATTTTTGTGCCCCGCGTTGCCTTATTCGTTTCGCGCAGCGCTGCTACGCGGCGCTCCTTCGTCTTAACGGAGCGCAAAAATCTCTCGCGTATCCACAAACTATATTTTGTAAGTTGCTTTCTATATGCCTATGCAGGGAGGCTTTGCCACATTCGTATGGCCCCTGCTCTTACCCTCTTGCGTATCGTGCCGGATACCATTTCTGGAACCATGCAGTAAAAACGCCCATCAGCGCGGGCAGAACGGAATTGATTAAACCTATGTAGGGTGAGAAGCTGCCGCCCATCAGAATATAGGTCCAAATCGGCGTGACAAGATACAGCGCTCCCCAAGCGGTGGTCAGTATGCGGTTTGTGCTGATAAATAGCGGGTTTGCAAAGGATTTTTTTTCACCATAGCCCGCCGCGCTGTAATGGGCGGTCAATGGTATTTTGGGAAAGGCGCCGATGAGCCATATCAGCCCGAATATCAAATAGCTGGCGGGAACGATCAGCCTCACATCCGCGCCTAGTAAAACCGCAAGCGAAAGCCCCGCCACGATTGGAACGCTGATTTGCTCGTAAACAATAGGACGGAACACAAGCCATAACAAAGGAATGAGCGCCGCTACAGCAACTCCCAGCGTGCCGCCTGCAACGGGGTTGATCGCGATCGCCGCCCAAATGACAATCCACGGTATAAGAAGGATCAGCATGTTGGTTTTACGCGGCGGGGCTGTATCGCTTAACTTTGTGGATGTGTTTGCGCCAAACAATTCATCCCACTTCAGCATGAGATTAAAATCACCGAGGACTTTATAAAGTCGCTGAAACATCGCTTCCTGCCCGGAGATTTCCCCTCGCGCGATGGAACGCCAAACCGAGTACGGCGTTTCAATCCTGGTACTATAGGGCCTAAAACCGTCCGTTGCGACTTGAGCGCCTTGCTTTGTCAGCAGAATTTGATAGGTTTTACCAATGTCGGTGTAGAAAAACTCCAATACACGTTCCACCCCGTCAGGCCTGTATAAAGCAGCCATCTGCCTTGTAAAGTTCAAGCTGTCGTCCGCCGAGGCGCCCCAACGCTCGCCTTTGGCAATCCCCCAGGAGGCATCCGCCATGCTTTCATACGTATCGCGTGGATACAGCGGCTCCGTAAGTTCTACCTGCGTTCCGGCATGAATCCCGCCGGTGACATATTCCGCCCCCGCCCGGCGGACGATCTCCAAATATGCGTCCGTGCGGCTTTTCAGTTCCGGCACCCGGAACAGCTCGCCCTGCCCGCAAAGGATGGCCGCGTAGTTGCCCTTTCCGCAAAAGTGGTCAAACATGGAGGTTACGGCGTCATAATTGCCTTGCGCCGTCCAAAAGCCGCAAGTTGAGATAACGAGGTGCCTTTGATGCGATAGATCATACCTTGCCGGATGCCCTCCGCTTTCGTTCCCTTCGACCATAAAGGGCAAGGCTAGCGGCAACTGGCGGTCGATGAGGTTTTTTAAGCCGCCGGGAACGCTAAAATAGTATAGTGGAAAAGACCAGACAATCACTTCGGCGGCAATCATTTTGGCGAGGATTTCCGCCATTTCGTCGTTTAGCACGCACTTGCCCGGCGTCTTATTCCAGCAGGAGAAGCATCCCGAACAGGCCTTTACGTTTGATTTGGCTACATCAATAATTTCCGCCTCCGCCCACCCGGCTCCGTCTACAAAGGCTCGGGTGAGGCGCATCGTATTGCTGCCCTTATTTTTAGGCGAACCGTTTAAAACCAAAACATTCATGTATTTAACCCCTCTTCTAAAATCGCGATTGCTTTGTCTGCCCAGATAAGTCCTGCATGAAAAAATTCGTCACCGTAAAGCGCTGCTATTTTCCAGTAATCGGTTCTTTGTTCGTCACCAACAACCGCCCCATATTCGGAGATCGCGCTATAGGCAGCGCTCATTCTCCCAATACTTTCAAGGCATGCTTCGCGGTATACGCGGAGTAGCTCCAACGATTGTTTCGTACTCGTTTCTCCGGCGAAAAATACGCGCATCAAAAATGAGCTCCTGACATGCATAGCGTCGGCAATATCCGTTTCCGGCAGGGACAGCCAATTTTTAAGCTCTTCTTTTCCGCTATCCGTTATGGTATAGACTCGTTTGTTTGGCCTTTCATTCTGGATAATGCGCTCGCTGGTCAGCCAGCCACAGTGCTCCATCGCGCCTAGTTCGCGGTAGATCTGGCTGGTTTTGGCTTGCCAAAAAAATGCAAGTGAATCCTTAAACGCCTTATTCAGATCATAGCCTGTCATAGGGCCGTAATTCAAAAGCCCCAACAGGCCATGCTTGAGTGACATACAAATACCCCCGCTGTAATATATTCAATAAGTTGAACATATAATAACAGGAATATAATGTCAAGACTGAGTAAAAGAAATACCGACGAAATGTAAATGGNNCACCTGGGGGCCGTTGCCGTGGGCGATGACCACCTGGTTGCCCGCCTGGATGAGATCCGCAATGGCCCGGGAGGTCTGCTTCACGGCCTCCATCTGCTCGGGCAGGTTATTTCCCAGGGCGTTGCCGCCCAAAGCAATTACAATTCGTTTCCCCATAGTTAGACAATACCTCCTGTATGATAACGAGAAAGCCATGGCCCGCCCCGCACACAGTATGTCGTATCCGGGGCGGGCCATGGCAAAGGGGGGGACACTTTTTATTTGGAGAACTGACGCTTCGTGCCGCGCTCCTCCAGAGCCTTCAGCACGGCCTGGGGATCCTGGCACTTGGCCAGGAAGATCATGGCGGCGATGATGTAGGGCTTATAGGAAGCCTGCTTGTAGAGGGGGTCGCGGTAACGGTCGAACACGCTGGCCGCCACTTCGCCCGCCTCGCAGGAGATGTCGGTGATATCGGCGGGCAGGCAGTGCAAATACATGGCCTTTCCATCCTTGGTCAGCTTCATCAGCTCCTCGGTGCATTCCCAATCCTTATGCCCGGCGTTCTGCGAGAGCAGCTTCTTCTCCAGGGCCTTGATGCCCTCCATATCGCCCTTGCCGTAAAGCTCGGTGCGCTCTTCCATGGCCTTGAAGGGGGCCCAGCTCTTGGGGTAGACCACATCCGCATCCTTGAAGGCTTCGGCCATGGAGTTGGTGATCTCAAACTTGCCACCCTGCTCGGCCGCGTTCTTTTTGGCAACCTCGACGACCTCGTCCATCACCTCGTAGCCCTCGGGATAGGCCAATGTCACATCCATGCCCAGGCGGGTCATCAGGCCGATGATGCCCTGGGGTACGGAGAGGGGCTTGCCGTAGCTGGGGCTGTAGGCCCAGGTCATTGCGACCTTCTTGCCCTTGAGGTTTTCAACGCCGCCAAAGAGGTTGATCAGGTGCAGG
>DHOI01000089.1:0-2305 GCA_002409725.1 Christensenella sp. UBA5394
CAACCTCAATAAGGTAGCCGGCGTGCAGGATGTGCCCGTGCTCAACATCAACGAGCTGGCCAACGCCATTAAGCCCCTGGCCCTGCCGGGGGAGGAGATGCTGGCGGGCATCGTGAAGGAGGGCAAGGAGAATGGCCAGGGCGTGGCCTATCTGGACGACGGCACCATGATCGTGGTCGAGGGCGGCAGGCGCTGCATGGGCGAAACCGTGGCCGTGACCGTAACCAGCGTTTTGCAAACGGCAGCGGGCCGTATGATTTTTGCCAAGTTGAAATGAGGGAGCAAGGTTAAAGAAAAGCCGTTATAAAATATTTTAAGAAACTAGCCAATACCGGTTGACAAGGTTGACAAGGTTGACAAGCGGTGGTATATTAGTATACTGCGTCAACATGATAATCTGCGGGTATTGGCTACATTTGTTGTAGCTGCACATCCGTATGGTATGATGTGGCCTTTAAATGGAAATAATCACCAGGGGTGGCGCAACCAAATATAAGCCGTGTTTATACGCGGCCGAATCAAGTGAGGAGAGAACGCGATGGTGCATGAAGTGCAGATGGGTAAAAAGACACGCATGAGCTTTTCCCGGATCAATGAAGTCCTCGACATGCCGGATCTGATAGAGGTTCAGAAGAATTCCTATCGCCGCTTCGTGGATGAGGATCTCAAGGAGGTACTCGCGGATATTTCTCCGATCACGGACTATTCCGAAAAACTCGTACTGGAATTCGTAGATTACAAGATCGATTTCGAGCACCCCAAATACCCGGTGGAAGAGTGCAAGGAGCGGGATGTTAACTATTCCGCGCCTCTGCGCGTAACGGTGCGCCTTATTAATAAAGAAACGGGAGAGGTGAAGGAGCAGCCCGTCTTTATGGGGGATTTCCCCCTGATGACGGACCAGGGAACCTTCATCATCAACGGCGCGGAGCGGGTGATCGTCAGCCAGCTGGTCCGCTCCCCGGGCGTCTATTATTCCGAAACTATCGATAAGGTGGGCAAACACCTCTTTGCAACCCAGGTGATCCCCAACCGGGGCGCCTGGCTGGAATATGAGACGGATTCCAACGAGATCATGTACGTGAAGATCGACCGCCAGCGCAAGGTCTTTATCACGGCATTGCTGCGCGCCCTGGGCTATGGCACGGACGCGGAGATCATCTCCCTCTTGGGAGAGGAGGAGCGGCTGCTCACGACGCTCGAAAAGGATACCACCAAGAGCGTGGAGGACGGGCTCATCGAGATCTACAAGCGGCAGCGCCCGGGCGAGCCGCCCACGGAGGAGAGCGCCCGTAACCTGCTCAACTCACTCTTTTTCGATAAGCGCTACGACCTGGCCCGGGTAGGCCGCTATAAATTCAACAAAAAGCTCTCTCTGGCGGCCCGCATCGTGGGCGGCACCGCCGCGGAGGATGTGATCGATCCCGCCACCGGCGAGGTGCTGGCCTCCACGGGCGAGCGCATCAGCCGGGAAAAGGCGCGTCTTATCGAGAACGCGGGTGTGCAGTTCGTAGCCATTAGCGTAGAGGATAACAAAAAGCTCAAAGTCCTCGGCAACCGCTTTGTGGACGCGGATGGCTACCTCCCCTTCGACCCGGAAGAAGCCGGCCTCAACGAAAAGGTGCATTACCCCGCCCTAATGGCCGTGCTGGATGAAGGCAAGGGGCTGGATGAGGCGGGCCTCAAAACCCTGCTCAGATCCCGCGTGCACGAGCTGATCCCCAGGCACATCGTCCCGGATGATATCATTGCCTCCATCAGCTACCTGATCGGCATGAGCCACGGCATTGGTCGCACGGACGACATCGACCATCTGGGCAACCGCCGCATCCGCAGCGTGGGCGAGCTGCTGCAAAACCAGATCCGCGTGGGCATGACGCGCCTGGAGCGCGTAGTGCGCGAGCGCATGAGCCTGCAGGATATGGAAACGGCCATGCCCTCCAACCTCATCAACATCCGGCCCGTAACGGCGGCGATCAAGGAGTTCTTCGGCAGCTCCCAGCTCTCCCAGTTCATGGACCAGACCAACCCCCTGGCCGAGCTCACCCATAAGCGCCGCTTATCAGCCCTGGGCCCCGGCGGCCTCAACCGGGAGCGTGCTACCTTCGATGTGCGAGACGTGCACTTCTCCCATTACGGCCGCATGTGCCCGATCGAGACCCCTGAAGGCCCTAACATCGGCCTGATCAACTCGCTCTCCACCTATGCGCGCATCAACAAGTACGGCTTCATCGAGGCCCCGTACCGCCGGGTGGACGCGGTAAGCAAAACCATACTGGATGAGATCGTTTACCTCACCGCGGAT
>DHOI01000089.1:2478-5362 GCA_002409725.1 Christensenella sp. UBA5394
GAGATCGTTTACCTCACCGCGGATGAAGAGGATGACTACATCGTGGCTCAGGCTAACGAGCCCACCACCGATGCGAGCGGCCATGTTTGGTTTGCCCGCGACCGCGTGGTCGCCCGTAAGCTGGACGAAATCTTGGAAGTCAAGGCCACCGAGGTGGACTATATGGACGTTTCGCCCAAGCAGCTGGTGTCCGTGGCCACGGCCATGATCCCCTTCCTTGAAAACGACGACGCCAACCGCGCCCTGATGGGCTCCAACATGCAGCGCCAGGCCGTTCCGCTCCTCAAGCCGGAGGCCCCCATTGTGGGCACGGGCATGGAGTATAAGGCCGCGCACGACTCCGGTGTGGTGGTGCTCGCGCACGAGCACGGCACCGTGCGCCGGGTGGACGCCCATAAGATCGTCATCGAGGGCGACGACGGCGTGAACCATACCTACCGCATCATCAAATTTAAGCGCTCCAACCAGGGCACCTGCATCAACCAGCGGCCCATCGTCAAAAAGGGAGAGCGCGTGATCCCCGGCCAGGTGATTGCCGATGGCGCGAGCACGGATCAGGGCGAGATTGCCCTGGGGCGCAACATCCTCATCGGCTTTATGCCCTGGGAAGGCTATAATTACGAGGATGCTGTCCTCATCAGCGAAAAGTTGGTGAAGGAGGATATCTATACCTCCATCCATATCGAAGAGCATGAGACCGAAGCCCGCGATACCAAGCTGGGCGAGGAGGAGATCACCCGCGATATCCCCAACGTGGGCGAGGACGCTTTGGCAGACCTTGACGAACGCGGCATCATCCGCATCGGCGCGGAGGTGCAAAGCGGCGATATCCTGGTGGGCAAGGTGACCCCCAAGGGCGAAACCGAGCTGACCGCGGAGGAGCGGCTGCTTCGCGCCATCTTCGGCGAAAAGGCCCGAGAGGTGCGGGATACTTCCCTGCGAGTGCCCCACGGCGAGGGTGGCGTGATCGTGGACGTGAAGGTATTCACAAGAGAAAATAAAGACGAGCTGCCGCCGGGCGTGAACGAGCTGGTGCGGGTGTATATCGCCCAGAAGCGCAAGATCTCCGTGGGCGATAAGATGGCGGGCCGCCACGGCAACAAGGGCGTGGTCTCGCGCATATTGCCCGAGGAGGATATGCCCTTCCTGCCGGATGGGACCCCCCTGCAGATCGTGCTGAACCCCCTGGGCGTGCCCTCCCGTATGAACATTGGCCAGATCCTGGAGCTGCACCTTGGCATGGCTGCCAAGAGCTTGGGCTGGGATATCGCCACCCCCGTGTTCGACGGCGCTTCCGAAGACGACATCCAGGCCCTGCTTGTGCAGGCCGGCAAGGATGACGACGGCAAGACCATCCTCTACGACGGGCGCAGCGGCGAGCCTTTCGAAAACCGGGTATCCGTGGGCTATATGTATTACCTCAAGCTCCACCACCTGGTGGATGATAAGATTCACGCCCGCTCCACCGGCCCCTACAGCCTGGTGACCCAGCAGCCCTTGGGCGGCAAGGCCCAGTTCGGCGGCCAGCGCTTTGGCGAGATGGAAGTTTGGGCCCTCGAGGCCTATGGCGCGGCCAACACCCTGCAGGAGATCCTCACCGTCAAGAGCGACGACGTGGTGGGCCGCGTGAAAACCTATGAGGCCATCGTCAAGGGCGAAAACGTGCCCGAGCCGGGCGTGCCAGAATCCTTCAAGGTGCTTATCAAGGAGCTGCAAAGCCTGGGCCTCGACATCAAGGTCCTCTCCGATACCAAGGAGGAGATCAAGATTGGCGAGCTGGCCGATGAAGACGAAGCTACGCCGCTGGATGTGAACATCGCCGGCACGGAGGATACGCCGGGCGGCATGCCGCAGAGAGCGGAATTCACCGAATTCGACGACTTCGACTTCCCCGAAGAAGAAGAAGAAGAGGATGTCCTCGCGGACGACACGATGAACCTCGACGAAGACTTCGGCGCGGGCTTCTCCGTGCTGGATGGGGAAGAAGAAGAGTAGATACAAGGGCTGAAGGGAGAGTAAAGAAATTGTTCGAGCTAACCAATTTCGACGCGATACAGATCGGCCTCGCATCGCCGGAAAAGATCCGCGAGTGGTCCCATGGCGAGGTGAAGAAGCCGGAAACCATTAACTACCGCACCCTTAAGCCTGAGCGGGACGGCCTTTTCTGCGAGCGCATTTTCGGGCCGACCAAGGATTGGGAGTGCCATTGCGGCCGCTATAAGCGGGTGCGCTACAAGGGCGTCGTGTGCGATAAGTGCGGCGTGGAGGTGACCCGGGCCAAGGTGCGCAGGGAGCGCATGGGCCATATCGAGCTGGCCGCCCCCGTTTCTCACATCTGGTATTTCAAGGGCATCCCCTGCCGCATGAAGATGCTGCTGGATATGTCCCCTAGGTCGCTTGAAAAGGTGCTCTATTTCGCCGCCTTTGTGGTGACGGATCCGGGCGCTACCCCTCTGCTTTACAAGCAGCTGCTTTCCGATAAGGAATACCGGGACGCCCAGGCGGAATATGGAGCCAAGGCATTCAAGGCCGGCATGGGCGCGGAAGCCATCAAGGAGCTCTTGATGCAGCTGGATCTTGTTAAGCTGGAGGCGGAGCTGCGCGCCGAGATCGCGGGCTCCTCCGGTCAGAAGCGGGCCAACGCCATCAAGCGGCTGGAGGTGGTCGAAGCCTTCCTCAAGAGCGGCAACAAGCCCGAGTGGATTATCATGGACGTGATCCCCGTGATCCCGCCCGAGCTGCGCCCCATGGTGCAGCTGGATGGCGGCCGCTTTGCGACCTCCGACCTCAACGACCTTTACCGCCGCGTGATCAACCGCAACAACAGCCTGAAGCGGCTGCCGGAGCTGGGGGCGCCGGACATCATCGTCCGCAACGAGCAGCG
>DHOI01000004.1:0-206 GCA_002409725.1 Christensenella sp. UBA5394
GGCTTGGAGCCTTCGCGGTTGGGGAAGTTGCGGGTGGTGTGGCGCAGGGAGAAACCGCTGTTGTTGGGCACGTCCCCGGCGCCGAAGCAGGGCCCGCAGAAGGAGGGCTTGAGAATGACCCCGGCCTCGAGCAGGGCGGCGGATACGCCGATACGGGTCAGCTCCAGGCTTACGGGCACGCTGGTGGGGTAAACGGAAAGGTCAAA
>DHOI01000004.1:409-3123 GCA_002409725.1 Christensenella sp. UBA5394
ACCCATTGCCGATGCTGCCGCCTTGCAGGATGGCCGCCGCTTCCGTGATATTATCGAACAGGCCGCCCGCGCAGCCGGCGATGATGCCCTGATCCGCATAGACTTTGCCATCGCGTATCTTGCCCCTCAGGTTCAGCTTGGCCTTGGGGAAGGTTTTGACGGACTCTTCTTCCACAGCGGCCAAGAGATTATCCGCATCCTTAAGGAAATCACGGATGGCATAGGCGTTGGAGGGGTGGAAGGGCAGGGCGATCATGGGTTCGATGGTATCGAGGTCGATCGTTATCATGCGGTCGTAATAGGCAACGGGGCCGGGGGTGAGGCGGTCATAATCCTCGGGCCTGCCGTGGGTCTTGTAATAGGCGGCCACGGCCTCGTCCGTTTCCCAGATGGAGGAGAGGCAGGTGGTCTCGGTGGTCATCACGTCGATGCCGTTGCGGAATTCGATGGGCAGGTGAGAGAGGGCCGGCCCGGTAAATTCCAGCACCCGGTTCTTTACGAAGCCGCTGGAGAAGGCGGCCCCCACCAGGGCGATGGCCACATCGTGCGGCCCCACGCCTCGCCTGGGCTTGCCCGTGAGGTAGACCAGCACAACCTCGGGTGCGGGTACGTCGTAGGTGTTTTCAAGCAACTGCTTTACCAGCTCCGGGCCGCCCTCGCCCACGCCCATGGTGCCCAGCGCGCCATAGCGGGTGTGGCTGTCCGATCCCAGGATCATGCTGCCGCAGCGGGTCATGGCCTCGCGGGCATAGCTGTGGATCACGCTCTGGTTGGCCGGCACGTAGACGCCGCCGTATTTCTGTGCTGCGGAAAGGCCGAAAACATGGTCGTCCTCGTTGATGGTGCCGCCCACGGCGCAAAGGCTGTTGTGGCAGTTGGTCATGGCATAGGGCAGGGGGAAGCGGGTGAGGCCGCCGGCGCGAGCGCTCTGGATGATGCCCACATAGGTGATATCGTGGGAGATCAGCTTGTCGAACTTGATGCGCAGGTTTTCCTCACTATCGGATATATTATGCGCGCGTAAAATCCGGCTGGCGATGGTATGCTTGCGCGCCTCCGCCGGGGCGATATCCGCACGCTCTGCAGGCGCACCGTTCACCAGAAACACGCCATGGTTAACGAGTTGTATCATGCTTGCTTCTCCTTTATACTTGGATTCGATGGGATGGTTGCAATGCTTTTTAACGGGCCGTCTTTTTCTTCATATTAACCCATGGCGGCAGGCATTTCAACGCAAATTGGCTGCCGCAAAGAAAGAATACCGGCATGGCTGCATACCGGTATATGTGGGCGCCGTTTTTAGAAGAAAACGTGGGTTACGAGCTGGTCGAACAGCACCAGCACGCCCAACGTGCCGGTGTAGATAGAAAAGCCCAGCAGGCTTTTGGTTTTAATCAGCCGCAGCATCCAGCGGATGGCCAAATAGCCGCTTCCTGCGGCCACGGCCATGCCCGCGAGAAGGGGGCCCCAGGAAAGGCTACCCATGCCCGCCTCCAGCACATCCGGCACTTGAAGAACGACCGAGCCTAGGATGGCGGGGATGGAGAGCAGGAAGGAGAATTCCGCCGCAGCTCCTTTATCCAGCCCGAAGAAGCGCGCGCCGGCGATGGTGGAGCCGCTGCGGGAGATGCCGGGCAGGATGGCGACCCCCTGCATAAGGCCGATGCCCAGGGCGCTTTTGGGCGTCATCTCTTCGATGCCGTGGCTCGTTTTCGCGCGTATGCCAAGGGCACGCTCGCTCAAATAGAGAATGCAGGCCGTGGCTACAAAGCCCAGGCCCAGAAAGGCCCCCCCATAGGCTTCCGAAATGAGATCCCTGCAAAGCACGGCCAGCGCGGCAGTAAGGGCGGTGGCAAGCAGCAGCATGCCCACCTTTTTTTGCAAGGGATGGCGAAGCATTTCCCAGATGGAGCGCCAGTAAACGGCGAACACGGCGAAGAGGGTGCCCACGTGCAGCATGGTGTCGAAAAAGAGCGCGCCCTCTTCCACACCGAAGATGTTTTGCAGCAGCACCAGATGGCCCGAACTGGATACGGGCAAAAACTCGCACAGGCCCTGCACCAGGCCCAGCAGCATGGCAAGAAGAATACTCATGAGTCTATTATAGCCCATCCCATCCCTTCCTTTCAACAGCGGCTGCCCGGCCGGCGGCCCTTTAGCATTAAGTTTTTGTGAACTCGCGCCAAATCTTCCCACAAAAGAATGGCGATGCGGTATACTTTCCCTTCGGCATAAGATATAATTATGCTGTATGATTTATAATAGAAAGGCGGAGCCGAGGCTCCGGCAAGATAACCTATGGAGAAGAAAAAGCAAATATTCAAGTTCGATCCCAAGGAAGATACCATCACCCTTCTGATCATCGCCCTGGTGTGCATGATTCACGCCTCGGCCCTAACGGGCTTTTATATGCCGCACGGCTTCCTCTCCGGCGGCGTAACGGGCGTAGCTATGCTGACCAATTATATGACGGGCGTGCCCATGTGGATGGTGATCATCGGCTTGAATATCCCCATCTGCCTGGTGGGGCTCAAGTTCCTACGGCCCAAGAACATCCTCTTTAGCATCGTGGCCTCGGTGATGTTCTCCATCGCCATGACGATCACCGCGGGCTGGGATTTCGGCGTGCGAAACCCCTTGGTGTCCGCCGCCGCAGGTGCCTCCGTGATCGGCTTTTCCGGCGCGTGGGTCATCAAGCGGGACGCCACCATGGG
>DHOI01000004.1:3348-7905 GCA_002409725.1 Christensenella sp. UBA5394
GTGAGCATCGGCTTCAATCTGGTCATCATGAGCCTGCTGGGCTTCTTGCGCGGGCTGGAGCTGGCGCTGGTCTCCATGATCGCCATGTTCATCTGCAACGTGGCCTTTAATGCCGCCTTGCGCGGCCTCAACCGGGTGAACACCCTTTTTATCATCTCGGATAAGTGGGATGAAATTGCACCGCTGGTACTCAATGAGCTGCACCGGGGCGTTACCTATATCCACGCGGAGGGCGCGTATACAGGCGTGTCCCGCAAGCTGGTCTATTGCATTGTGCGCTCTGTGGAGTTGGCCAAGGTCAAGCGTATCGTCAAGGAGCAGGATCCACATGCCCTCTTCTCCATCATTGAAACGCAGGAGGTCGTGGGCCGGGGCTTCGGCTCCTTCAACTAACGGGGCGTGAAACAGGCAGCTGGCTTAATTTATATCGAATTCATCATACTACTACCGATATAAGGAGGAATACCACCATGAAACAGACGGACCAATGGCTGCATGATAACCGGGATGCGCTGACCGCCTCCCTTCAGAATCTGATCCGCTTCCCCAGCGCCAAGGGGCCAGCAGCCCCCGGCGCACCCTTTGGCACAGCCGTGCGGGATTGCCTAGCCGCAGCGCTGGACCTGGCCCGCGAGCTAGGCCTAGAGGCCCACGATCTCGATGGCTACATC
Source organism: Christensenella sp. UBA5394 (assembly GCA_002409725.1). Taxonomy (GTDB): domain Bacteria; phylum Bacillota; class Clostridia; order Christensenellales; family CAG-138; genus Pelethousia. The sequence continues at coordinate 4,020 of DHOI01000004.1, forward strand.
GGTTATGCCGAGGCGGGCGAGGGGGCGGAAGAGCTGGGCGTGCTGGCCCACCTGGATGTAGTATCCGCGGGCGAAGGCTGGCGGTACCCTCCTTATGAGGCGCACATCGAGAACGGCCTTCTCTATGGTCGGGGTGCGATGGACGACAAAGGCCCCGCCATAGCCTCGCTCTATGCTCTGGCGGCCGTGAAGAACAGCGGCGCCAAATTCCGCCGCCGGGTGCGCATCCTCCTGGGCTGCGATGAGGAGAGCGGCTGGGGCTGCATGGAGCACTATGCCAAGGTGCAAAAGCTGCCGGATATGGCCTTTTCCCCGGATGCGGAATACCCCCTGGTCAATAGCGAAAAAGGCATTTGCCACCTACACTTTGCCTCTAAATTCCCCTCCGAGCTTCGCCTCAAGGCCGGCGTTAAGGCCAATGTGGTGCCGGATAAGGCTGTGGCCGAGCTGCCGCTGGCCTCCGAGCAGGTTGCCCCCCGCGTGCACGACCTGCCCGTTACCTGCGAGCGCACAGCCGAGGGCTGCCGCCTCACCATCCGAGGCCGCAGCGCCCACGCGGCTACGCCCGAGCAGGGCGATAACGCCTTGCAGGCCCTGCTGGCCCTGCTGAGCCGCCTGCCCCTTAGTGGCAAGGATGGCGAAATCATCAAGCTGCTGAACCGCTGCTTTGGCAGGGAGCTGAACGGCGAGAGCCTGGGCGTGGATGTGAACGATATCTCCGGCCGCACCACCTGCAACGTGGCCATGCTGGATTGGAATGAAGATGGCATAAACGACCTTTGCCTTGACCTGCGCCTGCCCCTGAGCCTCGATATCGAGGAGACCGAGGGTAAGATCGCCGCCGCGCTGGCCCCGGGCGGCTTCGTGCTTACGGGCTCGCACAAGCAGCCCGGCCATGCCGTGGCGGCCGAAAGCGAGCTGGTTCAAAAGCTGCTTGCGGTCTACAAGGCCCGCACCGGCGAGGCCGACCCCCAGCCCCTGGCCGTCGGCGGCGGCACCTATGCCCGCTGCATCCCCAATGCCGTGGCCTTTGGCTGCGAGCGCCCCGGCCTCGATAACCGCATCCACCAGGTGGATGAGTTTATACCCCTCGATAACCTCATCGACGACGCCTGCATGATCGCCGACGCAATGCTGGCCCTGGCCTGCGAAAAATAGGCTTTATACCTGCCATTTGGGCCCGGCGCAAGGAACGCGCCGGGCCTTTTGCACATCAAAAAGCGCGCGGGTTTTACCTGTGCGCCTTGGTATAGGCTTTGGATATGTGCTTTCTTGAGGGTTTGCAACGCTTCGCCCATCCGGCGCACGACCACCTTCAGCAGCTTTTCTACATTTATAGAATTTATCTATAGATGGGAAGAGAACGTTGTATTTCGGAAAGAATAATGGTATTCTTATCACAACGAACTTTGCAAAGGAACGTTGGTATGAAGTTAATAAAAACCGAAGACGCCGTGGGTCATGTGCTTTGCCACGACCTGACTCGTATCGTCAAAGGGGAGTTTAAGGACGCCCAGTTCCGCAAGGGCCATGTGGTGCGCCCGGAAGACGTCCCCATGCTGCTCTCCATGGGCAAGGAACACCTCTACGTGTGGGAGATGATGCCCGGCATGCTCCATGAAAACGAGGCGGCGGAGCGGCTTTACGCCATTACCCGGGGCCCGCATATGGCCCGCAGCGAGGTAAAGGAGGGCAAGATCGAGCTTTTCGCCGAAGCCGACGGCCTATTCCGGGCCGATTTAGAAAAGCTCACCGCCATCAATTCCATCGGCGATATCATCATCGCCACCAGGCACACCGGCACCGCCGTGCAGGCGGGGGACAAGCTGGCCGGCATGCGGGTAATCCCCCTCACCGTACCCGAAGCCCTGCTGGAGCAGGCCGAGGCGGTGGCCGGGACCGAGCCGATCCTCTCGCTTTTGCCCTTTGTGCGCAAAACAGCAGCCGTGCTGGCCACGGGCAGCGAGGTGAAAAAGGGCCTCATTCAGGATACCTTCACGCCTGTGCTGGAAGAAAAGCTGGCCGCCTATGGCGTAAGCGTGGAGCTACGGTCGCACACTGGGGATGAGCGGGCGGATATTGTAGCCGCCATCCATGAAGCGCGTGCGGCTGGGGTGGATATGATCCTTTGTACAGGCGGCATGAGCGTAGATCCGGATGACAACACCCCCGGCGCCATTCGCGAAAGCGGGCCACGTATCGTATCCTATGGCGCGCCCGTGCTGCCCGGGGCCATGTTCCTCTTGGGCTATTTTGAAGACGGCCTGCCCATCATGGGCCTGCCCGGCTGTGTGATGTATGCAGGAGCCACCGTGTTCGATCTGCTGCTGCCCCGCATCCTGGCCGATGTGGCCGTGACCCGTTCGGATATCGCGGCCATGGGCAACGGCGGCCTCTGCCTGGGCTGCAAGCCCTGCCGTTATCCCATTTGCCCCTTCGGCAAATAAAAATAGACGCCCACAAAACGAATAAAGGAGAAAAATCATGAAAAAGGCCGTATCCGTCCTTATAGCTTTGCTGTTGCTCTTTGCCGCCGGCTGCGCTACGCAGCCCGAAGCGGAACCCGTGCCCGCAGCCGAACCCACCGCCCCCACCGTGGCCGAGCCTGCCCCCGTGCCCACGGAGGAGCCCGCCCCCGAGCCGGTGGAGCTGGTAGTCTTCGCCGCCGCCTCCATGACCGAGACCATGACAAAGATCGCCGAGCTGTATAAGGCCGTGGCGCCTGAAGTGACGCTGGTCTATAACTTTGATTCCTCGGGCACCCTGAAAACACAGATCAAGGAAGGCGCGGATTGCGATCTGTTCATTTCTGCCGCCCAGAAGCAGATGAACGAGCTGGATGCCTCCAAAGATGCCGAGACCAACCCCGACGGGCTGGATTTCGTGCTACAGGGCAGCCGTGTGAACCTGTTGGAGAATAAGGTGGCGCTGGTGGTACCCGAGGGAAACGCCGCGAACATCAAGGCCTTTGCTGATATCGCCAATTGCGAAAGCATCTCCCTGGGCAACGACGACGTGCCCGTGGGCCAATATTCCAAAGAGATCCTCACCAACCTGGGCCTCCTGGAGGGTTTGGAAAAGGGCAAGAAGATCAGCTATGGCTCCAACGTGAAGGAGGTTACCACCCAGGTATCCGAGGGCGCCGTGGATTGCGGCATCGTCTATGCGACGGACGCTTTCTCTGCGGGCCTTGAGGTGGTTGACCTCGCCGCCAAGGATATGTGCAAGCAGGTGATCTACCCGGCGGCTGTGCTCAACATCAGCAAAAACCCCGAAGTAGCCCAGGCCTTCCTCGATTACCTGAAAACCGACGAGGCCATGGCCGTGTTCCAGGGCGTGGGTTTCGCCCCGGCATCCTGACAGAAACAGAATAAGATGGGATGTGGGGGGCCCTTGCAAAAGGGCCCTGCATTCATAATCTGGGCCCGGCCTTGACCGGCCGGCGCAAATCCCCTAAAATCAACAGATAAGATCAAGCATATAAAAGGAAAAACGCATGGATTGGTTTCCGCTGTACAACTCGCTGCGCATCGCCGGCATCTCTACCGTGGCGGTCTTCTTCCTGGGGATCTTCTCGGCGTATTATATCGCCAGAACGCCCCGGGTCATCAAGGGCATATTGGATGTGATCCTCACGCTGCCCCTGGTGCTGCCGCCCACGGTGGTGGGCTATTTGCTGTTGCGCTTCCTGGGGCCTAAGCGGGTACTGGGCGCTTGGGTGCTGGAGGAGTTCGGCGTTAAGATGGTGATGACCTGGTGGTCGGCCATCTTTGCCACGGTGGTGGTCTCCTTCCCGCTGATGTACCGCACGGCGCGGGGCGCGTTCGAGTCCTTCGATGAAACGCTGGCCCAGGCGGGCCGCACATTGGGCCTTTCGGAACGCTAT
>DHOI01000004.1:8164-8541 GCA_002409725.1 Christensenella sp. UBA5394
CTGGGCGAATATGGAGCCACCAGCATGATTGCGGGCTATACCCCGGGCCGCACGGCCACCATCTCCACCACGGTTTACCAGCTTTGGCGCACGGACAACGACGCGCTGGCCTTGCGCTGGGTGCTGGTCAATCTGGCCATCTCCTTCGTGGTACTGATGGCCGTGAACATGTTGGAAAAGAAGGATAGGCCGGGAGGGCATGCCTTATGACAGCCCTTTGCGTGCACATCAAAAAGGCCCTGGGGAAATTCCACTTGGAATCCGATTTCGAGGCGGAGGCCGGCGAGGTTCTGGCCCTGCTGGGCGCTTCGGGCTGCGGCAAAAGCATGACGCTCAAATGCATCGCCGGCATTGAAAGGCCGGATGAAGGCCGCATC
>DHOI01000004.1:8844-9035 GCA_002409725.1 Christensenella sp. UBA5394
CGGGTGGGCTATCTCTTCCAGCAATTCGCCCTCTTCCCCAACATGACCGTGGCGCAAAATATCGCCGCGGGTGCTCACGATAAGCCCAGGACGGAGCGCCAGCGGATCGTGGAAGAGATGGCCTCCAAGCTGCGCCTTGTGGGCCTGGAGACGAAGCGGCCGCACCAGCTCTCGGGTGGGCAGCAGCAGCG
>DHOI01000004.1:9281-9409 GCA_002409725.1 Christensenella sp. UBA5394
GCTCTCGGGTGGGCAGCAGCAGCGGGCCGCCCTGGCCCGCATCCTGGCCGGGGAACCTGCGGCCGTTTTGCTGGATGAACCCTTCACGGCGCTGGATAGCTACCTCAAATGGCAGCTGGAGCAGGAGC
>DHOI01000023.1:0-1334 GCA_002409725.1 Christensenella sp. UBA5394
GGTAATGCCCCGGCGGTGCAGCTCACGCGAGAGGATGATCTGGCCCTCGGTGATGTAGCCCGTGAGGTCGGGGATGGGGTGGGTGATGTCATCTTCCGGCATGGAGAGGATGGGGATCATGGTAATGGAGCCGGGGTTGCCCTTGATGCGGCCCGCACGCTCGTACATGGTGGCAAGGTCCGTATAGAGGTAGCCCGGGTAACCTCTGCGGCCGGGAACCTCCTTGCGGGCTGCGGACACTTCACGCAATGCCTCGGCGTAGTTGGTGATATCCGTGATGATAACCAGCACGTGCATGCCCAGGTCATACGCAAGGTATTCGGCAGCGGTGAGGGCCATGCGCGGGGTGGCGATGCGCTCGATGGCCGGGTCGTTGGCGAGGTTGATAAAGGTTACCGTGCGCTCGATTGCACCTGTGGCCCGGAAATCGCTGATGAAGAAATCCGCTTCCTCAAAGGTGATGCCCACAGCGGCAAAAACCACGGCGAAGCTTTCATCCGTACCGCGCACGCGCGCTTGGCGGGCGATCTGTGCGGCGAGGTTCGCATGGGGCAGACCGGAGCCGGAGAAGACCGGCAGCTTCTGACCGCGCACCAGAGTATTAAGGCCGTCGATGGCGCTAACGCCTGTTTGGATGAATTCGTTGGGGTAATCGCGGGCGGCCGGGTTGATAGGCGCGCCGTTCATATCCAGCATCTTTTCGGGGATCAGCTCCGGCCCGCCGTCCTTGGGGCGGCCCATGCCGTCGAACACGCGGCCCAGCATATCCGGGGCCACGGCCAGCTCGATGGAGCGGCCCAAAAAACGGGCCTTGGAATCGGAGATGCGCAGGCCCTGGGAGCCTTCAAAAAGCTGGAGCAGGGCCTTATCGCCGTTTACCTCCAGCACGCGGCCCCGGCGGATTTCGCCGCCCGCCTGCTCAATCTCGACCAATTCGTCGTATTTGACGCCCTCGACCTTTTCTACCAGCATCAGCGGGCCGGCGACTTCTTTGATGGTGCGGTATTCTTTACGCATCCTCGTTCCCTCCCTCCGTGAGCGCGCCCACCTGGCTGTTCAGGCTGGCCATGAGTTCATCAAAGCGCGCTGCGGCTTGTGCCTCGGGCACGTATTTGTAGCGGCCGATATCCTCCCGCACAGCTAGGGACGCCAGCTTGCTGAAGGAAGCGCCCTTTTCAAGGGCCGAAAGGCTCTTGTCGTAATAGGCCAGGATCAGCTTGAGCATCATGGCCTGCTTGGCCGGGGAGGCGTAGGTATCCACCTCGTGGAAGGCGTTCTGGTGCAGGTAATCCTCGCGGATGGAGCGGGTAGCTTCCAGGGTGAGGCGGTCCTTA
>DHOI01000023.1:1569-8538 GCA_002409725.1 Christensenella sp. UBA5394
GCATGCCCATGGTTTTATGCACCATGTCCGTCCAGGCGGGGTCTACATTCTTATTGAACCAGGGTTCCAGCCGGTCGAGGTAGAGGGAATAACTGGTGAGCCAATCGATGGCGGGGAAGTGGCGGCTATAGGCCAGCTTGGCGCTCAGACCCCAGAAGACCTTGACCGTGCGCAGCGTGGCCTGGGAGACAGGCTCGGAGATATCGCCGCCCGGCGGGGAGACCGCGCCGATGGCCGTTACAGCGCCCTCCTTAGGCTCGGTACCCAGCGTTTGCACCACGCCGGCCCGCTCGTAGAATTCCGCCAAACGGCTGCCGAGGTAAGCGGGGTAGCCTTCTTCACCGGGCATTTCCTCCAAACGGCCGCTCATTTCACGTAGCGCTTCGGCCCAGCGGGAGGTGGAATCCGCCATAATGGCCACCTTATAGCCCATATCGCGGTAGTACTCGGCAATGGTGATGCCGGTGTAAATGGAAGCCTCGCGGGCCGCCACCGGCATGTCGGAGGTGTTGGCAATGAGCACCGTGCGCTTCATGAGTGAGAGGCCGGTGCGCGGATCCTTCAGCTCCGGGAATTCCATCAGCACGTCCGTCATTTCGTTGCCGCGCTCGCCGCAGCCCACGTAAACGATGATGTCCGCATCGGCCCACTTGGCCAGCTGGTGCTGCACCACGGTTTTGCCGCTGCCGAAGGGGCCGGGCACGGCGGACACGCCGCCCTTGGCCACGGGAAAGAGGGTGTCGATAACCCGCTGGCCGGTGATCATGGGCTCGCTGGGCGCGAGCTTGGCTTTATAGGGGCGTCCCCGCCGCACGGGCCATTTTTGCAGCATGGGCAGATCGACTTCGCCCCGCTCGGTTTTGAGACGGGCGATGGGCGTGAGGATGTTGTATTCGCCCTCGGCGACCCAAATGACCTCGCCGCAAACGCCCGGGGGCACCATCACCTTGTGCAGCACCGCTTCGGATTCCTGTACTGTACCCAGCACGTCGCCGGCCGCTACCTGATCGCCGACCTTGGCCACGGGCGCAAAGGGCCAGAGTTTTTCGTGGTCGAGGGAATCCACCACCACGCCGCGGTTGATGCGGTTGCCCGCCTGCTCGCGGATCTTATTGAGGGGGCGCTGGATGCCGTCGTAAATAGATTCGATGAGGCCCGGGGCCAGCTCCACGCTAAGCGGCGCGCCGGTGGATTCCACGGGCTCGCCCGGGCCGATGCCGCCCGTTTCTTCGTATACCTGGATAGAGGCCTTGTCGCCGCGCAGCTCGATGACTTCGCCGATGAGCTTCTTTTCGGAAACGCGCACCACGTCGTACATCTGCACATCTGCCATGCCGCTGGCGACGATCAAAGGGCCGGACACTTTGATGATAGTTCCTTGGGTTGCCATCTATTTCTCCTCCGCAAAAAGAATATCCGCGCCAATCGCCTTTTCGACATTGGCTTTGATGTTGGCCATCGCCACGCCGGAGCTGCCATGTGCATCCGGGATGGGGATGATGGCGGGGAAGGTTTCGGATTTATATTGCTCCACCGCTTCCCGGCAAGCCGCAAAAAGCGGCTCGGTCAAAAAGATGACCTTGTATTCCTCCCGGGCCAGGCGGTGGATGAGCCTCGCGGCCTTATCCGGATCCGTTTCTGGGAAAACGGCCAGGCCTACTGCTTTGGCCAGGAGCACGGAATCCCGCTCGCCAATTATGGCAAGATCGCCTTTTTTACCAGCCATATAACGTACGCAGCCTTTCCGTGATGATTCGATCTGATAAGCCGTTGCGCTTGGCCGTGAGGATCAGGCGCACGCAGAGCGCCTCCTGTTCCCGGGCCAGCAGATAGGCCACCACCGGGGCGATGGATTTGTTGTCGTAGCGGGCGCGGTTAAAGCGGCCCATGAGGTAGTCGTCCCGCTCCCGTTCGAGCGCTGCCAAGCCCTCGCCGCCTTGCAGGGCCTCCAGCCCCTTGCGGATGCCGGGCCCGGCCGGGCCGAGGGCCACCAGCCTTTGGAGGGCTTCCGCGGGCGCTTCGAGGCCGGCGATTAGAGCGGCATGGGAGATATCCCCTGCGGGCAGCAGCAACTCCCGTAGCCTTTCGGCTGTGCCATCCATCTGCTTGAGGCGCAGCATGGAGAGCACGTTGTCAAAATCCGCCAGGGCCTTAAAATAGGCCGTGACCAGCGGGTGCTTTGTATCGTAGGCGTATTGCACATAGGCCCCGTCCAGCGCGGTGGAAAGGCGCGCCGGATCCACGCCGCTTTGAAAATCCCGCTCAAGGCTTGTCAGCACGGCCTGGAATTGGGGGGGCAGCTCCTTATACTCGGCTGCCTCTACCATGCGGGCCAGCGCCTCAGGCTCGTACACGCCGCCCCGCAAGAGGGCCGGCGCTTCGGTGCTGGCCGTAAGGCGGAGCTTTAGCAAGAGCTTTAGGTTATGCACATCCGCCTTGAGCAGGAACACATCCGTAACGGTCGGCTCGAAGGAAATCTCCTTTACAAGCGCATAGGCGGCGCTAAGCGCGCCCGCTACCAACCGCTCTGCATCTGCAGCGGTGGCCTCCGGCAAGCCGCCGTAGCCCAAATCCACCAGGTGGCGCACAGCCTCTTGCGCGCCACCCTCCAGCATGCGTTGGAGGCTAGCAGGGCTCAAAAGCTCTTTTTCATGGCAGCGTATGCGCGTTACGCCATAAGTGACGCTGTCCTGTGGCATATCAACTACCTTCCTTATCCGAATAATAGCGCGGCCACACCGCTCTCCTCGGCCCTGCGCAAATCGCGCAAAACGGCCTCAAAGGAGCAGTTGATCTCGTAGCTTTCGCCAGCGAGTAGAAAGCCGCCGCCAATCTGTGCCCTGGGTTGCCCCAGCGCCAGGGGCGCTTTGGCCAGGGCTGTAAGCTTCGCGTTCACGCCCGGCAAAATGGTTGCCAAAGCCGCCGCATCCACCTGTGCGGGCAGGATGGTTTCCCCGCCCTCTGCGCTCGATAGCAGGAGCTTGGCGAGGATCGCTTCCCGCTCCGGCCCGGCGAACGCGTTAAGCTGCGCCGCGGCAGCCTCGAAAGCTTCGTCGACCACAGCGCGCCGATCGGCCAGGGCCTGCTTGCGCGCATCCAAAAGTGCGTTGGTGCGGCTGCGCTCTAATATATCCGCGTCTGCCGCCTTGGCCTTATCTTCCGCCTCTGTGAGGATGCGGCCGGCCTCGGCTTCGGCTTGGGCCGCCTGGGCGTCCGCCCGGGCGCGGGCTTCCGCCAGCGCCGCTTCGGCCTCGGCCTTTGCGCCTTCCACGATAGAAGAGAGCAGGCGCTCGCCGTTGTTCAAATCCTTAGCCATACTGTAATCTCCCAAATGCGCCAGGCGTTAAACCTGCACGCCGTTGACCATTAGGAAGGAGAAGAGCAGCGCCAACACCGCGTAGGTTTCCACCATAACGGCGAAGATGATAGCCTTACCGGCCTCCTCCGGCCGCTTGCCCACCATGGCGATGCCCGTGGCCGCCGTGCGGCCCTGCACGATGGCGCTATACCAGCCGCCGAAGGCAATGGGCAGGGCGGAAAGGAAGAACTGGATGCCCTGGGCCACGGAAAGCTCCGGGCCGCCCGCGCCTAACAGGCCGGCCTTGGAGGCGATAACGAAGCCGATCAGAAGGCCGTAAATGCCCTGGGTGCCGGGCAGGAGCTGCAGCACCAGCACGGAGCCGAAATGATCGGGGTTCTCGGCAATGACCGCCGCGCCCGCTTCGCCCGCGTGACCCACGCCGATGGCCGAGCCGATGCCCGCCCACATAGCAGCGAACACAGCGCCGGCCGCAGCCAGAAGCTGACCGTTGAGACCAAGAGATTCATAGAGTGCCATTGTTTTGAAACCTCCAATTATTGTTTGAAATAGTGGTTTTGTATATCCAGGCGGCGGGCCGCCTTGTTCGGTGCGTTATTTGCCCGCTACCTGCGAATGGCGGGTGGCATACCGGAGGGGGCGGAAGGGCCTGCCGCCGGATTCGTAGAACTTGCCGAAGAACTCCACATACTGCAAGCGCGCCGTGTGCACGAAGCAGCCCAGGGTGCTGATGGCCATCATAAAGAGATGAATGCCCACGGAGAGCACGGCCGTGATGATAAAACCGATCACCGTCATCACCATATTGCCCTTGAAGGCCGTAAAGAGCATGTCCCAGCAGAGGATATTCAGAACCAGGCCGATCACGCCCGTGGAAAGGCCCAGGGCGAAGATGCGCGCATAGGAGAGCACGTCCCCCAGCCAGGAGGCGATGTCGTAAAGCTTGCCGCCGCCGCTAAGGAGGCGCCCTGCGATATTTTTCTTGGAGCGGCCCGCGAAAAGGAACACGGCGAGAGCAGCCAGGATGGCCATCCATTTGCCGATCGTCGCCAGCACGGCCGGGAAGCCCAGCATGGGCGCCCCCAGCAGGATCACGCCGGAAATGATCAGGATCCAGCAGAAGTTATCGATGATCGCGCCCCACCAATCTCCGGCCTTTATGCAGCGGTAGGTGGCGATGAGCACAGCGAAGAACATATGCACGATGCCCAGCCCCGCACACACGGCCAGCATGGCCAGCGGCTCTGTAGAGGAATCGATCAGGGGGAAAGTATTTTCAAAAGGCAGGCCCCTGAAGATCTCCGGCCAGGTAACGCCGAAGAAGGAGCCGAAGAGCAGGCCCATGAAGATGGTGGAAATGCCGCCCTGCATCAGCACGCCCGCGAGGCCCGCCATCATCCCCCGCGGCTTCATATATTTAAGAAAGAGCGCTGCGCCGACGGCCAATAGGATGCCGTAGCCCGTATCTGTGAGCATCATGCCGAAAAAGATGAAATAGAAGGGCATGAACAGGGGCGTGGCGTCCACAGCGCCGTAGGCCGGCAGGGAATAAAGATTTGTGACCGCCTCATAGGGCGCGACCAGGGGCTTGTTGCGCAAAACCGTGGGCGGCGTTTCGTCCTCGGCCGGCTCGCTAAAATCGAGGTAGTAGATATCGGTTACCGCATTGAGCGCCGCTTCGATCTCGTCGCGCTGATCCTCCCGCGCCCAGCCTTCCAAAATGAAGGTGGCCTCGGTAGCGCCGGTCTGCCCCTTGCCAGCTTCCAGGTCCCGCTCAATAAGGGCCGCGTCCTGGCCAAAGCAAAGGGCGGGGCGTTCCTTTCCCAGGCTCGCCAGCTCCGCATGTAAGGCTTCGGCCCGCGCCTCTAAATCGGCAACCTCCTCCTCCAGCGCGCGGATGTTCGCGGCCGGCGTGCCACAAAGGCCGGGGAAGGCGTATTCGCGCAAGTTCAGCCTCTTGACGAGCGAGAGCACTTCCTCTTGTTTACTTTCCAGGCAGGCGATGAGCACGGCCCTTTCCCGCCCGCCGCCGTAAACCTCAACCACGGCCTCCAAACCGGCCAGCAGATCCACCTGCTCGGCCGGCAAAAAGCCCGTGATATATCGTACGCTGCGCGTATGGCGGATCTGTGCCATATCGGCCGTAAGATCCTCCCAGGGGCGCAGCTGAGCGATAAGGGCGCGGCGTTTATCCGCCTCCGTCCGCAGGCCGGCTATGGAGCGCTCCAATTCTTCGACCCTGGCGCATAGCTCCAAGGAGGCGGGCAGCGCCTCGGCAAGCGCCGTGGCGCTCATTTCGGGCTTGGGGCCCAGCCCCTGCTTTTCGGCGTATTTTTTGAGCGTATGCTGCGCACTCTGCAAGCGCTGCACCCGGCTTTCCCATTGGGGCAGCAAAGCGCTCTCGCGGCCTTCTTCGACGGGGATGATCTGCACGGCCGCAATAGCCTGCAGGGCCCCCAGCAGGGCGTTTTCATCCGCCTTGCGGCCAATAAGCGTGAGCCGTTTTATGGGAACGATCATGCTTTCACCCTTTCCAGAATGTAGGCCGCGGCCCTGGGTAGGGCTTGCCTGGCTGCCTCTTTGCGCCGGGCGGATTCCGCTGCCTGCTCCTGACCAATCTCCCGGGCCAGCCGCTTGCCCTCTTCTTCCGCCTTCAAAGCGGAAGCGGCCGCCAGCGCACGGCCTTTTTCCCGGGCCGCCTCCAGGCGGTCAAGGGCGGCCTGGTGTGCGGAGGCTTCGATAGCGCGGGCCTGCCGGGCCGCCTCTTTACGGATGGACGATGCCTGCGCCTCCGCCTCGGAGATCTTTTCGATGATGGATGGCAAACCTTTTTACCTCCCTTTATGTTTTTTATTCGATCCTTATATTTTAGCTATAGTATGCGCCGGACAATGCGGTACGCCGCAAGCGCTTTCGGGTATGGCAATCGCGCCGCGAATCTCGAATAGGGGACTAGCTGATCCGTCCTTAGCGGATTGTGACAAAGAAAACAAAGTATTTCTCTCATTGTACAGCCAAAATTGTAGAAGGGCAAGATGGGACTGCAAAGTTTTATTTAAAATCATGATATTTGTAACAAGCCTAAGTACATGTTGATGTAATAAAAGACGGCCTCCACGCAAACGGGAAGCCGACTTTTTGTGATGATCTCGCGGTTATTTGGTGCCGAAGAGGCGGTCGCCCGCGTCGCCCAGGCCGGGAATGATATAGCCGTGGTCGTTAAGCTTTTCATCGATGGCGGCAATGAAAATATCCACATCCGGATGGGCCTTCTGCACTGCCTCCACGCCCTCGGGCGCGGCGATGATGCACACCAGCTTCACGCTTTTAGCCCCGGCGCGCTTGATCACGTTGATGCCGGCCACGGCGGAGCCGCCTGTGGCCAACATGGGATCCACGATGATCATATCCCGCTCACTGGTATCCGGCGGGAGCTTGCTGTAGTAATCCACCGGCTTGAGGGTCTGCGGGTCGCGATAAAGGCCGATGTGGCCCACCCTGGCCGCGGGGATCAATCTGGTCATACCATCTACCATGCCGAGGCCGGCCCGCAAGATGGGCACGATGCCCAGCTTCTTGCCTGCGAGGACATAGGTTTTGGCCTCGGCCACAGGGGTCTTAACCGTGGTTTCCTCCAGCGGCAGGTCCCT
>DHOI01000023.1:8769-11163 GCA_002409725.1 Christensenella sp. UBA5394
TCCTTGGAGCCGGTGTTCTCATCCCGTAAATAGGTGAGCTTGTGTTGTACGAGGGGGTGGTTGATGACGACGACTTTTCCCATATATAAATCTCCTTTCAATATATCACTTTAAGGTTCACAAAAGTAGACATGCCACTTTTGTGAGGCGAAAACCCGAGTTGGGTGAAATTCCCGGCAGCTCAAAGAAGAGGGCGCTGATTAGCGCCCCTCTTCGTAATGCGAAATTTTATCAATTCTTTTTTGATGCCTGCCGCCGAGAAAATCAGTAGAGAGGAAGACCCGCACGATCTCCCTGGCAAGCTCCATGCCGATGATGCGGCCACCCATGGCCAGCATGTTGGCATTGTTATGTTCGCGGGTAAGCCGGGCGGTCAACGGGTCGCCGCAGAGGGCGCAGCGGATGCCGCGCACCTTGTTGCAGGTGATGGAAATGCCCACGCCCGTGCCGCAAATAACCACGCCAAAATCCGCTTCCCCAGCGGCCACAGCCTTGGCGCAGGGAAGGCCGTAATCCGGATAATCTACGCTATCCGGCCCGTTGCAGCCCATATCTACGACTTGGTGGCCCAACTCCTCAATGAAGGGGATCAGCGCCTGCTTATATGCGTAGCCGCCGTGATCCGCGGCAATGGCGATCTTCATTCGTGTTTGTTCCTTTCCGATAAGCTTTGGAACAGCCTGTCCAGGCTGCGGTCGATCTGCTCCGCTGCAAGATCATAAGCGTTTTGGCCGGAGCCATAAGGATCCGCTATATCACGCTTGTCCAGCGTGGCAATAGCCGCCTCGGGATACTGGCTTTGCAGGGCCTGCGCCTGGGCAGCCGACATGCAAAGCACCAGATCGGCCTCGCTGATCATTTGGCCGTTCACCATGCGGGCGCGGTGGCCTGCTATCTCCAATCCCCGGCTTTGCAGGGCGCGGCGCGCGCCGGTTGATAGCGGCTCGCCTGCCGCCGTTAAGCCCGCGGAAACGGCCCGCCAGGGCAAGCCCATTCTTGCGGCCCGCTGGTTAAAGAGAGCCTCTGCCATGGGGCTACGGCAGGTATTGCCCGTGCAGATGAAGAGCACCCGCCTCATGGTTCTTCCTCCAGATATTGAAAGCCGGCGGAGCGAAGCAGCCGATTCATGTATGCAAGGCCCATTTCCCGCTCCGGCAGGGCTTCGCAGTAGAGGATATCCGCCTCGTCGCCATAGCGGCGCAGGGCCGCGAAAAGGTTGGCGCAGAGGGTGGCCGGATTTTTTCTATCGCCTATTATAGCATACTTGCGCTGGCGGTAAAAGCCCTGCGTTTGCTCGGTAGCAAAAATTATGCAGGATTTTCCCGAGAGCTCGGCCAGGTCATAGGCGGTGCAGATGCGTTCCGCTGCCTGCCTAGGGCTGCCCGCGGAGATCAGCACCTGCGCGTTTGGCGCATAATGCTTGTATTTCATGCCCGGGGAGGCGGCGACTTCGCCTTCGCTCAAGGGTTCTAAAACCGCGCGGGCAACTTCCACGGGGCCGACGACAGCTTCCAACATTTCCCGGGTAATTCCGCCAGGACGTAGGATAGTTGGCGTGCCGATCAGGGAGAGAACTGTCGATTCCAGGCCCACACTGCAGGGGCCGCCGTCGATAATCACGTCGATCTTGCCATCCAGATCGGCCTTCACGTGGGCTGCGGTGGTGGGGCTGGGCCTGCCCGAAAGGTTGGCGCTGGGGGCGGCGATGGGCACATCCGCAGCGCGGATCAGCGCCAGGGCCGTTTTATGCGCGGGCATGCGCACGGCTACGGTGGGGAGGCCCGCGGTCACTTCATCCGGCACCTTGGAGCTGCGGTTGAAAACCAGCGTCAGCGGGCCGGGCCAAAAGGCGTCCATCAGGATACGGGCCTCCTCGGGCACCCGCAGCCATAGATCCTTCACATCGCTCTTCTTGGCAACATGCAGGATCAAGGGATTATCCGCCGGGCGGCCCTTGGCCTCGAAGATACGGCGCACGGCCTCGCCATCGAGGCCGTTAGCGCCCAGGCCGTATACGGTTTCCGTAGGGAAGGCGACCAGCCCGCCCGATCGGATGACAGAGCCGGCCAGGCGCGTGCCGTTTTCTTTTTGTGTGGTCGCGTTAAAATACTGGGTTTGCATGGATGCTGCGGTTCCTTCGGCAGCCCGCCCCCAATCGGAAGAAACTACCATATTAATGTAGGGGATGGCGCTGCCGTTCTTTCTTAACTTTTTAGCCCTGTTCGCCGGAAAGCTGGGCCGCCCGCTCGGCGATGATCAGCGCGTCGATTACCTCATCCATATCTCCGTCGAGGAAGGATTCCAGGCGGTAGAGGGTGAGGTTGATGCGGTGGTCTGTCACCCGGCTCTGGGGGAAGTTGTAGGTGCGAATGCGCTCGCTGCGGTCACCGCTGC
>DHOI01000023.1:11294-13906 GCA_002409725.1 Christensenella sp. UBA5394
GCTCTGGGGGAAGTTGTAGGTGCGAATGCGCTCGCTGCGGTCGCCGCTGCCCACCATGGAGCGCCGCGCGCCCGCCTCCTTGGCGTCCTTTTCGCTTTGATAAAGCTCCAGCAGGCGGCTTTTGAGCACGCGCATGGCCTTATCCTTATTTTTTAGCTGGCTGCGTTCATCCTGGCACTGTACCACCAGGCCGGTGGGCAGGTGGGTGATACGGATGGCGCTCTCGGTCTTGTTCACGTGCTGGCCGCCTGCGCCGCCGCTGCGGTAGGTGTCGATCTGTAAATCCTTGGGATCAATCTCCACCTCTACATCCTCGGCCTCTGGCAGCACGGCCACCGTGGCGGCGCTGGTGTGGATGCGGCCCTGGGATTCCGTCTCCGGCACCCGCTGCACCCGGTGCACGCCGCTTTCGAATTTCATGCGGGAATAAGCGCCGCGGCCGGAAAGCGAAAGCGCCACTTCCTTTACGCCGCCCATTTCCGTCATATTCTCATTCAAAAACTCGCTCTTAAAGCCGTGGCGCTCCGCATAGCGCTGATACATGCGCAAAAGATCGGCCCCAAAGAGGGCGGCCTCGTCGCCGCCCGTGCCGGCCCGTATTTCGATGATCACGTTCTTGTCATCGTTGGGATCCTTAGGCAGAAGCATGATCTTGAGCTGCTCGGTGAGGGCTTCGGCCTTTTCATGGAGCTCGTTAAGCTCGGCGTGCACCATCTCACGCATCTCGGCATCTAGGTGTTCGCCCAGCATGGCTTTGCAATCCTCCGCGCTCTGCACGGCCTCCATATAGGCGTCGAACACGGTCACGATCTCTTCCAATTGGGCGTGCTCCTTGACCATGGCGCGCCAGGCGGTCTGGTCGCTCATGGCATCCGGCCCGCTCAGGACCCGGGTCAGTTCTTCATAACGGGCCTTGATGCCCTGCAGCTTGTTGAGCATAGTGTTTTATCCTTCCAGTAAGATCACGCGGTCCCGGCCGCAGATATCTTGGATCATTTTGCCCCCTTGAAAGAGCGCGCGAACCGCTTCCCCCTGGTCAAAGCCGATCTCCAGGGCCAAGAGGCCGCCTTTGGCCAGAAAGGGGGCATACCCCGCGGCGAGGCGGCGGTAAAAAGACAGGCCGTCCGGCCCGCCGTCCAGGGCCAGGCGCGGCTCCTGCAGCACCTCGAGCTGGAGACTGTCCACCTCCGATCGGGGAATGTAAGGCGGATTGCAGCAGATGACATCGAAGGTTTCGCCTGGGGTCAAGGCCTCGAACAAATCGCCGTGGGCGATGCGCACATCCACGCCCAAGCGTGCGGCGTTGCGCAGGGCCAGGGCCAGGCAGGCGGGGCTGATATCCGTCAGCGTGGGCGCAAAGCCGCCTAGCTTGGCCAGGGAAAGGCCGATGCAGCCCGTACCGCAGCCAAGATCGAGCAGGCGCAGGCCGTTCCCCTGGGGCCGCCTTTGCAGCACGGCTTCGCAGAGGGTTTCCGTATCCTGCCTGGGGACAAGGGCTTCGGGGCCGACGAAAAACGGCAGGCCCATGAATTCCCACTCGCCCAGGATATATTGCAAAGGTTCGCCGGCCAGCCGCCGCGCCAACAGGGCGGCGAGGGCGGCTTCCCCCTCCGCCGTCATGGGCGCGCTGTAAGGCGGGCGGAGATGGTCGAGACCGAGGGCGCCCGCCAGCAGCAGCCGGGCCTCAAAGGGCGCCGCTTCCCCTGCGAGGGGCCGCAGGGCCGCCGCAGCTTCGCTAATTGCTTCGTAAAGGGGCCGCATGATCAAACACCGGGGATAGGCTCGGGCGCGGGGGTGGATTTTACGGCCTTATCCGCCCTATGCGCAGCCACCTTGGCCTGGGCCTCCTCTTCAGGCAGCATCGCCAGATCAAAGGCCGCGATAGCCACTTCCAGCATATCCGGCGTCGGCTCCTTGGTAGTGATGTATTGCAGGGCCATGCCGGGCGCGCGGATGATCTTGGTGAGGATGTTGTCATACTTGGCAGCAAAGCGCAAAAGCTCGTAGCTGAGGCCGGCCACCACCGGCAGGAAGAGGAGACGGCTCAAAAGCCGCAGCCAAATGCTGGAATTCCAGCCAATGGCCGCGAAGAAGAGGATGGAGACCGCCATCACCAGGAAAAGGTAATTGGTACCGCAGCGGGGGTGGAGCCGGGTATGCCTGGCCGCGTTATCGGGGTTGATCTCCTCCTCGGCCTCATAGCAGGCGATGGTTTTATGCTCTGCGCCGTGATACATGAAGATGCGACGCACCTCCTTAATGCTGGCGCAAAAGAGGATGTAGCCCACAAAGATCAGCAGCCGAATCAGGCCCTCGGTGAGGCTTTTAGACAAAGAGGTGGCGGCTACGCGCGAAAAAACGGCGGAGCTGATCAGCTGCGGGAGCAGGAAGAACAGACCCACGGAGAGGATCACCGCCAGAACCACGGCCAGCCCCATGACCACCTTCTCCACGGACTTACCAAGCTTTTCGCTCAGCCAGGTTTCAAATTTGCTGGGTTCCTTATCAAAAGCCTCGCCGGCCATTTCTGCGGATTTGGTAAGGGTGCCCATGCCCAGGGTGAGGGATTCCACAAAGGCCACCACGCCCCGCACGATGGGCAGGCCTAAAAA
>DHOI01000073.1:0-14065 GCA_002409725.1 Christensenella sp. UBA5394
GCCGCATTACCGCCGGTGTGGAATTTCACCACCCCCTGAAGCTGGTTATAAGTATACGCGAATTGGGCGCATTATGCAAGGGGTATATACGGCCTTATGAAAAGAGGCACTTGGCCAGGCGGATGATCCGTTCATCCCGCCTGCGGATGGCCGCCGAGTCCTTTCCATCGCTGTAATCATAAAAGCCCTTTCGGCTCTTAACGCCCAGGCTCCCCTGCTCGACCAGGCCGTGCAGCAGCGGATCCGGGCCCTTAGCGGCGCTCAATTGACCGAAAAGGCGGGTGGAGACCTTGTCAAAATTATCCAGCCCGGCCAGATCTGCCGTATCGAAGGGGCCAAGGCAGGCGTAGCGCACGCCCAGGCCGTATTTCACGGTGTTATCCACATCCTCCACGCTGGCAGCGCCGCTCTCCACGATGTGCAGCGCCTCGCGCAGGAGGGCAAATTGCAGCCGGTTGGTGATGAAGCCGGGGATATCCCGCTCGAGCACTACGGGCTTTTTGCCGAGGAAGGTCACGATATCCACCATGGCAGCCATGGTTTCGGGTGCGGTCTTTTCGCCCTTGACCACCTCGCACAGGGGGATCAGGTGCGGCGGGTTAAGCCAGTGCTGGCCGGCAAAGCGCTCCGGCCCCGTGATAGCCTCGCCGATCTCGCCTATGGAAAGGCCGGAGGTATCCGTGGCCAGGAGGGCGCCCGACGGGGCCAGCGCGGAGGCTTCTTTCCAAAAGCTTTGCTTGGCGGAGAGGTTTTCCGTGATATTCTCCAAAATGAGGAAGGCGCTTTGGAAGCAGGCTTTGTCGCTGGTGTAATCGATACGCCCGAGGATGGCTTCGGCCTCGTCCGGCGAAAGCATACCCTCGGCAAGCAGGGTTTGCAGGCTGGCGGCCAGGCGGCCGCGGCCCCTGGCAAGCTCATCCTCGCAGAGGTCGTAGAGGGTTACGGAAAAGCCCGCTTTGGCATATACCAGCGCCAGGGAAGCGCCCATCACGCCCGCGCCCGCGAGTACGGCCCTTTTGCCTGTGTAATCCATCGTTTTTCCCCCTTTGTTTTGATATCAAGCCTGCAGGCCAAAGGCCGCACAGGCGTTTTGCCAGGTGATCTCGGCCAGATCTTCCTCCCCCACCCCGTGGATCTCGGCCAGCTTTTGCAGCACCAGCGGTAGCAGGCGGGATTCATTGCGCTCGCCCCGGTGGGGCACGGGGGCCATGTAGGGGCAATCCGTTTCGATGAGCAAGCGTTCGAGGGGCACGGCTGCGGCGCTCTCCGCCACCTTGCGCGCGTTGTGGAAGGTCACGGAGCCGCCAAAGGCTACATACAGCCCCAGGCCTACGCATTCCTTGGCGATCTCGGGGCTGCCGGAGAAGCAATGCATCACGCCCCGAAGGCCCTGCTTATGCGCCCGCAGAATATCCATGGCGTCGCCATAGGCCTCGCGCACATGCAGCACCACGGGCAGGTTCAGCTCTCTAGCCAAAACAAGCTGCTGCTCAAAGGCCCGGCGCTGCACCTCCCGGGGATAAAAATCGTAATGATAATCCAGGCCGATCTCGCCCAGGGCCACGGCCTTATCCTCTGTGCGGAGCAGGCGGGCCAGCTCGGCCAGCGCGCCCGCATCGGCCTTGCCCGCTTCGTGCGGGTGGATGCCCAGCGCGCAGTAGATGCCCGGGTAGCCGGCGCAAAGGGCCAGCGCCTTGGAAAAATCCGCGGGGTCGCAGGCCACTTCCAATATGCGCTCAACCCCGGCTGCGAATTGCGCGGCCAAAACCTCGGCCCTATCCGGGTCGAAGCGCTCATCGTTATAGTGGGCGTGGCTGTCGAAGATGCGCATAATTAAAATTCCTTCTTCAGGGAGCGGGTGAAGAGTGCGTCCAGCGTTTCCTGCGGCACGGCGCTGCGGTAGATCACGGCATCTACGGCCTCGCAGATGGGAAGCTCCACCCCATAGCGCGCGCCCAGGCTCAGCAGGGCCTTCACGGTGTAGCAGCCCTCGGCCAACTTATTGAAAGGTTCCTTGCGGATCAGGGCCTCGCCATAGTGCCGGTTGTGGCTGAAAGGGGAAAAGACCGTGGCCTGGTAATCCCCCAGATGGCAAAGGCCATAGGCGGATTGCTCGTTGCCGCCCAGGGCGGCAATCAGGTGGGCAATCTCCCGCGCGCCCCGGCTCATCAGCGCGCCCTTGAGGTTGGTGCGATCGAGCCCATCCAGCATGCCTGCGGCGATGCCGATCACATTCTTGGCAGCTGCGCCGATTTCGTTGCCCACGAGGTCTTGCCCGTAATAGAAACGAATGAGGTCGCCCTTGAAAGCTTGGATCAGGCGCTCCTTGGCCGCCTCATCCAGCGAATCGATCACCATGCAGTTGGGGATGCCGGCTACGAATTCCTGCACGTGGCCCGGCCCCAGCCAAACGGATACCGGGCAGGAGGCTGGAAGGTACTCCCCCGCGATCTCGGATAGGCGGCGGCCCGTGCCCATCTCGAGGCCCTTCATGCAAAGCACCACGTCCTTATTTGCGGGCGAAAGGGCGGCGATCTCCCCCATGAGGGAGCGCAGGCCCTGCGAGCCGATGGAGATCACCAATATATCCGCCCGATCGACCGCCTGCCCCAGATCGGTGTAAAGGGCCACAGAGGGCGGCAGGGTCACGGAGCCGTTGCTGCGCGTTTCCATAAAGGCGGCCAGGCGGGGGGAATCCGGCCTGCCGCAGAGGGCCACCCGGTGGCCCAACCTGTCGAGATACCAAGCGAGAAAGCCACCCCACCGGCCGCAGCCGATTATTGAAACATTCATGTATGTATACTACTCCCAACTAAAATAGAATTATCTTTACGTTCTTTTTACCGCCCGCCCGTGTTTACCTCCACCCTGCCTGGCGGCAGAACCCCCTCCGAAAACCGATCCCTTTTTTATTACGCCTCTACGCGGAATTGATAGTTATAGAGGGCGGCGTAGGTAGCGCCCAGGGCCATAAGCTCGCTGTGCGTGCCCCGCTCGGTGACGCCGCCCTTGGTGAGCACGGCGATCTCATCCGCTTGCTTGATGGTGCTGAGGCGGTGGGCCACGATGATGCAGGTGCGGCCCCGGCTCAATTGCGCAAGGGATTTTTGGATCAGCATCTCGGTCTCATTATCCAGGGCGCTGGTGGCCTCATCCAAAATGAGGATGGCGGGGTTTTTGAGGAAGACCCGGGCAATGGAGATGCGCTGGCGCTGGCCGCCGCTAAGCTTCAGGCCCCGCTCGCCCACGTTGGTATCATACCCATCCTCCAAGGTCATGATGTGATCATGGATGTTGGCCTTTTTGGCTGCTTCGATGATATCCTCGTCCGTAGCGTCCAAATCGCCGTAGGCGATGTTTTCGCGGATGCTGCCGTTAAAGAGGAACACATCCTGCGCCACGATGCCGATGTTGCGCCGAAGCGAAGCCCGGGTAAGGGAGCGGATATCGTGGCCGTCTATGGTGATGGCCCCGGCATCCACATCGTAAAAGCGAGGGATCAGGTTGCAGAGCGTCGTTTTGCCGCCGCCGCTGGGGCCCACCAGGGCCAGGGTGCGGCCGGCCGGAATATCCAGCGTCAGGCCCGAGATCACCCGGCTCTCGTGATCCAGCGCATCGCTGTTCTCATAGCGGAAGGAAACGCCCTCAAAGCGGATGTGGCCTTTGAGCCTGCCCGCATCCATCGCCTTGGGATCTTCATCCTCGGGGGCCTCGTCCATCACCTCGACGAAGCGGGCAAAGCCGGTCATGCCGTTTTGCAGCTGCTCGAACATGGTGATGAACTTATTGATGGGCTTGAGGAACATGTTGATATAGAGCAGGAAGGCGGCAAAATCGCCCGCATTGATTGCGCCTCGGAAGAAGAACAGGCCGCCGCCGCACAGAACGATTAGGTAGAGGGCATCCGTGAGGAAGCCGGAGCCGGAAAAGAACCAGGCCATGGCCCTGTAGGAGGCGGCCTTGGCCGAGATAAAGAGGCTGTTGGCCATGTCAAACTTGGAATTCTCATGCGCCTCGCCGCTGTAGGCCCGGGATACGCGCATGCCGGCGATGGCGGTTTCCACCCCGGCATTAATATCCGCGGTCTGCACGCGGGACTCCTTAAAGGCGTCCTGCATATTCTTGCGGGCGCTGATGGCAAACCAAACCACAAAGGGCACGGCCGCAAAGGCCAGGAGTGTGAGCGGTAAATTAATTGTGGAGAGCATGATAAAGGAGCCGATCAGCAAAATGCAGGAGAGGAAAATATCCTCCGGCCCGTGGTGGGCCAGCTCGGATACATCCTGCAAATCGTTAATCATGCGGCTCATGATGGCGCCCGTTTTATTTTCATCGAAGAAGGCAAAGGGCAGGCGCTGCAAATGGCGGAACATATCACGCCGCATGTCCCCCTGGATGCCCACGCCCACCATGTGGCCCCAATACTGCACCACATAAGAGAGGGCCGCCTTCACCAGGTAAATAGCCAGGAGCGCCCCGGCCCAAAGGAGCAGCAGCCTAAGGTTTTGCTCCGGCACGTATATGTTGATAATATTGCGGGCGATGATGGGGTAAAACAGATCGCACAGCGCCACTACGAAGGCGCAGCACATATCGAGGGCAAAGAGCTTGCTATGGGGCTTGTAATAAGCGATAAAGCGTTTGAGCATATTAGCGAACCCTTTCGAATGGTAGCAAACACGGCGCATACAAAATGCGCCGCGAAAAAAGCGAGGACTAAGGCAGCGGCTGCCAAGGGGGCGATTAGGAGACCATATCCCCCTGGTAGGAGATGAGGCTGGCGTCGTATACGCCATCCACTCGCAGGAATTTTTCCACAAAACCGGTCTCGTTATCCTTCAAGCGCATCTCGAGCGTCATCTCAATGCCGTCGCGCTGGGCGGTTTTGCTACGCATGCGCGCACCGGGCAGTTGCTTGACCATCTGCTTTATCGCACCCGAGGCTGCCTCGTTATAGTGCAGCACCAAAAGATAGGGCATGCTGGAGCGCACCTTGAAGGCGGAGATCAGCAGCACGAAGATGCCGATCAGCGCCCCGCCGATCAGGGCCACATCATAAAAGCTGGCGCCCAGGGCCACGCCCTCGCCAACGGCCCAGAAGAGGAAGCCGGTATCTACCGGGTCCTTGATCGCGGTGCGGTAACGGATGATGGAGAGCGCGCCCACCATGCCGAGGCTCAGCGTGAGGTTGGTGGTGATGAGCATCAGCATCAGGGTGGTGACCAGGGTGATCATGATGAGGGTCACGTTGAAATTGCGTGAGTACATCACACCACCAAAGGTCTTTTTATAGATGAAGAAGATATACAGACCCACCAACAGGGCCAGGCCCAGGGAAAACACCACCTGGAGGGGGTTGAAGTTAACGGTGAAAAGGGACTGCAGGTTGAACATGGATGACCTCCTTATGGGAACCTCGGGGGAGATTTCGATTTATTTTTATTTGGCTTGCGGGCCGGGGCTATACCTCGTATTTGCGGCAGAGGCAGTATTTGCTGATGGCGCTGCGCGCGTGCGACCCGCATTGGATCAGGTCGCGGATGTAGGCCGGCAGGTGCTCGTTGAACTTGACCTCCATCACCATATCATAGCCCTCCAGCACGGGGAAGGTGGCTACGCTTTGCTCGAAGATGCGCGTATCCCGCATGCCGGTATGCAGGTTTTTATCGAAGGTGACGCGCACATTCTGGAAGGGGTAAATATAGGCCTCGCGGTCATAATCCACCAGCACCGTGGGCTTTAAATAGCTGGTGGTGAAAGCGCGGAACATTTGGAGGGCGAAAGGCTCGCGCTTCTCCAGCAAAAAACGATAGTTTCCAGCAAGGAGCATATCACATTCGGGCCTGGAAAGCGAGAGGGATTGCTTATAAATATAGCTCTCTTTTTTGTGCTTGCGCTCCAGCTTGCCCCCGTCCTGGCCCATGTTGTAGATGCGCAGGCGGATCTTGTCGCGGTCGTCGTTTCCGCGCATCTTTTCGCGGAAGGCGCTATCCATCGGGTCGTCGAAATAGAGGCTGCGGATAAAGTATTCGCCACCGTTATCCCGGGCGTTGGGGTCCAGCTCCATGGTGAGGCGCAGGCGGTTGGAGAGCAGGGTATACTCGCCCTGGCTGAGGAAATACTTCAGCTCGTGGCGGTATTGTGGCTTGGCTGTTTTCATGCGCCGAACACCTCCTGCATGTAAGAATCGGATAGGCCGAAGCCGCTTTGCAGCTGCTTTTTGATGGCCGCGGGCCGCTTTTGGGCAAATTCCCGCAAAAATGCCACCTCGGATTGGAATTTTTCATAGGTGCCGAGGTTCTCAGCCGGCTGCTTTTCGCCCATAAAGGTGCTTTGGTTGAATTTATCCCGCTCGCGGGTAATCTCAGGCTCCACGCTGGCGGCCAGCTCGTCGATCAGGCTGGTTACCCGCTCCGGCGTAAAGGCCGTGTTCAAAAGCTCTGCGAAACGGCGCACAAAGGCATCCTTCCAGCCGGTATTGTTGAGCATAGCGTTGAACAGGGTGCGGGCCGCGGTATTGCCCTCCCGGCGGTAGGCCAGGGTATCGTGGTCGATCTTGCCCGTGTTGAAGCCCCAGCAAAAATCATAGAAGATCCACGTCCACTTGCCGCCCGGCAGCTTGTAATACTGCGCGTTGTAAGTATCGGTATTGCCGGTGTAAATCTCACAGATCATGTAATCCATAAAGCTGTCCACATCCATCTGCGAGGCCACATATTCATAGGCCTGGGCCTGGGAAAGGTCGTTGCTCTTCACGTAATCCATCAGCGCCTGCCATTCCGCCCTGGAGCCGTGGGAGATCATCGAGTCGTTCGTGGCGTCTCCCTTTAACAGGTCGATGTTCTCCGTATCCTCCACGCCTGCGTGCTGGGCTACGAAGAAGCGGCTGCGCTTCTCTTTGAGAAAGTATACGCCCCAATATTCGCCGTTGAGATAAAGCACATAGGGCTTATACGCCTGGTTGAGCACGCGGATATTCATGCCCTCCAGGAGGCCCGTTGCCAGCTCGTCGCGGATCTTGCTGCGGTTTTGATCCTGCGCACCGGCGCGCAGGGTGATGGATTTATATTCGGCGAAATCCCGATTGGCAAAGAATTTATACTGCATGCGGCTTTTGCCGTATTCCGCCCGAGCAGTGATGTTGAAGCCCTTTTGCGCCCGGCCCCGGCCAAAGCTGCCCGAGATGCGGATATCCACATTCTGGCTAAAAACTTCCTTGCCGCTTTCGTCAAAGAGCCCCAAACTGGCGGCCCGTTCCCAGTTGGCGTCCCGTTGTTCCTCGGAGAGGAATTTGGACTTATAATAGAGGGCGCTCTCCAGCACCTTGCCAAAGGGGGTGGCGTCCGGGTCGAAGTTTTCGCCTGTGGCGTAGATGCCGGTTTTGCTGTTCCATAAATTATCCGGATCCGTCACCAGCGTAACCACAGGCAAGCTGTGGTTCACACCGTCCCCTTTCAAGAGGAAGGTACCGCTAGCGCTAAAGCCCGTGAGGTAGCCATCCCGTAGGGCGATGGCGCGAATGACCGTGTTTTTCGTGGCCTGAATGGGGCCGCTATAGGCGGGGCTGTTCGCGGTAGGGGTGGTGCAGTCCGTGGTGTAGTGGATTGTCTCCCCTTCGCCTGCCGTCAGCTCGATGGCCACGCTGCTCTCGTAAATGCCGGGGGTAGTGATAAAGCGCGGCTGGGCGGTGATGCCCGCGTAGCCGCTGCCGTTCGCCGCACCAGGCGTAGGCTCCGTATAATAGGCCCGCTCATCCTCAGGGCTCCTGCCGTAGCTAACATCCGGCTGAAAGAGGCCCGCGCTGAGCTTATCGACCAATGTGCCGTTCGGATCGAACAAAAAGAGGTTTTCACCTGCCGCGCTGACGCTGAAATTCAGATGCAGGTCATTTTTTTTTTGCCCATCGGCCTGATTGAGGCCCGATGCATAGACAACCAGGTATTCATCCGGCTCCAGGGTAACCTCTGGGAAGACCCACTTGGCCGGGTTTTTCGGGTTGTTGGAAAGGCCGTAGCCAGCCAGGTTCACGGCTGCCGAGGAAGCGTTATGCACCTCCACCCAGTCGTAATAGTTGCCGTCCGCCGCCTTTTTGCCGCTTTGGTTGCTGCCCAGCATTTCGGAGATGTACACATCCCCCAGCGGCAGCTTGTTGGCGGACAAAGCAGCCGTATAGCCTGCGCCTGTGTTGGGATAGCCGGGGCTGGGCTGGGCGCACGGCGCAAAAGCGCCGCTGCCATCCGGCATGCGGGCCATGGAGATATCCGTTTCCTGCTTTTGGTAGGAGAAGCTATCGAGTATCTTGCCGTTTGGGCTTGACAGCACCACATCCTCCTTGTAAGCCCGCAGGGAGAAGGGCGCGTGCAGCTCGCCCTCGATCAGGCCCTCGTTGCCGGAGCAGAGAATCAGTAGATACCCGCCCGCAGGAATGCTTGTCCCCTGCGGCAGCTGGTACTTCATGGGTTGGGTGAGGTTGTCGCTGATGCCGAAGCCGGAAAGATCCACCTGTGCATCGGTGCTGTTGTAAAGCTCGATCCAATCGCAATAGCTGCCATCCGCCGCTCGAAAGGAAGTGGCGTTGGAGGCCAGAAATTCGTTGATATATACGCCGATATCCTCGGTTTCGTGCAGGCCGGCCTCAAAGGCGGCTGCGCCTTCCTCGGTATTCGGGTAGCCGGGGCTGGGCTTCATCTCCTGCCAAGCGCCGCTTTCATCGAGGGCCAAAGTCATGCCCGCGGCCACGGCTTTGAGGCTGATGCTCGATAGCGCTTTGCCTGCGGAATTGAAAAAGGCCAGCTCATCCCGGGCGCTGAGGCGGAAGGCCGCGTGCAGTGGCGTTTCCGCTTCACCGGAGCAGTAGATCACGATATATTCCCCCGGCTCCAATCTGGTGCCGCTGGGAAATACATATTTGCCGCCTTCGATGAGGCTGTCCGAAAGGCCGTAGCCGGAAAGATCCACCGTTTTATCCGATGGGTTATAAAGCTCCACCCAATCCGGGAAGTTACCCAGCTCATCCGGCACGGAGCCTTTGTTACTGGTCATTACTTCATTTATGCGCACGGAAACAGAAGCCGGGGAATCCCCGCTTTGCTTGTCAAGGCTCGCCATATATACCACCAGCCCCACGATCAGCGCCGTGCATAGGAGCAGGGTAGAAAAGAATCTGCGTTTTCTCATAACAAGAACATTTTATCACAAATGCTCCTTAAATACCAACCTATGCAAGAAAGTTCATAAAGCCCTGAAGGGGCAGCAGCCCTACGCGGAGGGCTGCCCTACGCTGGCGGCGAGATGCGCACCCAAGGGAAGGTTCCCGCAATGCTACCTCAAAAAGAAGGCCTCAATCCGCACAGCAGAGCGGCGAGCACATGCCGAAGGCGGCTGCGAAGCCGCGATACATATGGGCACAGATGGCAATAAAAGCAGAAACGGATCTTCATTGGCAGGGGGTCTGGGGGGCGGGAGCCGAGCGCCGCCTGTGCGGATGAAGCGAGGCGGAGGCCCAGTAAGCAAAGGAGCAGCGCGACCATAAGGGAGCGTTGCGACTATTGCGAACTGCGTAACCTTCGCCCCCTGCGGCAGGGTACGGGGGGTGCCAGCCCCCCGTAGCTTGGAGGTTGGCTAAACGCCGGGAAGCAGGCATACAAAAAGAAGCGGCATTGACCGCTTCTTTAAAATGCTTAACCGATCTGGCTCCCACCGGCGAATTCGGGATCAACGGTAGTCAATAGCGACAACGTTTCCTCTTCTCCCTCGCCCGTAATGGCGGAAAGGATCATGCCCTGGCTCTCGATGCCGCACATCTTGCGGGGCTTGAGGTTGACCACGGCGATCACGTTTTTACCGATCAGCGCTTCCGGTTCCGGGTACCACTTGCGGATACCCGAAAGGATGGTGCGAGGCTCCCCGTCGCCCGCGTCCAGGGTGAATTGCAGCAGCTTTTCACTCTTTTTTACGAACTGGCAATCCAACACGCGGCACACGCGCATCTGCACCTTCTCAAACTCGGGAAATTCAATGACCTGCGCGGCCGGCGTGGATTGGGCCTGCCCGGCCGCTTGCGGCGCGGCCTGTTCGGCGGATGCTGCCGACTCGGGCTTTGCTTTCGGCACGGGCGCAGCGGATGCCGCAGCCTCGGCCTGGGCCTTGGCGGTTTCCGCCTCAAGGATTTCCAGCTCGGCCTTTACGTCGATGCGGGGGAAGAGCGCCTCGCCCTTGTGCAGGATGGTGCCTGGGGCCATATCCCCATAAGAGAGGGAGAGCGCATCCGTGAGCGGGCCCTCTTCGATGCCCAGCTGGGCAAAGATGCGGGGGGCTGTATCCGGCAGGTAGGGCTGAAGCATCACGCCCACAAAGCGCAGGCATTCCGCTAGGTTATAGAGCACCGTGGCCAGCCTGGCCTGGGTAGCTTCATCCTTAGCCAGGGCCCAGGGCATGGTTACGTCGATATACTTGTTGCAGGCGCGCACCAGGCTGAAGGTGGCCTCCAGCGCTTCGGGCAGCAGGAGCTTGGCCATGCAATCCTCAACCTTGGCAGCTAGGGCGCGGGCTTGGGCCACGAGTGCGTCGTCCTCCGCAGGCACAGGAGCCGTGGGAGCGGGTAGCACGCCGTGGAAATATTTCTCCGTCATGCTCACCGTGCGGGAGAGCAGGTTGCCAAGATCATTCGCCAAATCGGAATTGATGCGGTAGATCAGCGCTTCGTTGGAGAACACGCCGTCGCTGCCGAAAGGCACCTCCCGCAAGAGGAAATAGCGGATGGCGTCCACCCCGTAGCGCTCGCAGAGCTTGACGGGGTCTACCACATTGCCCTTGGATTTGCTCATCTTGCCGCCGTCGAGCACCAGCCAGCCGTGGCCGAAAACCTGCTTGGGAAGCGGCTCGCCCAGGGCCATCAGCATGATGGGCCAGATGATGGTATGGAAGCGCACGATCTCCTTGCCGACGAGGTGCACATCCGCGGGCCAGTATTTGCGATACATGCTGTCATCGTCCGAATAGAAGCCCAGCTTGGTGATGTAGTTGGAAAGCGCATCCAGCCACACGTAAACCACGTGCTTTTCATCGAAATCGACCGGGATGCCCCACTTGAAGCTGGTGCGGGAAACGCAAAGATCCTCGAGGCCCGGCAGCAGGAAGTTTTGCAGCATTTCGTTGGTGCGGCTCACGGGCTGAATGAACTCCGGGTTATCCTTAATGTACTGGATCAAACGATCCGCATACTTCGAAAGACGGAAGAAATAGCTTTCCTCCTCCACCATTTCTACTGGCCTGCCACAATCCGGGCAGCAGCCGTCCTTGAGCTGGCGCTCGAGCCAGAAGCTTTCGCAGGGCGTGCAGTAATGCCCGGTATAGGCGGATTTATAGATATCCCCCTGGTCGTAGAGCTTTTTGAAGATCTTTTGCACGGCCTTTACGTGGTAATCATCCGTGGTGCGGATGAACCCATCATTGGAGATGTTCATCAGCTTCCACAGCGACTTGAAGGTGGCCACGATATCATCCACATATTTTTGGGGCGTAACGCCCTTTTCCTTGGCCTTGCGCTCGATCTTCTGGCCGTGCTCGTCCGAGCCGGTGAGGAAATACACGTCATAGCCCGTCATCCGCTTGTAGCGGGCGATTGCGTCCGCAGCCACGGTGCAGTAGGCATGGCCGATATGCAGCTTGTCGCTGGGATAGTAGATGGGCGTCGTTACGTAAAAGGTTTTCTTTTCTGCCATGGGACATATCTTCCTTACTGATAGATTTTCTCTAGTATATCCAAGAGTGTACCAAAACGCGCGTATTTTGGCAATGTTTATCCCTTGATCTCCAAGGCCCGGCGGTAGGCCTCGTTCCGGGGAACATCCAAGAGGGCGCTGGCCTGGCGCGCCGCATCCTTGGCGCTGAGACCCTCTGAAAGCAGGCGGTTGAGCGTTTCGTCCAGGTCGGCCCCGCCCGCAGGTTCTTCCAAGCAGCCGCCGATAAGCAGCACGCATTCACCCTTGGGCGGCTCGTCCTTGTAGCGTTCGGCCAGGGCGGAAAGGGTAGAACGGACAGCCTCTTCATATACCTTGCTTAGCTCCCGGCAGAGCGCGGCGGGGCGCTCGCCCCAGGCGGCCAGCAGGTCTTGCGCGGTCTCGGCCACGCGCAGAGGGCTTTCGTAAAAGATTACCGTGCCCTTCTGCCGGGCCAGCCTGGCGATGGCCTCCCGCCGCTCCTTGCCGCCACGGGGCAAGAACCCGGCGAAAACCGCCTCCACCGTGGGCAGGCCGCTCAATACCAGGGCCGTGAGGCTGGCGCTGGGGCCGGGCAGCACGCAAAAGGGAACGCCCTCGGCGATGCATTGGCGCACCAGCCGCTCGCCTGGGTCTGAAATGCCGGGCATTCCCGCATCGCTTACATAGGCCACGGCCTCGCCTGCAAGAACCCGGGCGGCGATCTCCTCCGCCCGCTGGGCCTCGTTGTGCGTGTGGCAGGAGAGCAGTGGCTTTTTGATATCCAAATGCCGCAGCAAAATCGCCGTGCGCCGGGTATCCTCGCAATAGATGGCTTCGCACGCCGACAGAGTATTGATGGCCCTAAGGGTGATATCCTCCAGGTTGCCGATGGGCGTGGGGCAAAGGTAGAGCATGGGCTCCAGAGCTTCATCGCTGCGGGTCACAGGCGTATCGTCTCTTCCCATACCAGGCCCTCCCCCCCGCCTTTGCGGGCTTCCAGCAAGATCAAATACGGCGGGCGTCCCCCCGGCGGTCCCGGCTTATCCCCAGCCGCCACGGGCTGCATCCGCTTGGGCTGCAAGCCCTCGTTCACCAGCGCAGCCATGCAGGCGGCCAGGCCCTGCGCCGGGTAGCAGAGGAAAAGCCTGCCGCCATTTTTGAGCATGCGCCGGCTGCAAGCTGCAACATCGGAGATGGTGGCCGCCTCCTGATGCGTGCAGAGCCGCCGGGCAGCATCCGGGCTGGCCGTGCCCTCGCTGAAATAGGGCGGGTTGCAAACGACGGCCGCATAGGGCGGCTCGCCTGCACCGAGCTTCAACTCCCGCAGATCCGCCTCGAGTACGCGGATGACCTGCCCATTCATCTGTGCCGAGGCGCGGCATAATTCGCAAGCCTCGGGCCGGATGTCGACGGCCGTGACCTCCGCCCCGGTGCGCCGCTCGAGCAGCACGGAAAGGATGCCGCAGCCGCAGCCCAGGTCGAGCAGGCGCCCCCCTGCCTTAACACGCGTAAAACCGGCCAGCAGCACCGCGTCATGCCCATAGCTGAAGCCCGGCTTTTCCACCGCGATGCTTAGGCCGCCCTCTTGCAGATCTTCAATGGCATACATATTCTTAGTATAGCACAATTCGCCCGCTTTGGCAGTGATTTTGCACGGCGGAACGGGCTTAATCCCCGTTCGCGGTATCTTCCAATACGATCTTGCCGTGCTTATCTTCAAAGTGGGCGATGAAGCTGCGGATGAAGATCAGCAGCTGCCCGTTGGCAGAGCGCTGGTCATAGGCGCACACATAGCGGAATTTGCGCAGCATTTCATCATCAATGCGCAGGGATAGATGCCGTATCTTATTCATAAAAGTGGCCCCTCCGTGATGCTGTTATGGGTTCGTTTCAGGTCTATAATAGGCCATTTCGTTTGCCAAGAACCCGCCATGGGTTCAAAACATTCGGCTTTGCGAGAGCGTAGCGCAGGCGCATGCAAAATCCCCCCGCATAAACCCCCCGCCTCGCTTCATATCTATGCTAATACGGGGAAATGCGAGGTGAGGGCCTATGATGAAGTGGGTCTGGGGGGGCATGCTGGCTGCCGGACTGCTGGCCGGCATGCTCACAGGGGACGCCCAGGGCGCGGCGGATGCGCTGGCCGCCGGAGCCGCCGAAGCGGTAGCCCTGTGCATTTCCCTCTCCGGCGCCTATATGCTGTGGATGGGGCTGATGGCCATCGCCGAGGAGGCGGGGCTGGTGCAAAAGCTGAGCAGGGCCACGCAGCCCCTGCTTAAGCGGCTGTTCCCCGGCTCGCCCGGCGCGGTGGCTGCGGTAACGCTGAATCTTTGCGCCAATTTTTTCGGCCTGGGCAGTGCGGC
>DHOI01000073.1:14288-22121 GCA_002409725.1 Christensenella sp. UBA5394
ACGCCCTTTGGCTTGGCCGCCATGAAGGAGATGGAGGCAACCAATGAGCAGCCCGGCGTGGCCACGGATGATATGTGCATGTTCCTGGCGCTGAATTCCTCGGCCATTGAGCTTTTGCCGGCCACGGTGCTGGCCCTTCGAACCTCCGCCGGTTCTGCGGATGCAGCGGCCATTGTTTTGCCCACCTTCGTAGCCTCTGTGCTTTCAGCGCTGGCCGCGGTGGGCCTCTCAAAACTGCTGGCCGCCCTCTTCCCGCGATGAATTACATCCTGCCCGGCCTGATCCTGCTTTTGCTGCTCTATGCCCTGTCCAAGGGCGTGAATGTTTACGAGGCCTTTGTCAAGGGCGCGGCGGAGGCCCTGCCCCTGCTTTTGCGTATCCTGCCCTATATGGCGGCCATGATGGCCGCCCTTTCCGTTTTTCGTCAAAGCGGCGCACTGAGTATTTTTGTGGCTGCCATTACCCCCGCTTGCAAAGTGTTGGGCATACCGGCGGAGCTGGTTCCCCTGTTCGTACTGCGGCCCTTTTCCGGCAGCGCCGGCGTGGCGCTTTTGCAGGATGTATATGCCCAATATGGGCCGGATGGCTTCCTAGGCTACGCGGCCTCCGTTATGCTGGGCTCCACGGAGACTATTTTTTATACCCTTGCGCTCTATTTCGGCTCCGTCAAGGTGACCAAGAGCCGCCATGCCCTGCCGGTCTCCCTGGCGGCGGGTGTGGTAGGGGCGGCCGCGGCTATTGTTTTTGCGCACATAGCTGGTGTATAATAGCAATAACTATGGATGCGCCGCACCGATTTGTGTAAGGGCCGCGTATGGCCGGTGCGAATATACCAAAGATGGGAGAAACTATGCGGATTCAAACCTTTGCACAATATAATAAAAAGCGCTTCGGCACGCACCTTATGAGCCAAACGGTGATCGTGGTGGACGTGCTGCGGGCTACGAGCAGTATCATCTGGGCCTGCCGTAACGGCGCAAACCGGGTAATCCCCGTGAGCGACGCCGGGGAGGGAGCGGCCATCGCGACGCGCCTGGGCGGCTGCATTATGGCCGGCGAGCGCGGCGGCGTGAAGCTGCCGGGCTTTGACCTGGGCAATTCGCCCAAGGAATTTGCTCCCGAGGTCGTAAAGGATAGAAACATCATCATCAACACCACCAACGGCACCGGGGCCATCAAAGCGGCGGAGGGTGCGGCCAATGTGCTGATTGCCGCCATGCTCAACCATGACGCGGCAGCACGCAAGGCGGCCGCGCTGGGTTTAGATGTAACCATCCTCTGCGCCGGTACGGACGGAGAATTCTCCGCCGATGATATTTGCGCAGCTGGGGCCATCGCTTCTTCCCTTTGCAAATATGCCGATGTGACGGAGCAGTGCGATCTTACCTGGGCCGCCAAGGTGCTCTATGGCGAGTGGAAGGCGGGCCGGGCCGATCTGAGCCAAACCTACCACTATACTCGCCTGTTGGAGCTGGGCTTTGGCGAGGATGTAGAGTTTTGCCTGCAAGAGAATATCACGGAGGTTGTGCCCCTTTATACCAACGGCATCGCGCATGCCTGAGTTGGGAGATTCGTTTGACTGGAGGCGCGTTTTTGAGGCGCGTCGCTCTTGTGCTTAAATTCACATAAAGAAAGGAATCTCTGCCATGACTGCTTACACCACGCGCACCAAGGACGAACTGCAAACGGAAGAAAGGGCCGTAAGAGCCAAATTCGAAGAGCTCAAAGCTCGGGGCCTCAAGCTGGATATGTCCCGGGGCAAGCCGGGAAAGGCCCAGCTGGACCTCGTAATGGATATGTTCGATGTGCTTAAAACGCCCGAGGATTATCTCGACGGCAAGCTGGATGTACGCAACTACGGCGAGCTTTCGGGCATCCCCTCCGCCAAGGCCCTTTTTGCGGATATTTTGGGCTGCCGGCCGGCGGAAGTCTTTGTGGGCGGCAACGCCAGCCTCAACCTGATGTATGGCGTGATTTCCAAAGCCCACACCCACGGCCTGCTGCACAGCGAAAAGCCCTGGTCAAAGCTTGAGGGCATAAAGTTCCTTTGCCCCGTCCCCGGCTATGACCGCCACTTTGCTGTGACCCAGTCCTTTGGCGTGGAGATGATCCCCATCCCCATGACCGCCGAAGGCCCGGACATGGATGCCGTGGAAGCCGCCATTGCAGACCCGTTGGTCAAGGGCATGTGGTGCGTGCCCAAGTATTCCAACCCGGACGGCATCGTCTACAGCGAAAAAACGCTGGCGCGCCTTACCCATATGAAGCCCGCTGCGGCGGATTTCACCCTCATGTGGGATAATGCCTACAGCGTGCACGAGTTCTGCGGCGATTATGTACCCTTCCCGGATATCATCAGCCTGTGCCGCGAGGCCGGCAACCCGGATATGGTGTATGAATTCGCCTCCACCTCCAAGATCACCCTGCCCGGCGCGGGCATTTCGGCTATGGCCGCAAGCGAAGCGAACATCGCCTATATGACCAAGCTGCTCTCCATCGAGATTATCAGCTACGACAAGGTAAACCAGCTGCGGCACGCCCGCTACCTCAAGGATAAGGCCCACACCCTGACCCTCATGAAAAAGCACGCAGCCATCCTCGGCCCCAAATTCCAAACCGTGCTCAATGCGCTAGATAAGGAGATTGCCCCCTTAGGCATCGCCAGCTGGCAACGCCCCATGGGCGGCTATTTCGTGAGCGTGAACGCCCTGCCCGGCACGGCCAAACGCGCCGTGGCCCTCTGCAAGGAGGCGGGCGTGGTGATGACCGGCGCGGGCGCCACCTTCCCTTATGGCAAAGACCCGGCGGACAGCAACATTCGCATCGCCCCCAGCCTGCCCCCCATCAACGAGCTGGAAGCCGCCCTGGAGGTCATCTGCACCTGCCTTAAGCTGGCCGCCCTCGAAAAGCTGCTGGCGAAATAGGGTTTCCCAATTCAAACGAAAAACAAAGGGGCACTTGCGATCATGCAAGTGCCCCTGCTTTTTGACGGAGGTCATACGCGTCCATATACCGACTTATCTAAAACGGCATTTTACGTCCGGCTCTAAGCAAGCGCATCACGCGCTCGGCCGTATCCCGCAATAGCGCCGGTGCGTTCTGTATGGCCTCTTCCAGCGGCATGGGTTTGTCCGCGATGCTGATGATGGCATCTATCCCGTGCGCATATACGGCCTCTGCTCCCCGGCCAATGCCGCCGACCACAGCCACCACGGGGGCGCCTGCGATAGCCTTAGCGCGCCGTGCCACGCCTACGGGCAGCTTCCCGAACGCGGATTGATAGTCAATACTGCCCTCCCCGGTTATTACCAGGTCTGCACCGGCTACGCGCTCATCGAAAGCAACGGCATTTAGCACCGTATCCACGCCGCTTTTGAGCGTTGCGCCGCAGAATGCCATCAGCCCTGCGCCTAAGCCGCCCGCGGCCCCTGCACCTGGAATATCCGCAACGTCTTTGCCGAGTTGTTCCCGAAGTATGCATGCATAGTGACGCAGGCTGCTATCCAGCAGCGCTACGTCCTGCGGTGTACACCCTTTTTGGGGGCCATACACCGCCGCGCATCCGTTCTCCCCACACAGCGGGTTGGAAACATCGCTGGCCACAATCCATTCGCAGCCTGCTACGCGAGGATCCATCCCGGATACATCCATATGCGCCAGCCTGCCAAGCTCTCCCCCGCCGGGGCCAAGCTCCTGCCCGCTTGCATCACGCAAGCGAACGCCCAGCGCCTGCGCCATACCGGCCCCGCCATCCGTGGTGGCTGAGCCGCCTATGCCGAGAAGAATCTTTTTACAGCCCGCGTCCAGCGCGCGAAGCATAAGCTCCCCTGTGCCGTAGGTGGTGGCCTTCGTGGGGCGCAGGTCGTTCCGGGGCGCAAGATGCAGACCCGAGGCTGCGGCCATTTCAATAACCGCCATATCCCCTGCGCGCCCAAAGAAGGCTTCCACCCGGTTGCCGTTGGGGCCCGTAACCTCTGCTTTCATGATTTCCCCGCCCAGCGCCGCCACGATGGCCGCACAGGTGCCTTCTCCGCCGTCCGCTACCGGGAGCATATCCACCTCGGCCTCCGGCAGTATGCGCAGGATGCCCTCGCAAAGGTACGCGGCTACCTCGGGAGCGCTCAGGCTCCCCTTGAATGAATCCGGCGCAAGCAGGATTTTCATCGCATTTTGTCCTCTTCTATTATGGATTTACCACATTAGCCGGTGTACCCTTTAGAAATTGAGCTAAGTTATTCACCGCGATATCCATCAGGCGCTGACGGCTTTCCTTGGGCGCCCAGCTGATGTGCGGCGTAATGATGCAGTTCTTTGCCTTGAGGAGCGGGTTGTCGCCATGGATGGGCTCGCTTGAAACAACGTCCAGCCCGGCGGCGTATACCTTGCCGGAATTGAGCGCATCGGCCAAGTCCTGCTCCACGATCAAGGGGCCGCGGCTGTTGTTCAGGATGATTACCCCATCCTTCATTTTGGCGATGTTATCCTTGTTGATGATGCCCTCTGTTTCGGGGAATAGCGGGCAATGCAGCGAGATCACATCCGAGGTTTTAAGCAGCGTATCCAAATCCACATATTCCGCTATGGCGCGGCCCGCGTCATTGGGATGGCTGTCACTTGCGATTACCCGCATGCCCATAGCCTTGGCGATAGCGCCTGTAGTCTGGCCTATGCGGCCAAAGCCGATAATGCCCATGGTCTTGCCCGCAAGCTCTATGAGCGGGTAATCCCAGAAGCACCAGTCCGGGTTGCTCTCCCAGCGGCCCTCATGCACGGCGTTGCTGTGGTGCGCCACATGGTGGCAGATCTCCAGCAGCAGCGCTATGGCAAACTGACCGACTGCCGCCGTACCGTAGGTTGGAATATTGCATACGGGGATGCCCTTTTCCTTGGCGGCCGCAATATCCACAACGTTGTAACCGGTGGCGAGCACGCCGATGAAGCGCACATTCTTGCAAGCGTCCAGCGTAGCTCTGCTAATGGGCGTTTTGTTGGTGTAAACGGCCTGTGCATCTCCAATGCGCTCTATAATTTTATCAGCCGGGGTTCTATCATACACGGTTACTTCCCCCAGCGCCTCAATGCCGTCCCAGTTAAGGTCGCCGGGGTTTAAGGTATAGCCGTCCAATACTACAATCTTCATCCGTATTTGTTCTCCTCTCTTATGATAAATAGCCTTTATTAATCCTCCAGCAGCGCCCACGCGCGGTTGAGCACGCGCTTGGCGTTGGCTACCACAACATCCGGGTCCTCATCCTGCCAGGGCTTGACCTCAAAGGAGAAAACATAGGGCTTTTCGGCGTTGAAGAACCCTTCATTCTTAAGCACGCGCAGGTACTCGAGCACCTCGTTTGTATCGTTGCTGCCGCCCGGGAAGCCGAAGCGCTGATGCTCGTCGCCATAGCCCTCGGCCGACGCATCTTGGCAGACGGTGTTCCCCACATGGAAGTGGGTGATGTAGGGGCGCAGGGTGCGCACCACAAACTCGGGGCTTTCATATGTCATGGGGATATGGCTCAAGTCTATCATCAGGCCAAAGTTATCGCAAGTGGTGCGCATGTCCGCCGCAAACTTCGCAGCGAGGGGCGCAGGGCCTATGAGGGACTTCTTGGCTATGTCGTAATCGAACACCTCCAGCTCCACGTTCATGTCTTTGGTCTTAGCGTAGGCGCACAGGTTGCGGGTGGTTTTGAGCAGCTGCGCATACGCAAGCTCCTTGGTTTCCTCCGCCCACTTTCCCGCAAGGAATGCAATGCCGTCCGCCCCCAGCTGCTCGGCCTCGTCTATGGCCTCCATCAGCGTATCCTCGGCAGCCTTGCGGCCATCCTCGTTAACATCGCATACGTTGAGACCGGTGGTCAGGAGCCGGGGCTGCGCGCCGTAGCATACTTTGAGATGAGACGTCCGAAGGAGCTTGGCCGCCTGCTCGCGCAGTGCCGGGTTCTTAATCCAATTAACCTCTATTGCGTCAAAATAATCGTCGCACGCAATCTTTTTAAGAACGTCAAGTACGTTCTCGTCGGTACCGCGCAGATTAGCCGGGTAGGCCATGAAGCTAATCAGGCCAACCTGAAGATACTTATGAATAGATTCTCGCATAAAACAAACCTCCTTTTAATCCTACAACGGTTTTTAGATTACTTTCATAGCGATGGCATCCTGCGCTGCGCGCAGGATAGCGGCATGGTCGATACAATATTTAGCGAGCAGCTTGGGATAGGGCCCGCATTCCGCGTGCGTATCCCGCACGCCTACAAACACCTGAGGTACCTTTGCGCCGCCCGAGGTAAGCACCTCGGCTACCGCGCTGCCAAGGCCGCCTATGATGTTGTGCTCTTCGGCGGTTACTATGCAACCGGTGAGCTTCGCGCTTTCCAATATGAGCGCGCGGTCAATGGGCTTGATTGAATACATATCCACCACCCGTGCCTGCACGCCCGTGCAGGCCAGCGACTCGGCCGCTTTAAGCGCTTCGCTGACCATGATGCCGCAGGCGATGATGGTAACATCCGAACCCTCGCGTACCACATGGCCCTTGCCCGCCTCAAACACGGTGCTTTCATTGTAGAGCGTGGGCATGGCTTCGCGTGAAAGGCGCAGGTACATTGGGCCATCATTCTCTACGGCATGTTTTACCATCCAGTCGGTTACACGCTCATCGCTTGCGACCAGCACCTGAAAATTGGGCAGCGCGCGCGTGATGGCTATATCCTCCAGCGCGTGGTGTGTCGGGCCGTCATACGCATCGGACAGGCCGGCATAAGCGCCGCACAGCTTGATGTTCATGCCCGCGTATGAGCCGAAAGTACGCGCGGCGAGCAGGCCTATGGAGCTGAGGAACACCGCAAACGTGTTGGCAAAGGGAATCTTGCCTTCCGCCGAAAGGCCCGCGGCCATAGCCACCATGTTGGCCTCAGCTATGCCCACGTTAAAAAACCTATCCGGATAGGCTTTGGCGAACAGGGCGGATTTGGTTGAGCCGGAAACATCCGCATCCAGCACGACTATGTTCGGGTTTTGCTTGCCGTATTTGACAAGGGCTTCCCCGAAAGCTACCCTTATTTCCTTTGCCATACTTATTTGCCTCCCTTCAGCTCGGCCATAGCGACAGTATACTCTCCATCCGTTATCATTTTCCCATGGTATGTGTTCTTGCCCTCCATAAAGGAAACCCCCTTGCCCTTGATCGTCTCGGCTATGATGATGCTTGGGCGGCCCTTGACGGTTTTGCAGGAGTCGATTGCATCGCAGATGGAGACTACGTCGTGGCCGTCGCAGCTGACTACCTCAAACCCAAAGGCCTTAAACCGATCTTCCAAGTTGGCCATGGGCATGATATCATCACATGTGCCGTCCAGCTGCACATGGTTTCTATCCAGTATGACGATTAGGTTGTCAAGCTTGAACTTGACCGCGCTCATACACGCTTCCCAAATAGTACCCTCGTTAATTTCTCCGTCTCCCATGATGGCATACACGGTAGCGGGGTTATTGTTGAGCTTTAGGCCAATTGCCATGCCACATGCTGCCGAAAGGCCGATGCCCAACGGGCCGGATGAGAGCTCCACGCCCGGCGTGAGATTACAGCTGGGATGCCCCTGCAGCCTGGTATCCAGCTGGCGTAGCGTAGCCAGCTCTTCTTTGGGGAAAAAACCCTTTTCCGCAAGCGCGATATACAGCATGGGCGCCGCGTGCCCTTTGGTAAGAATGATACGGTCGCGCCCATCCCACTTAGGGTTCTTAGGGTCTATCTTCGCTTTTTCAAAGTACAGGGACGCCAGTATCTCGCAGACCGAAAGCGAACCGCCCGGATGGCCGGTCTTGGCTGCGTGCAAC
>DHOI01000029.1:0-163 GCA_002409725.1 Christensenella sp. UBA5394
GATATCTTTCAAAATGGTATGCCCGCGGATTTTCGCCTGGTGGGGGCTACCACCAGGCGGCCCGAGGAGCTGCCCGCGGCCCTTCGCTCCCGCTGTGTGGAGCTGTATTTCAAGCCCTTGGACGAGGAAAGCTTGGCGCGCATCGCCCGGGGTGCGGCAGAGC
>DHOI01000029.1:381-12617 GCA_002409725.1 Christensenella sp. UBA5394
GCATTGCCCGGGGTGCGGCAGAGCGGCTAGGCTATGAGATGAGCTGGGAAACGGGCCGGCTGCTGGCTTCCTATTGCGAATCCGGCCGGGATGCGGTGAACCTGGTACAGTTGGCCGGGGGCGCGGCCTATGGCGAGGGCCGTCGCCGGCTCGAAGCTGGGGATGTGCGCTGGGTGGCGCAAATCAGCAATTGCCAGCTGCGCACGCCTCCTAAGCTGCCCGAGAGGCCCCGCGCCGGCGTGGCCGTGGGCCTTGCGGTGACGGGGGGCGGCGTAGGCATGGCTGTGGAGATTGAATGCACCGTGGAGAATGCCCGTAGCATATCGAGCGGCACGCTGGATGTGGGCGGCGCTGTGGATTATGAAGAACTGGAGCTGCGGGGCCGCAAGCTGGGCCGCAAGGGCACGGCTAAAACGTCGGCGGAAAACGTGCTGGGCGCGTTCCGCAAATGCTTCGGCTGGGATTATAAGCAATTCGATGTGCGCTTCAACATCCCGGGCGGCCTGCCCATGGATGGCCCGAGCGCAGGCATCGCCCTGGCCGTGGCCTTGATGAGCGCTATCTCCGGCAAAGCGCCCATCGCCCATTTGGCGCTTACTGGGGAGATCACCGTGCAGGGCGAGGTGCGCCCAGTGGGCGGCGTACGCGAAAAGATCGGCGCGGCCCTTTCCGCAGGAGCCAAAACGGTACTCATCCCCAAGGCCAATTGGGAGGATAGCTACGCCCAGCTTGCAGGCGAGGTAACTGCGGTGACGGATATCGCAGAGGTGATGCGCGTGGCCTTTGATATCCCCTATGAGGCCGTGCTGGAAACTGGCCTGCTGCCCTTCCTCTGTACCAGCGCAGGCTGAGAAAAAGCCCTCCTGTCAGGCACAGAAAAATATGGTATACTAGGGCCATGAAGCAAAAATTGGACAAGCATACATGGCCCTATCAATTTAGGCGGATGCCCTGGCTGCTGTTGATTCCCGTAGGACTTTGGATTCCCCGCCTTGCCGGGCGTTACCCGCTAGCTGCCGAGTGGTATGCAGGGCATATATATCCCACGATCAGCGGCATTTTAGGGGCCGTGAACGCCCTTTTTCCCTTTTCTTTGGCCGAGGTGGCGATTTATGCCGGTATCCTGGGTGCGGTCGGGGCGATTATCGTTTATCTTGTGCGTTGGCATAGGCGGCGTATCCCATTTGTGCGCCTGGTCAGTCTGCTTTTGACCCTCGCCATCATCGGCGGTGTGCTGCTCAACTCCTTTTATTTTATTTGGGGCTTCAACTATGCTCGGCCCACGCTTTATGAATTGCTCGATCTACCCGTGCAGGAGCGGCCCGTGGAGGAATTGCAGGCGCTTTGCCAGGCCCTCTGCACCGAGGCCGTGGCCCTGCGGAGTCAGGTAGCGGAGGATACGAGTGGCGTTTACACCCTGCCCCATGGCTGGCGGGCCGCCTTTGCGGATATCCCCCAAGCCTACGAGGCACTGGGGCAAAAGCTACCGGTTTTTGCCCGAAGGGTGCGGCCCGCCAAGGGCCTGATGGCTTCGGTGGGCATGAGCTACGCTGGGCTGGCGGGTATTTACATCCCCTTTACGGCAGAGGCCAATGTAAATGTACATCAATCGACGCTGCTGCTGCTCTCCAGCGCGGCCCATGAGAGTGCCCATTACCTCGGCGTGGCCAAGGAGGATGAGGCCAACTTCGTGGCTTACCTTGCCTGCATGGAATCTGATGACCCAGCCGTCGCCTATTCCGGCGTGATGCTGGCCCTGATCCATGCCACGAATAAGCTCGACCGCGCGGAGCCGGCGGCCTTTATGGCCGTGCGCAAAACCTACAGCGAAGGCATGGTACGGGATATCCTGGCCTATAATGCCTATTGGGAGAGCTACGAGGGAGCGGTGGAGGAAGCCGTAACCGAGATCAATGATACCTATCTCAAGCACAACCAGCAAGGGAGCGGTGTAAAAAGCTACGGCCTGATGGTCGACCTTCTGCTGGCCTGGTATTTTCAAGGGGTATAAATGGGGGTGCGCATATGCTGTATGAAATAAGCGATGGGAAAGCGGCCGCACGCGATCTTGCAGAGGTCAAGCCGGCGGGGGAGGGGACTTACCTCGGCTTTTTCCAGGCCGAAGAAGCACACGCTGCGCTTGAAAAATTCGGCTATGGAGCACACGCCTTTACGTCAGCCGATCAGATCGGCCACATGATGCTTGAGAACCGCGAGGGCTATGATGTCATGCGCGTGCACATCCCGCATCGTAAGATCATCCCCACCCACGATACGGCGTTGGTCTACCAGAATAAAAGCTCGATCTTCTTCATCTGCGACGAGGTGGAGCTTTTGCATAAGCTACGGCATATTTTGATCGAGATAGAAGGCTCGCATCTGGCCTATGATCGTGTGTTGTATACTTTTTTTGAAAAGCTCACGGTGTTTGACGTGGGGTTTTTTGATGAGCTGGAGCAGGAGATCTCCGAGATGGAGGATGCGCTGATCGAATCGCAAAAGCGCAATTTTGTTCGGGAGATCATCGCCCTGCGCAAGCGGCTTACGCCTCTTAAGCGCCATTACGAGCAGCTTTTAAACCTGCTCGATGAATTGGAGGAAAACGAGAACGGTCTTTTGAATGACGGCGGCCTGCGCTATTTCCGCATCTTCTCCAGCAAGGCGGAGCGACACTATCATAGCATCCTCAACCTTAGGGATTATGTAACGCAGGTGCGGGAGGCCTACCAATCCGAGGTGGATATCGACCTTAACAACATCATGAAGGTCTTTACCGTAATTACAGCCATCTTCCTGCCCCTGAGCCTGATCGTGGGCTGGTACGGTATGAACCTGCAAATGCCCGAGTTTGCATGGCCCTATGCCTACCCCATGGTGATCGCCCTCTCTATTGCGGTGGTGGTTCTCTGCATTGCCTACTTTAAAAAGAAAAAGTGGTTTTAACGCGCGTCAAAACCACTTAACTTTCTTAATACCCCAAACTAATAGCCTTGCTTAGCAGCTTCCCGGCGAGGGGGGCCGCCTTGCTGCCGCCGCCGCCCGCCTGCTCTAAAATAACGCAAACGGCTAGGGGGTGTTCGTCGTCCTGCACGAAGCCCGTGAACCAGGCGTGGGTGTTGACGGTTTTATTCGAAGATATCTCCGCCGTACCGGTTTTGCCGCCCACGGCATAGCCCTTCACGGCGGCGCTGGTGCCGGTGCCGCTTTTTATGGTGCCCAGCATAGCCTGCTGCACGATTTCCGCCTCCGCTGCGGAAAGGATGGTCTTATACGTTTTGCTGGATTGTGTGAAGCGGACGTAGTTGTTTTTGGTCACTACCTTGGAGAGTAAGCGCGGCTGCATCATCACCCCGTCGTTGGCCACAGCCGCGGTGAGCATACACATCTGCATGGGGGTCATCAGATCCTTATATTGGCCCACGCCGCTCCAGGCAAGGTTCAGCTGGGTATCGGGCTTGGCATAGCTGCTGGTGTAGAGCAAAAGATCATCAAAGAGGAACTCGTCGCCGATGCAGAGCTCCCGGGCCGTTTGCGCCATCTTGGCCGCGCCAACCTCCAGCGCCAGCTGCGCGAAAACATGGTTGCAGGATTTTGCGTAAGCCTCAAAAAGGGTGATTTCACCGTGGTATTGGCTCTGGTAATCCCGAACGATGCTGTATTTCTGCACGGTGTCCGGCTCCGCGCCGGTATCTTCAGCGCCCTCCTTTTCCCGGTCGTAGGATTGGGTGGTGCTTTGGGTAAAATCGGAATCGTCCACAGCTACATCCGGCAGATATTTGCCGGTTTCCCTATCAAATACCAGCGCGCCGTCGCAATCAAAGGTGCGCTCGGTTACGCCCGGCAGGTAGCGCAATGCGGCTATAAGGGTCACGGTTTTAAAGGTGGAGCCGGGCGTATACTTACCCATGGTGACCCGGTCAACCATGGCGCTGGCGGCC
Organism: Christensenella sp. UBA5394; assembly: GCA_002409725.1. Taxonomy (GTDB): domain Bacteria; phylum Bacillota; class Clostridia; order Christensenellales; family CAG-138; genus Pelethousia. The sequence continues at coordinate 4,320 of DHOI01000029.1, forward strand.
AGCTCCTTCCGGCCCTCAATGTAATCTTCCATATAGTTGGGATCAAAGGTAGGCTGGCTCACGGAGCAGAGGATCTCGCCGGTTTTATAATTGAGCAGCACGACAGAGCCCCAATAATCATTCATTAGGTCATAGGCGTAATCGCATAGCTTCGCGTCGATGGTGAGCATCACGGAGGAACCCATCCGTACGCCCGAGCTCAGCGTTTCCACAAAGCGGTCTGCAACATCCTGATCAAAGCCCAAGAGGTATTTTGCAAACATGCTCTCTGCGCCCACGGTCTGGCCGTAGCTATCGCCCACCACGTGGCAGATGGCCCGGCGGCGGGCCTTATCCGTGGAATAGAAACGCTCGCCCGAGTCTGCCGTATAGGCCAGCAGCTCGCCGTTGCGGTCGGCAATACGGCCTGCCTGTACGTTGCTTTTCTGTGCCTGCACGCGGCTGTTGTAAGGGCTGGTGAACCAGCGCGTACCATAGGCCCCCACGATATAGACGAGATACACGCACAGCACCAAGAACATGGCGCAAAAGAGGGCCAGCATGGCCTTAATATATTTGCGGGTGTTACTCTGCATGGTCCTCTCCTTTCGAAAGATTCGCCAACCGGTCCTGCTCCATGGCCTGATCCATGGCGTCCTCCAGCATATCGCCGTTGCGCATGGCGATGCCCTCGAGGATGCCCAGAAGCATCATGGAGGCGATGAGGGAGCTGCCGCCGTGGCTCACAAAGGGCATGGTGATGCCCGTGAGGGGGATCAGCTTGATGACACCGCCAATGATGATAAAGCTTTGCAAGGTAATGAGCACCGTACATCCAAAGGCGACCAGCATTAAGTAGCGGTCTCGCGCGTAGAGGGCCACTAGCGCCCCGCGGATGATGAACATCAGGTACAGCGTGATCACGGCAATGCCAAAGATCAGGCCGAACTCCTCGCAGATCACGGCGAAGATATAATCCGTATTGTAGGCGGGGATGGATTTGGGCAGGCCCTGTGTAAGCCCCAGGCCCCAGGCCCCGCCCGAGGCGATGGCCATCAGGCCCTGGGCGATTTGGTAGCCGCTGGTTTCATAGGTGGCCCAGGGGTTTTTCCAAATGGCCACCCTGGCCCGCACGTGGTCAAAAATATAATAGCTGGCCACGGCCCCGCAGCACCCGGCCCCGAGACCAATGAGCGTGGTGCGCACATCGCCAGTGGCGGTATAGAAGATGATGAGGTAGGTACCGGCTACGAGCAGCGCCGCGCCAAGATCACGCTCCATCACCAGCAAGCCGCAGACCAATATAGCGAAGATGGCAGAGGGCAGCCAATCCCGCCAGCCGCTTTGCTCGGTGAGATAATTGGCGGCGATGAACACCAGCGCCACCTTTACGAATTCCGACGGCTGAAAGGAAAAGCCGGCGATGGTGATCCAGTTCTTCGCGCCGCCCTGCTCCTTGCCCACGATCAGCAGCACGCCAAGCAAGGCCAAGCTGGCGACAATCATCGCCCAGTTGAGTTTGCGAAAGACGGCGGGCTTGTGCATCAGCCCCACGCAAACGAACATCGCCACCATGCCCACGCCATAGAGCAAAAGCTGACGAAAGGCTGTTTCCGGCGAGAGGCGGTATTGCACGATCATGCCGATGGCCGCGAGCAAATTGGCGATCACCAAAAGGAATCTATCCGCATAGCGGGAGATCCAGAGCAAACAAACATACTGAAAAAACAGCAGCGCGATCAAGGCAAGGGCAAAGGCCAGCGCCCAAACATCGAATTTTCCATCCCGTAGGGAGAGCAGGGCAAAGGCCGCCAGCTCGAAGAGCATCACGATGAAAAGCAGCCCCAGCGCGCTCATATGCCGCACTCTGTTCATGCCTTTTCCTCCCAGGGGGTACGCTTGAGCTTATAGTGAAATTCCACTTGGCCCAGCCTCACCAAATCGCCTTCGTGCAAAAGGGCCGTGCGCTTTTGGGGCCGCTGGCCGTTGATCCAGATTTTCGCCCGGCCCCGAGCCCGGATATAGCCCTCGCCGCCCTTTTCAAAGAGCAGGGCGTGGCGGCGGCACACGCTGCGGTCATCAATGTAGATATCGCAGCGGGGGCTGCGGCCGATGAGGTTGGAGCGCACCAAAACATACCCACCTTCCTGGGTATCGTAAGGGGGCAGGAATTCAATGTGCCGCGCATAGCCATCCTTCAGCCAGCGCAGGGCGCGGTGTAGCTCCTGGTATTCGCTGATGGAGTGGTAGATGATGCGGGCCAGGATATAGATCATGATCCCCACGAACACATAGCGCATCACCAGCGTCGCCAGGGAATAGGCATTGGCCGCCATGGCACCCTCCTAGTATTATCCTACTGTAGATTATACCATATCCGGCGGCGCGAACTATGTCCGGTTTTTGAATAATAAAACAATGGGGAAACGGCTTCCTGCGCATTACTTTCTATGATATCCTATGTGGTAGGATAACGCTGCTCCCTTCTTCCTGCCTTTTGTGCAATCTGTGTAGCAAAGAAAGGACATGAAATGAAAACAGATTTGATCGTTATTATTATCATGAGTGTGCTGTTGATCGCCTTATCGCTCCTGGCAATTAACGGAATCGTTTTACCCAGCATATCCGCCGTATTATCCGGAGCCATCGTTGGAATCGGTATAAGGCTATTGCGTGCCAAAAAATGAGCATCGTTTTAAAACAGCGGGGCTTGGTATTCAGGAACTAGAACCGCCCACAGCACCGATGATGAAGGTGACGGGGTAGAGGGGGACCATATAGTTCCCTCTCGGCTAAGCCTATGGATGAATGGATAGTGTACAGGCTGGCCGGAGAACATTTACGCCGCCTTGCAGGGCGGAATAAACAAGAATAAGGCAAAAGGGTGAACATATGGCTGTTGGGGCAAGATGCCTTGACAGCCTTAAATGTATCTTGTATAGTAACATATAATGAAACCGGTGATGTTACAGTTCGGCCATAGCCGAACGTAAAGGAGGCATATATGAACGGCGAATTTAATGCGGCTGTACATGCCCTGGTGTGCATGAGCCATAAGGGGAGCTTACTGTCCAGTGAGGCGCTGGCTGCGAATATCTGCACCAACCCGGCGCGGGTACGCAAGATTATGGCCAAGCTTAAATCCGCCGGCGTCGTTACCTCCAAAGAAGGGCCGGAGGGCGGCTACAGCGCGGCGCTCCCCGCAGATAAGATCACCCTGGCGCTGGTAGCGCAGGCAGTAGATGCGCGCTTCATCACCCCGGGCTGGCACAGCGGCGATGTAGATATGAAATGCCTGATCGCCTCGGGCATGGCCGGCCTGCTTGATGAGGTCTATGGCCGAATGGACGCCCTGAGCCAAGGCTATTTGGCTAACATCACCATTGCGGATCTCGAAGGGCGCATATTCGGCCAGGCGGCTGAATAGATATTGCTGATCCGCCGTGGGCCCGCATCCCCAACAGCCCTTTGATTTAAAGGAGGAACCATGCAACTGCAATTGGAAGCCGGTGTACCGGCACTTACCGTGTTTCTACAGGGACTGATCAGCTTTTTCTCCCCTTGCGTGCTGCCCTTGATTCCACTGTATATCGGCTATCTTTCCGGTGGCGGCAAAACGCTGGATGAGAACGGGCAAGAGGTCTACGAGCGACGCATCGTACTGCGCAATACCTTCTTTTTCGTGTTGGGCATCAGCTTTGCCTTTGGCGTGCTGGGCTTGGGCTTCACGGCCCTGGGCCGCTTCTTCAGCGGCAACCGCATCCTTTTCTCCAAGATCGGCGGCGTACTGGTGGTGCTTTTCGGCCTCTATCAGTTGGGGGTGTTCGGCTCTTCGATGGCGCTTTCGCGGGAGCGGCGGCTACCCCTTAATCTCGATAAAATGGCAATGAACCCCTGGACGGCCCTTTTGCTGGGCTTTGTCTTTAGCTTCGCCTGGACACCCTGCGTGGGGCCTACCCTGGCCTCCGTGCTGCTGATGGCCGCTTCCTCGGCCTCGGCTGCGAGGGGATTCATGTTGATCGGCGTTTACACGCTGGGCTTCGTGCTGCCCTTCCTGGGCGTGGGCCTCTTCGCCAGCGGCCTGATCGATTTTTTCAAGCGGCACCAAAAAGCCATGCAGTATACGGTTAAGGCGGGCGGCATCCTGATGGTGGTGATGGGCGTGATGATGATCACAGGTTGGATGGATAACCTCAGCGGTTATCTGAACCAAACGCAAACAGAGGCCCCCCCTACAGCCACAGCCGCGCAAAACGCAGCGGCAGATGCTACAGCCGCTCCCGCAACGACGGCGGCCCCTGAAGCCGATCAAACGCCCGCGCCGGAGGAACGGAAGACCGTACCTGCGCCCGCAATCACCCTGAAGGATCAGAATGGCGAAACGCATACCCTCGCGGACTACAAGGGCCAGGTAGTGTTTCTCAACTTTTGGGCAACCTGGTGCGGCCCCTGCCAGAATGAGATGCCGGATATCCAGGCGCTCTACGAGGATTGGGATGAGAACGCGGGCGAGGTGGTCGTGCTGGGCGTGGCCGGGCCTAACCAGGGCCGGGAGGGCAGTGCGGATGATATCAAGGCCTTCCTCAGTGAAAAGGGCTATACCTACCCCGTGTTGCTGGATGAAAGCGGTGAAGCCTTTTACCAATACGGCATCTCTGGCTTTCCTACCACCTTTATGATTGACAAGGAGGGCAACGTCTTCGGCCTGGTAACGGGCGAAATCAGCCGCGAGATCATGGACGACATCGTGCGTCAGACCCTGGAGGGATAAAAATTTCCCTTGCAAAGGCGGTGGCAAGTCATATAATAAAAGTATGAATACACATGCTTGTAAGGCCGACCAGGCCAAGATGGAGCCCTGCCCCATGCAGAGGCAGGATCCGCGCTACGACGCCTATCTGCGCATCCTTAATCGGGAACTGATCCCGGCCATGGGCTGCACGGAACCCATCGCCATCGCCTATTGCGCAGCCATGGCGCGAGCGGTGCTGGGCAAGCTGCCCGAGCGGGTGGTCATCGAGGCCAGCGGCAACATTATCAAGAATGTCAAGAGCGTGATCGTTCCCCATACCAATGGCCACCGCGGCATCAAGGCAGCGGCGGCCATTGGCATTTTGGCCGGGGATGAAAGCAAGCGCCTCGAAGTGCTCTCAGATATATGCGAGGAGCACATACGGGCTCTACCCGCCTACCTAGCTGATACCGATTTTGAAGTGCGGCCCACAAACGGCAAGCTGCTGCTGGAGATCGCCGTGCACGCCTATGGCGGCGGCTCGCATGCGCTGGTGCGCATCGCCAACGCTCATACCAACATCGTGTACATCGAAAAGGACGGCGTGGTTTTGCAGCAGCAGGCAGACGGAGCGGGCGGCGGCCCGGAGCCGGAGGCCAGGCCGGATTATGATCTATTGAGCGTGGAGGGCATCTATGCCTTTGCCATAGGCGCGGATACCGCGGATGTGGCCGAGGTGCTGGATCGCCAGATCGCCTATAACACAGCCATAGCGGAGGAAGGCTTACGGGGGGATTACGGGGCGAACATCGGCGCAGTTCTCTTAAAAAGCCAGGGCGGAGACGTTCGCAGCCGGGCCAAGGCGCGGGCCGCCGCCGGTTCGGATGCGCGCATGAACGGCTGCGACCTGCCCGTGATTATCAATTCAGGCAGCGGAAACCAAGGCATTACCGCCTCCCTGCCCGTGATCGAATACGCCCGGGAGCTAGGCGCATCCAAGGATACGCTCTACCGCGCCCTGTTGATCTCTAACCTCTGCGCCATCCACCAGAAAACCGGCATCGGCGCGCTTTCCGCCTATTGCGGGGCCGTCAGCGCGGGTGCCGGTGCCGGTGCGGGCATTGCCTACCTCTATGGCGGCCAATACCGCGAAATCGCCCACACCATCGTCAACACTTTGGCCATCACCTCCGGCATCGTCTGCGACGGGGCAAAAGCCTCCTGTGCGGCCAAGATCGCCACGGCCGTGGACGCGGGCATATTGGGTTATGATATGTTCCTCAACGGCCAGCAGTTCCTCAGCGGCGATGGGCTGGTCTCGTCCGGGGTGGAAAGCACCATCCGCAACATCGGCCGCCTGGGCCGGGAGGGCATGCGGGAAACGGATAAGGAGATCATCGAGATCATGACCTGCGATATGTAAGCGATGGCGTAAATAAAAAAGGCCCCGGGAAGCAAGCGCTTCCGGGGCCTTTGCACGTTCTTAGGTGTTCTTCATGATCACGCTCTCGATGACCTCGCTGGCATGCTCACAGGCATCCAGGCAGTTCTCGAGGCCCTCGTAGATGTGTGTCCAGGCGAGGATGTTAATGGGGTTGGATTCGCCAGTGTTCATACGGCGCATGGCCTCCAGATAGAGGGCGTCTCCTTCGCTTTCGAGGTTGTTGACCTCCACGATATGCACCACAATGGTTTGGGATTTTTTGAAATTGGGGAATTCCTCCAGCGCCCGGTGCAGCGCCTGGGTGCAGCGCACGATCAGCTCTACAAATTCGAGCATATCACCCCTAAGGGCCAGCACATTGTGCATATAGAGGCGCTGCATCACGTCGTCCAGGCAGTCCACTACGTTATCCAGCTCCTGGGATAGGGTAAGAATATCCTCGCGCTCGATGGGGGTGATAAACTCCTTGCCCAGCTTGCGGATCATCTCGTGCTTAAGGTCGTCAGCCTTGTGTTCGATCTCATGGATGGCTTCCATGCGCGCCACCACGGTGGCCGGGTCGAACTGGGCGAAGGATTCCTGCAAAAACGAAGCGGCGTCGCAGCCGAAGGTAGCGCAGCGGATGAGCACATCGAAATAATATTGATCCTTTTTCATGGGATATCAATCTCCTTTGTCGGTCGTAATCGGTAGTCAGAAAAGCGGCTAAATGAAGCAGGCAGCTTAGAACATATACATGAACAGCTTCGCCATCAAAAAGCCCAGCAAACCACAGCCAGGGAAGGTGAGGAACCAAGCCATGGCCATATCGCCTACGATCCGCCAATTCACAGCGGAGAGGCGCTTGGCTGCGCCCACGCCCATGATGGCGGTTGTTTTTGTGTGCGTGGTGCTCACGGGTACGCCCGTGAGGGAGGAGACGAGAAGGCAGACGGTGGCGGCGCTATCCGCAGCAAAGCCCTGGTAGGGCTGGAGCTTGACCATATCCATGCCCACGGATTTGATGATGCGGTAACCGCCGATGCTGGTACCCAGGCCCATCACCAGCGAGCAGAGGATCATTAACCAGATGGGGATGGCGAACTCGCTTACGTTTTCGCCCCGCACCAGGAAGATGCCCAGGAGGAAAACGCCGATGAACTTTTGCCCATCCTGCGCGCCGTGCATAAAGGCCATACCCGCGCCGCCCATGATCTGCGCATTTTTGAAAAAGCGCGTGGCCTTACGGCGCTCCATATTGACGCATAGGGCCTCGATGAGCCTGGTGATCAGGAAACCCAGCACAAAGCCGAGCAGGGAGGAAAAGACCAGTCCATAGAGTACCTTGACCCATTCGGAAAAGTTGATGCCGTTCAGACTGCCGTGCAGGGCAATGGCCGCGCCCGAAAGGCCGGCGATGAGGGCGTGGCTTTCGGAGGTGGGGATACCGAAGGCCCAGGCAGCCGTTGCCCAGGTCACGATGGCGAAGAGAGCCGCACAAAGGGCCACGATGGCCTCGTGCGTATTGCCGCCGAAATCCACCATGTTATAGATGGTCATGGCAACTTGGGAATTGATCAGCGTCATCACCAGCACACCGAGGAAGTTGAAGATGGCGGCCATGACGATGGCCTCCTTGGCGCGCATACTGCGGGTCGATACGCAGGTGGCTATGGCGTTGGGCGCATCCGTCCAGCCGTTAACTAAAATAACGCCCAATGTTAACGCTACGGTAATAGCGAGCATTGGGCTTACGAGCATTTGTGCAAGGAAATCCGTAAATGGTATTGTCATTCGTGTCTCCAATTGGCCATATTTGCCTACTTTAAATCTTTACATTAGCATTATAGCACGCGAAGCGCCATCATGGCCAAGCAAAATTCATCAAATTGTGTAAAATCTATGTAAAATTTTTGGGCAAGTAAGGCGCGGCCTGCACAGGCTCTAAAAAGAGGAGCGGGATGGCCCGCTGTGACCATCCCCGCCCGCATACATGCGCGATATTCGTTTATCCGCCGTCAATCCAGCACCAGGGAGGGCGCCGCGTAGGCCCGCGCCTTCAGTTCCTGGTCGAGCGCGTAGAGGCCCTTGGCCTCGTGGCCGAAGAGCTCGTACTTTTTGATGAGGTCGCCGGCGTTCTTCTCCTCCTCGCCCTGCTCCTTGA
>DHOI01000119.1:0-188 GCA_002409725.1 Christensenella sp. UBA5394
GGCTTTGATATGTTCGATGAAATGGTGCAGGGCATCCGCGAGATGACCGTGCGCAGCCTCTACCATGTGGCCCTCACCACGGGGCAAGCGCCCCGCCGCGAGCAGCTGGCAAAGCCCATCGAAACCGCCGGGGACGGCTCCTTGCCCAGCCAGCCCAAGCGGGCGGAAAAAACGCCCGGCCGCAACGA
>DHOI01000119.1:377-1699 GCA_002409725.1 Christensenella sp. UBA5394
CTGCCCCTGCGGCAGCGGCAAAAAATATAAGCATTGCTGCGGCAAGGGCGCTTAAAATAGGATTTTGTACCTTCAATAAATATGAATCTCTATTATAAAAGGAAGTGAGAACTTTGGTACAACTGGACGAATACCGCCAGAAGCTGGAAGCTGCCAGCGACATACTCAAAGAGGCAGGTGACTCACTTTGACCTGGCTGGATTAGCAGCCGAGAAGGAGCGCCTGGAAGAAGAGATGGCCCGCGAGGGCTTTTGGGACGATATTGACGCGGCCAACAAGGCCAATCAGCGCATGAAGACCCTCACGGCCAAGCTTGCGAACTACCGCCGCCTGGAAAGAGCCGCGCAGGATGTGGCTACGCTGATGGAGATGGCCGAGGAGGAAAACGACGAGAGCCTGCTCTCCGAGATCGCAGCCGAATACACGGCCTTTGAAAAGAACGTGGAGGCCCTGCGCCTGAGCACCCTGCTCAAAGGCCCCTACGACGGCTGTAACGCCGTGCTCTCGCTGCACGCGGGCGCGGGCGGCACAGAGGCCCAGGATTGGGTATCTCTGCTCTACCGCATGTATTGCCGCTATTGTGAGAATCAGGGCTATACCGTGAAGGAGCTGGACTATCTCGACGGCGAGGAGGCCGGCATCAAAAACGTCACCTTCGAGGTGCAGGGTGACAGCGCCTATGGCTATCTCAAGGCTGAAAAGGGCGTGCATAGGCTGGTACGCATGTCCCCCTTTGATTCCTCGGGCAGGCGGCATACCTCCTTTGCTTCACTCGATGTGACCCCGATCTTCGACGACGATACGAACCATGTAGAGATCGACATGGACGACGTGCGGGTGGATACCTACCGTGCCAGCGGCGCTGGCGGCCAGCACGTGAACAAGACCAGCTCCGCCATCCGACTCACCCACTTGCCCACGGGCATCGTGGTGCAATGCCAGAATGAGCGCAGCCAGCTGCAAAATAAAGAGGTGGCCATGCGCATGCTCAAGGGCAAGCTCGTCGAGCTACAGGAGCGAGAGCACGAGGAGCATATGGCCCAGATCAAGGGCGAGATGAAGCGCATCGAGTGGGGTAGCCAAATCCGCAGCTACGTTTTCCAGCCCTACACCATGGTTAAGGATCACCGGACCGGTGTGGAGGATGGCAACATCCAGGCAGTAATGGACGGAGAGCTGGATGAATTCATCAACGCATACCTGGTGCAATCCTGATTGAGCAATCCGAATTGTGTCGCCGGCGGCCCCATTTGGGGCCGCTTCAGCGTGTCAAAAAAGTGGCTATGCCACTTTTTTGAGTTTACAGGGTTTGCTTGTGCCTG
>DHOI01000119.1:1919-11720 GCA_002409725.1 Christensenella sp. UBA5394
TTTACAGGGTTTGCTTGTGCCTGGGGGCACGGCCAGCAAACCCTGCAGGGAAACCCTTGCTACGCAAGGTCTTTCGCCGCCACCGCTCCTGTCGCTGGCGGCGAATAGAGCCTCCGGGGGCTACGGCCCCCGAACCCCTAANNTAAGGACTTTTTTGACAGTCTGCGGCGGCCCCATTTGGGGCCGCTTTATGAATTTTTTGCTATAGGATCGCCGCAGCTATTGACAATCTATATGGAATGTGGTGTTATAAAACAAAGAACAGGAGTAAGAACCACTATTGAATTAAGCACATAGCGGAGGAGATCCTATGAGACATTTGATCACCATTTTAGCGCTGGCCCTGCTGCTGACGGCCTGCGCGGCCCCGGCGGCTGAGCCTGCTGCCCCGACTGTACAGACCCCGTCCCCGATTGCCGCAACTGCCGAGCCTTCGGCCGAACCTACGGTGGAGCCTACTCTGGAGCCCGTGCCCACCCTGACCGTAACGAACGATGAGAGTGTAAAGCATCTGGGCGAGGATACCTCGGCCGCGGATGCGGCGGGCGGAATTGGCGCTGCCAAGGCGGAAGCCCTGGCTGCCAAGGTCTATGGCGATGTGCTGGCCGGCCGCCCGCAGACCTACGCCTGCGAAGGCCTGGCCGAATATAGGGGCGAAACCTACTACTCCATCTCTTGGAACCAGCTGGCGGAGCAGAATGGCGTGGCCAATAACTCCTACATGGGCCACTTCTACGTATCCCTGGATGGCTCCGAGGTTCTGGAGGGCGACGCGGATTCCGTCTATCCCCCCATCATCGGCGGCGGCTGAGGGTTCTGATTTTAGCGGACGGTTCGTCCGCAAGGCAAACACAATGAAGCGCCGGACTCCGGCGCTTCTGCGTATTAAAAAAGTGGCCATGTGCCCACTTTTTTAAGTTAACAGGATTTGCTTGCGCCTACGGGTAGCCCTGCTGCACCACGTGAACCCTAGGATAGTTGCCTCTTCGCCGGAACTCTTCTATATACATTGTGGTTTATTGCAGTTCGTCCGGGAAGAGAAATGCAAGGCGGAGGCGGGGGGCAGGGGTAGCCGGGCCGCCGGAACCGGCTGCCCCAAAAAGTATAAAACTGCCCTATTGACTTTTTTCGCATAATATTATAAAATAATCCCAACACAAATGTAACGTTTCAAAACAATGAAAGGGTTTCAGCCTCCCTATGTCAACCATGAAAGATGTCGCGAAGCGCGCCGGCGTTTCGCTGGGGACGGTCTCCAACGTACTCAATAACCGGTCTACAGTCTTGCCGGAAAATAGAGAACGCGTCCTCAAGGCGGTTGATGAACTGAATTTTAAGGCAAACGAAGTCGCCCGCTCTCTGAAAACAAAATCTTCTAGGGACATCGCGCTAATTATCCCTGACATCAGCAACCCGTTCTATCCCGAGCTGGCCCGGGGCGCCGAGGATGCCGCCAATAAGGCAGGGTATCAGGTTCTGCTCTGTAACAATGACCGTACCTATCAAAAGGAATGGGACTACATTGAGTCGCTCAGTTCCAAAAATATCGCGGGGCTGATCATGGTCAAGCCGCAGCTCAGCCTGCAGGAGATTAGTGAGATCAGCTGCCAATTGTGCGTCATACTCGTAGACATAGGGATGCCGTTGCAATCCAGTTACAATGTGATCAACGTCAACGATTATGGTGGATTCACGCAGGGCATGCAGCTACTGTATACCCATGGTCACAGAAAAATAGGCTTCATCAGCGGCCTTATGGAATCGTTGAGCAGCCATACCCGCTATAGCGCCTACGTACAATTTTTAGCGCAGCACGGAATTCCCTTGCGGGAGGAATATGTGATCAAGGGGGATTATACCTGGAACAGCGGCTACCAAGCTGCAAAAGGGTTTATGGCGATCGGCGATCCTCCTACCGCCATCTTTGCCGCCAACGACCTGATGGCCATCGGCTGCATGAAGGCGCTGCAGGAAATAGGTCTGGAGATTCCGGGCGATATTTCTGTACTCGGTTACGACAATATCGAGATGACCAACCTTTGCACACCGGGGTTAACCACCATCGAGCAGCCCAAGTACGATCTGGGCGTTTGTAGCGTAGAAATGCTCCTGCGCAGGGTGGAAGAACGCAATGCGGGAAAGGATAAGCAAAGCGAACATCTCATGATGGATACTTGTGTAATCCTGCGCAACAGCGTGGGAGATGTCAAAGTGTAGCGTCCATAGGAGATAATCCCGTTTACTCAAGCCATGTTCGAATTCTTTTTGAAGCGGAGGCGCACAAATGCTAATCGATTATCTGCTTGATAAGGGGGGGCCTTGTTGCCCTAGATTTTACCGGGTACCATATCCCAACGCTCAGCATTGCATAGCGAAATGACAAGGCTGTCCTGCCGGGTCATAGGAATTATAAGTAAAAGATATATATTTAAGCACCACCCCCAACGAAATCCGTTTTCTGCGGCCACTGCCGTTTCCGCATAGAATTTCCATAAAAATACTTAATACATCCCTTGGAACTGAAAACAGAACCCTAAAACCACCCATAAATGAAACGTTACATTATCCGGAGGCGCATTGCATGTATGTATAAAGATATATGAAACGTTATATCTAACTTGGATAACTGATGATTGAGAAAGGAAGCACGGCTGCATTCCTTGCTATGCAGCCAAGCAGGAGGATCTATGTTCAAAAGAATTGCCATTGGCAACGACCACGGTGGCGTGGAAGCCAAGAATCTGATTGTGGACTATTTAACTGCACATGGGTACGAAGTGCTCAACATGGGCAGCGATAGCGAGGAGATCGTGCGCTACCCTTACTATGCGGCGCAGGTATGCAATGCTATTATAGAAGGCAAGGCCGACGGGGGTATCCTGATTTGCTCTACGGGCATCGGCATGAGCATTATGGCCAATAAGTTCAAGGGAATCCGGGCTTCCCTCTGCACCACGCCCTATCTGGCGCAGATGACCCGCCGTCACAACAATTCCAACGTGCTTTGCCTGGGCGGTAAAACCACCCCGCTATCCGAGATTCTTGGCATTGTAGAGGAGTGGCTACGCTACGAATACGAAGGGGGCAGGCACAATATCTCCCTAAGCATGATAGCCATGGGCGAGGATGCCATGGAGGGCGTATGCAGGTGGACCCCGCCCCAGGACCTTACCCCCGAGGAAGCAGACCAGAGGAAGGAGCACGTATGATGAAACTGTCGGTTGCCATTGCAGACGACGTTGCGGGCCCTTCCGCGTTCGTTGTATGGCGCGGGTTTGAGGATTCCGTGCGGAAGGCAGCGGAATACGGATATCACGGTGTGGAGTTGGCGCTGCGCCGTAAGGAAGATGTGGATGCGCCCGCGCTCCGCCATCTGCTCAAGCAATATGGGCTGGAGGTAAGCTGCATCAGCACCGGACAGGTCTTCGCCGACCTAGGCCTCTATTTGACTAATCCTGATAAAATGCAGCGCGGGGAGGCTCTCCGGGTCCTCGACGGGCTGGTGGAACTGGCGGCGGAGTTTGGCGGTATGGTAAATCTAGGCCGCTGCCGGGGTTTCATCGCTCCCAAACAGGATAAGCGGGAGGCTACGGATTTGTTCTTGGATTCTCTTGATATGCTTCTGCCCGTAGCGAAAAGCCTTGGCGTCACTGTGATCATCGAGCCGGTGAACCGGTATGAGATCAACTTCATCAACAACGTGGAGGAATGCGCGGCGCTGCTTAGGGAAGTTCAACACTCCAATATAGGCATCATGCCCGACGTGTTCCACATGAATATTGAGGACGCGCATATCGGCCGGGCGCTTGCCAACAATGCCGCCCTTGTCAAGTACGTACATCTGGCTGATTCCAACCGGCTGGCGCCGGGATGGGGTCATCTTGACTTCAACGAGGTGTTCGCGGGTCTGCAGCGGGGTGGCTACGACGGCTGGGTCTCCATCGAGATATTGCCCAAGCCTGATCCCGATGCAGCGGCCCGGCAGGCGGCGGATGCCATACTGCCGCTGGTGCGGCGCTATAACGAAGGCGATATGTTTCTTGCATAAGCCGTATTGAACAGTTTCCGGCGGGAAAGCTGCCGGTATATATTCAAAGGAGGATAATTTAATGAAAAAAGGGTTCGTACTAATGATGGCACTGCTCATGGTTATCTCCCTGGCCGCCTGCGCCAATAAGGCGCCGGCGACTGAGACTCCCGCTGCGGACGCTCCGGCCGCCACCGACAATGGGGCAACCGAAACTCCGGCCGCTGCCGAAGTTCCCATCGAAGCGCCTAAGGTTGCCATCGTACAGGGCGTCCGCGGCGACAAAGGCTTCAACGACCAGGCCTACCATGGGATGGAAATGGCCGAGGCGGACTTTGGCATTACCTTCGACGGGGCCGAGTGCACCGATCTGGCCGAGGTGGATGCGGCGCTGCGCAACTATGCCGACACCGGGGATTATGACCTGATCGTGGCCGTGGGCTCCAACTATGGGGATAGCCTCGCTCTGGTTGCCAGCGATTACCCGGATCAGAAGTTCTCCCTGGTGGACACCTCCATGGATCCCGCGCCGGAAAACCTTCACTGGAACGCCGCCATCGATGCGGAGCAGGGCTTTCTCTCCGGCGTCATCTCGGGCTTTGTAACCAAGGGCGATTATCCCGAAGTATTCACCCGCGCCAATGCGGATAAAAACGTCATCGTCTATGCTGGCGGTGCCGATTCCCCCACCTCCCGTGCGGGCGCAGCGGGCTACATGGCTGGCGTATATTACGTAAACCCGGATTGTGAGATCATCTACAACATTGTGGGCAGCTACAATGATCCCGTCAAGGCTAAGGAGATTGCCATGAACGGCGTGGCCCGTGGCGCGGATATCATTACCGGCAACTGCGGCTCCGGCAGCATGGGCCTCAAGGAAGCCGCCAATGAAGCGGGCTGCTACTTCATCGCCACTGCCCTCTCGAGTTTGGATCCCGTGTCCAGCCTGTGCACCTCGGTGAAGCTGACTGAAAACCAGGTGTATGACGAGATCAAGGCTATTGTGGAAGGCACCTGGAAGTCCGGCGGCGAGCGCAAGGGCATTGCGGCGGGCTATTGCGACTACAGCGTAGAAGGCGTGAGCATCGACTTCCCCCAGGAACTGCTGGATAAGGTGGATGCCGTGCGCGAAGCTATCAAGAACGGCCAGCTCCAGCTTCCCACAGATGTGGACCAGCTCGATGCATGGAAGGCCACTAACCAATTCCAGGGCTAATGCCCAGACCTTTCGAGGTTGATCGACAAATCTAAAGAGGTAGGTTGAGTCCGTGGAAATCATCAGAATGTCAGAGATCACCAAGCGATATCCCGGAACGCTGGCGCTAAATAAGGTGGACGCGCGCCTGGAGGAGGGGGAGATTCTCTCCCTCCTGGGCGAGAACGGGGCCGGAAAGACCACGCTGATGAAGATCCTCTATGGCATGGAGAAGCCCGATGCGGGCGAGATATTCATCCATGGGGAGAAGGTTGCGTTCAACAATCCCAACGACGCCATTGCCAGAGGAATCTGCATGGTCCACCAGCATTTCATGCTGGTGCCGGCCTTTACGGTGGTAGAGAATGTTATCGCGGGCATCGAGCCCCGCAAGGGCGTGTTTATAGACCGGAGGGCTGCGGAAAGCAAGGTGGCCGCACTGGTGGAAAAGTATCGCTTCAACATTGACCCTCACGCCAAGGTAGAGAGCCTGTCCGTGGGTGAGCAGCAGCGCGTGGAGATTCTAAAGGCGCTGTACCGGGACGCCAAGATCCTGATTCTGGATGAGCCTTCTGCGGTCCTGACCCCCTACGAGGTGGACGAGCTGTTTATCACACTACGGTTTTTGCGAGAGCAGGGCACTAGTATCGTCATCATCACCCATAAGCTTAAGGAAACCATGAACGTGGCCGACCGCGTGATGGTGCTTCGCAACGGCGTGCTCATCCACGACGATGTGAAGCCCGCCGATACCAACCCCCAGGAACTCTCCGAAATGATGGTGGGCCGCCTGATCCAATTGGAGGCCCGCCATCCATCCCCCCGCATCGGCGGCGTGAAATTCAGCGTCAAAAATCTCACGGTGAAGGACGAGCGGGGATGCGAGAAGGTGAAAGACGTGAGCTTCGACATCCGCGAAGGGGAGATACTGGGCATCGCCGGCATTGAGGGCAATGGCCAGTGCGAGCTTATCGAGGCGCTCACAGGGCTGACCACGCCTGAATCTGGGGAGGTATTGCTGGATGGCAAACCCCTATGCGGCACCGCGCGGGATTTTATTGACAGAGGCGTTGGCCATGTCCCCGAGGATCGCACCCACATGGGCCTGATTGCGCCCATGACGATTAAATGCAACATGATCTTAGGCTACCAGGATTGCCCGGATATGAGCCGCCATAAGCTGATGCGCTGGAAGGAGATCGCCACCTATGCAGAGACCTGCCGGGAGGAGTTTGGCGTAAAAACCCCCACCGTGGAAGCGCCGGTGAGCTCCCTTTCGGGTGGTAACCAGCAAAAGGTGATCATCGCACGGGTGCTTTCCCGGGAGCACGAAGCGCTAATCGTGGCGCACCCCACCCGGGGCATCGATGTGGGCGCCCAGGAATACATTCACAACGAACTGTACAAATTCCGGGACAAGGGCAAGGCCATGCTCCTCATCTCGGCGGATTTGGACGAGGTGGTCAAGCTCAGCGACCGGCTGCTGGTGATTTATGAGGGGCGCATCGTTGCGGACTGCGCGCCCGAGGAATTTTCCAAGGTGCAGCTCGGGCTTCTGATGACGGGTAATTCTCTGGAGAGCGTAAAGGAGGTGGGCGCATGAACGAGCATAGCAGAAAGCGGGTTTCAGACGGCGTTATGATGTTCGGGCGCTCCGCCTTGGCGCTGCTGGTGGCGCTGCTCATCGGCGGCGTGGTCATTTCCCTGGGCGGCTATTCCTTTGTGGAAGTCTACACCGCCATCTTTAAAGGCTCCCTGGGCACGTCCCGTGGCATGCTGCTATCTCTGGCTACTGCTACGCCGCTGATGTTCACGGGGTTGGGCTTTGCCATCGGCATCAAGGTGGGCATTGTCAACACGGGCTTGGAAGGGCAGCTTTACATGGGCGGCCTGACCGCGGCGCTGGTGGGCATCTATGTGGACTTTTTGCCCGGCCCGACCCACGCAGCGGTCACCATGCTGGCGGGTGCCATCGGCGGCGGCGCCGTGGGCCTGCTGATGGGCTGGTTTCGCACGCGTTTCGGCGCGCCCGAGGTCATCACGGGCATCATGCTCAACAGCATCATCACATATTTTACCGGTTATCTGGTCAACGGGCCTCTCAAGCCCGCTGAAGCGGCCTCCCCCCAGACGGCGCCCATCCTCAAAAGCGCCGAGCTGTCGCGCCTTGCCTCAAAATCGCAGCTTACCACGGCGCTGATCGTTTGCGTGATCCTATGCATCCTCATTTACCTCCTGCAAAGGCGGACGATATGGGGCTTCAAGATGACCGCCGTGGGTATGAACCCGCTGGCGGCTAAAGTGGCCGGCATCAACGGCTCGCAGATGTACCTGGCCGCCCTGGTGCTTTCGGGCGCCATGGCCGGGCTGGGCGGCGCCGCGCTGGTGCAGGGCGTGTTCAAACGCTTTGTGGATATTATCTCCAACGGCTACGGCTTCCAGGGCATTCCGGTATCCGCCCTGGCTGCGCATAACCCCCTGGGCGTGATTTTTGCCGCCATCCTTTTCGGCGTGCTGAAGGCAGGGGCGACCATGGTGAACCAGAGTACCACGATCCCGTTTGAATTCGTGGATATGGTACAGGCCCTGGTGGTGGTGTTCGTGGCCGCGCCCTCCATCATACTCTCTCCCATACAAAAAATCAGGAGCTTTATCAAAAAGAAGGATAGCGGCCCAGCCGCCGCAGGTCAGGGGGGTGCGGCATGAACAACGATATCATACTCGCCATTATCACATCGACGTTGCGGCTTTCGGTTCCCGTTATGCTGGCGGCAGTGGGCTGCTCCTTCTCTACACGGGCCGGTGTAACCGCATTCGGCTGCGAGGGCATGATGGCCGCGGGGGCTATCTTCGCCGTCATCGGCTCGGACTTTACAGGGAGCAAATGGATCGGCGTCTTGCTGGCGGTACTGGCAGGCATGCTCGTCTCCTCCCTGCATGCTGTGCTACACGTAAAGTACAAGGTTAACGCCACGCTTTCGGGCATGAGCGTGAACCTTCTGGGGGCTGCCCTGGGGGCGCTGGCGCTCAAGCTGGTATGGAAGGTTTCCGGTATGTCCCCGGAGGTGGCGGCGTTTTCTAAAATTGCGGCTACCCCCAGCTTGAGCTGGATGGCGCGCATACCGGTGATCGGTTACGTGCTGGGCGAGCAAAGCCTCTTTTTCCTCATCACCATCGTGGTCGTAATTGTGGGCTGGGTGTTCTTATATAAGACCACCTTTGGCCTGCGCATGCGCATGGTGGGCGAAAACCCGGTGGCGGCCAATACCGTGGGCATCAACACGGTGCGGTACAAGTACATGGGCGTATTGGTTTGCGGCCTGCTTTCCGGCCTGGCCGGCGCCTTTCTCTCCCTGGTCGGCATGAACCGCTATATCATGGGCATGACGGCCGGCCGTGGCTACGTGGCTATGGTCATCAACAACCTGGGGGCTTCCAACCCCATAGGCTCGGCTCTCTCGGCCCTGTTCTTTGGCTTCTTCGACTGTTTGCAGTTCGTATTTCAGGGGGTGCGTACACCCAGCCAGATCTTGATGATGCTGCCCTATGTGTTCACGCTGATCATCTGCGTGGGCAATACCAAACGGTCCAAGGGACCGGCCGGCGTGGGCCAGCATTTTGACAGCTGACCCGTATGCACTATCGGCGGCTAGGCCGCCAGAAGTATAAAAACCAAGATTATTAAAGGAGAGAAGACATGAAACGCAGTGAATTGAAATCCGTATTCGGTACTTCCCGTCCCATTTTAGGCATGATACATCTGCCACCCCTGCCCGGTTCCCCCAATTACCAGGGCAGCATGACGCAGGTGATAGACCATGCGTTGCGGGATGCGGATGCCCTGGTGACCAACGGCATCTCCGCCATGATCGTAGAGAACCTGGGAGATTATCCCTACTACCCTGTCACGCAGGAGCCCGAGACCGTGGCCGCCATGACCCGTGCTGCGCTGGAGCTGCGCAGGGCTTACCCCAACGTGCCCCTGGGCATCAATGTGTTGCGTAATTCCTGGAAGAGCGCCCTCGCTATCGCCTCCCTTGTGGACGCGCAGTTTATCCGCCTCAACATTCTCACGGATACCATGGTGACGGATCAGGGCATGCTCAACGGTGAGGCGCACTTGGCACTCCGCTACCGGAAGGCCATTGGCGCCGAGCAGGTGCTCCTGTTCTGCGACGTTTACTCCAAGCATGCCGCACCGGTGGCCCCGCGCGATATCGCTACGGTAGCGCATGAGATGGTGGGCCGCGGCATGGCCGATGCGCTGATTATTTCCGGCACCGAAACGCCTGTACCGCCCAAGAAAGAGGATGTGGAAGAGGTTCGGCGCGCCGTGCCCGAAACACCGATCATCCTGGGCAGCGGCGTGACCCTGGGCGCCCTGGACATTGTCGCCCTGGCGGACGGCACGGTGTTCGGTTATGGCACTAAGCCCAGCGGCGATATGAACGATCCGGTGGATGGGCCCACCGTGAAAAAATTCATGGACGCGGTGCGCGCCCTGTAGCAAAACCGGCGGCGGGTTTTACACCCAAAAGGCCGCGCGAAGAAAATAGGAACGCCCTGATTAGAGCGTTCC
>DHOI01000033.1 GCA_002409725.1 Christensenella sp. UBA5394
AAGCCGCTCGCCATAAAGCCTGCGGCAGATTCGCGCATCCTTGCGTTTCTGAGCCAGGTCGCCCCCAGACAGCGTATTCAGCTTCTCCGGATGGTAGAGATATTCCGCCCAGTCCCGATCGGCCGTCGTGCGGAAAAGGCCTACGTCCAATCCTTCAGCATCGTCTTTGGTCACACCGTGTACGAACCAAGGCCGTCCGTCTGCCGTCGCCGCGTCCAGCAAAGTATCCCAGTCTGACCCCAGCGGCGGCAGGTAAGCGGTTTGTCCGGGCTGGCGTTTCGTCTGGCGCACGAACAGAACGCCCGCCCCTGGGGTTGCAATCTCGGTACCGTAGAATTCCCGCAGGCAATATAGGTTTGCAAAATTATACTGGCAGGAAAGGGTGCTGGAGCCCGTGCAGGCCGCTTCCACCAAAGCACGGTCGGACAGGCGCACAGGATGGAATTCTATCGGCTCGGTCACGCTCTCGCCTCCCATCCCAAATACCGCAAGGAAAGCATGGTTATATCGTCAGCCTGCGGCTCTCCGGCGGCAAAACGGTCAATGTCCGCTTGTACGCGGGCAATCAGGATTTCATTCCGCTCAGCTGCCAAGCCCGGCGTCTTCAGCGTATCCTGCAGCCTTTGATTGCCGTAAAGCTCCCCGGCTGGGCTCTGCGCCTCGGTCACGCCGTCCGTATAGAGGAAAAGCCGGTCGCCTTTTGACAGCGTTTCTTGATATTCCCGGTAGCAAAGCCCCTCCATACCGGCCAGTACCAATCCCGGCTTTGTCTTTATCCAATGCCAAGCCCCGTCGCGGTACAGCAGCGGGAAATTGTGCCCCGCGTTGGCAAATGTCAGCTCCCCGGTCGAGATGGTCAGGCTGGCGATAAACACGGTCACAAACATGCCCGCTTCGTTATTCTCGGAAAGCTGGTCGTTGACAATGGTCAGCACCTCCGCAGGCGAGGCGGTGAATCCTGATTGGTTTTTCAGCAGCGTTTTGGCGATTACCATAAACAGGGCCGCCGGCACGCCCTTGCCGGATACGTCGGCAATAACCATCCAAAGATGATCCTCGTCGGTAAAGAAAAAATCGTAGAAATCGCCGCCGACCTCCTTGGCCGGGTGCATGTCCGCAAAGATATCAAACTCGGTGCGCTCAGGAAAGGGCGGGAAGATGCAGGGCAGCATTGACGACTGGATGGTCGCAGCAATACTTAGCTCGGCCGCGATACGCTCCCTATCGGCAGTCACAGCCGCGAGGTTGGCCATGTAATCCGACAGGGAAGCAGTCATGCCGTTGAAGGCCCGTCCCAGCTCTTCCATTTCATCGCCGGTATTTACGTCCACCCCATGGGTCAGGTTGCCGCCGCTAATCACCTTAACCTCTTCAATAAGCCGGTGAATAGGGCCTGTCAGGCGTTTTGACAGAATGCCGGTAGCCGCGAGTATAAACGCCACCAGCGCGGCCGAAACCCCAATCAATACGGCAAACATCGTTCGCATGGTGTCCGACATACGCGTGGTTGCGCGCGCGGTCATGGCGAGAATATTATCATGGCTGGCGGCAGCCGGCGCAACAACTTCTTCGCGGGGCAGCACCATACCAAGGCTCCATCCAGCCGCGTTTACCGGCGCATAGGCAAAGAATACCGGCTTGCCCTCTACGACCAACTCGGATATGCCGCTCTTGCCCAAAATCATCTGCTCTGCCGCCGGGGCGAAAGAGCTGTCTTGCGTCAAATTAATCTGGTCATACGACCCATCCGCATTAACGCTAAGCATGGGTGACGAAATTAGGATGCCTGCCTCGTCCATAAGGAAGGCATAGCCATCCTTACCCACCTTTGTGGATACCACAGATTGGTTGATGTCCTGAATGAGCAAATCCATGCCCAGCACACCGTCTAGTTTGCCGTCAGGTGAATAGACCGGCGCGGCGCAGGTGGTCAGCAGGCGGCCGAAAGCATCGAGATAGGTGCTCGTGAACGCCGCATGTCCGGTCGCTGCCGCCGTCTTATACCAGTCGCGGTTACGCGGGTCGTATCCTTCAAGGAATAGTTGCTCATAGGCGTCGTCCGGGTGGTTGTCGTAGGATGCCATAACGCCTCGTTCGGACGCGAAGTAGACCGAATATATATCCGCGCTCTCCCTGCATACCGGGTCCAGGATGAACTGCGCCTTAGCGGCGCACGCTCTTTCGGCCGCGAGTACCGCGTCGGGCACCCCGTTGACCCGCGCATATTGCATCACCCAACCGCTGCCATCCTCTTGGCGGTCATCTGTCACCGAGGCTGCGCCGCTTATGATGGGCTCTATATAATCCGCAAGTAAGTCCACACGTTCGCGTATATTCGTAAGCCGCTCCTCGGTTAGCTCGGCCTTGGCCCATACCTCGCGCTGCAAATTGGCCTTGGCCTGCGCAACCAAAGCCGCCTCGCTATCGGTGGCGGCTACTTGCCCCAGTTCCTCGCTAGAGCGCAACGCCGTGCCGCGCGTATTGCTCATGCCCCAAAATGCCGCCGTTGTTCCGGCAATCAGCGCGAAAATCGAAACCGACAAAACCAGCCGCACGATTTTGGCGCGGATTGGGCGCTTTTTCATGTAGCTACGCCCTCCCAAGCTATTATTCGATGGTTAGGAGATCTGAAAATCCGGTTATTTCAAAGACTTCCATAATGGTATCGTTAACGTTCTTAACAATCATTTTCCCTTGGCGGTTCATCACCTTCTGCACGGCAAGAATCACCCTTAAGCCCGCGCTGGAAACATATTCAAGGGCCGCGCAGTCCAAAATCAATTCGGTTACGCCGGGCAAAGAGTCATTCAGTTCGTTTTCCAGGCTGGGCGCCGTGATGGTATCGAGCCTTCCCTTTAGGCCAATAAAAAGAGTTCCTTCATTGAAGGTTTTATTAATTTCCATATTAAGCCTCCTGTGTTACTATTTACAATAATAATACGCATTGGGTAGAAAAATGTAAATAGGGTTATCCGCAAAGCAAGCCTCCCGGCGTTATCGTGATTACTTCGGTTTTCCCCGCTTCGCCATCCGTTGCTCTACATATGATGTAACCGCTAAATGAAAGCCAATCCAAAAACCAAGGCTTACCGGCAATGCTATGCGCGGAGGAATCCAACGGAAGTACGCTAAAGGCTTCAGGCGGCAAAGAAAACCCGAAACCGGATGCCTTCATCACGCTTTCCTTGGCAGTCCATAAGCGATAAAACGCTTCGTC
>DHOI01000028.1:0-1758 GCA_002409725.1 Christensenella sp. UBA5394
CAGGTCGGTTGCCGAGCCGGCCAGCGTGCCATCCGGCAGCAGAGGTTTATTGCCCCGCACCCGCACGGTCTGGCCACCCAGGGTATAATCCCCATCCGGCATGCCCGTAGCGCGCATGCTGTCGCTCACCAGGATCACCCGCTCGGGGCCGAATATCTTGAAGGCGGCTCGCACCATGGCCGGGTGCAGATGCACACCATCCGCAATCAGCTCCACCATACAGTTTGGTGCATCCGCGGCAGCGCCCACCACCCCCGGCGCCCGGTGGGCAAAGGGGGGCATGGCGTTGAACAGGTGCGTCACATGGCTGGCCCCGGCCTTAAAGGCCGCCAGGGCCGTGTCGTAATCCGCCTCGGTGTGGGCCAGGGATACGCGGATATGATCCTTGGCTTTGGCGATGAATTCCAGCGCGCCCGGCAGCTCCGGGGCCAGGGAAACCAGCTTGCATAGACCCTTGCTCTCGGCTTGCAGGCGCTCGACCAGGGCCCAATCCGGCAGATGCAGCCAATCCCCCTGCTGCGCGCCCTTCTTAGCCGCGCTCAAAAAGGGGCCTTCCAGGTGAATGCCGCAAAGCTTGGCCCCGGGCGGATCTTCCCTGCGGTAGGCCGCGGCAGCGCGGCACATCTCGATCAATTCCGCCTCGGGAAGCGTCATGCCGGCAGGGCAAATTTGCGTTACGCCCCGGGAGAGCTGGTAGGCGGCGATGGCCCTTAGGCCCTGCTCGCTGCCGTCGCTGAAATCCGCGCCCATGCAGCCGTGGAAATGCAGGTCTATCAGGCCGGGGATGATGGTGCAGCCCGTGGCCTGATAGGCAGGGCCTTCCCCCGCTTCCGCGATGCGGCCGCCCGCGATATGCAGGGGCCGCTCCACAAAACCCCGCGTCAGGTCGAAGACCCGCGCGCCGCTTATTCGCACACTTCCGCCCCCGCCTCCATCAGCTTGGAAAGGGCCGCCAGATCGCCGCATAGGGTCACATGGGGGTGCAACTGCAAAATTGAGGCCGGCACTTGCGGCGTTACGGGGCCCAGGAAGGCGCGATAAGCGATATCCGCCTTTTCCGCCCCACTGACAACCACCAGGATGGCGCGGGCCTGCATGATGGTTTTGATGCCCATGGTATAGGCGGCGCGCGGCACTTCGGCTTCAGTAGCAAAGAAGCGGGCGTTGGCCTCGATGGTGCTTTGCGTCAGCCGTACCTGATGCGTTCCCAGCGTAAAGGCCTGATCCGGCTCATTGAAGCCGATGTGTCCGTTGTGGCCGATGCCCAAAAGCTGCAAATCAATGCCGCCCAGCTCCCTGATCAGCCGGTCGTAACGGCTGCACTCCGCCTCTGCATCCGGCGCGAGGCCATCGGGCAAATGGGTATTAGCGGGCGGAATATCGATTTGTCCGAATAGATTCTTCCGCATGAAATAGCGGTAGCTCTGGGGGTGCTCCGACCCAAGGCCCACGTATTCATCCAAATTGACCGTGCGCACCCGGCTAAAGCTCAAATCCCCCTGTGCGCAGCGGCGGCTCAGCTCTTGGTAGGCGCCTACGGGCGTAGAGCCGGTAGCCAGCCCCAGCACGCAGGCGGGGTCGACCACCACATGGGCGGCGATGATATTGGCCGCACGGCGGCTCATCCCCTCATAATCTTTGGCGCAGTAGATCCTCATAGTGCTTTCTCCTTATCCATATAATTTCCGTCCGGATAGGCTTTCGCCGCCCCGGCCGGCCTTTGACCCATTATCCCCAGCATGGCCGCGCCGATGATGC
>DHOI01000028.1:2006-2148 GCA_002409725.1 Christensenella sp. UBA5394
ATGCCCGCGTCGTTGCCCAGGCTGGCCAGTACCAGCCGGGTGCGTAGCCCGTTGCTGCCTGCAAAGGAAAGCGCTTCCACCCGTTGCCTTAGGGGCAAAAGCAGGGCGTCCCCCTGCATGGATACCCCACCGCCGATGCAAA
>DHOI01000028.1:2311-4961 GCA_002409725.1 Christensenella sp. UBA5394
CCCTGCATGGATACCCCACCCCCGATGCAAAAGACCTCCGGCTGCAAAAGGTTGATGGTATTGGCCACGCCGATGGCCAGGTAATCGAGGTATTGCTCGAGCACAGCCGCAGCTACCGCATCCCCCATCTCCCCGGCGATAAAGACCGTTTGTGCCCGTACCCTAGCCGCTTCGCCCTCACACAAGGCCCATAGCTGGCTCTCGGGGTGCGCCGCCATGGCCTCACGGGCGCTCACGGCCAGCCCGGTGGCCGAGCAGTAAGTCTCAAAGCAGCCACGCTTGGAGCAGGAACAGGGCCTGCCCGCCGGCACCAAAATAGTGTGGCCCAGCTCCGCGGCCGCGCCGTTGAAGCCGGCGTATATCCTGCCCTCCAGCACCATGCCCGTGCCGATGCCCGTGCCGATAGTCATCAGCACCATGGAGTGGCAAGCGGACCCGCTGCCTGCGATGTATTCGCCAAAAACGGCGGCATTGGCGTCGTTTTCCAAATAAACGGGCAGGCCGGTGAGGCCGCGTAAAAGCCTGGCGATGGGCGCGTGGTGCAGGCCCAAGTTACTGGCGGTTTCGATCTCGCCGTTCCAAACGAGGCCCGCCGTGCCCACGCCCACGCCGGATATATCCTGCAAAGCAAGGCCGGCCTGCGCAGCCAGGCCCGCGCAAAGGCCCGCCATATCCTGGCAAAGCGCCTCGGCGCTACGGGGCGGATTGGTTTTTACGCTGCGGCGCGCTACGATGCGGTAACCCTCGTCTACCAGGCCCGCGGCTATATTGGTGCCGCCTAAATCGATCCCGATCGCATATCGCATAACGATATCTCCGTTTGCATCAGATTCACTAGGGTCTCAAAGCCCGCCGCATCCAGGCGGGTATAGAGGTTCTCGGCCGGGAGGTCACGGCCGCCGAAGCGGATGGCCGAGTTTTCAGGTATGGACGGATCGGTGCATACGGCAGATAGGGAGGCGTGCAGCTGATCGCAGCCCGTTTGGCGGATCAGCTCGGCCGCGTTGTGGGGACGGATGCCGCCGCCGGGCAATATCTCGATGCGCCCACCAGCATATTCTACCATATGTGCCAGGGTTTGCGCACCCTCTAAAGCGCTCAAGGCCTGGCCGCTGGTGAGGATGCGCGTGAAACCGAGGCCACAGAGGCTATCCATCGCCTCCCGCCAATCCGGCGTTACGTCAAAGGCGCGGTGGAATACGCTCTGTTGATCGCCAATGTAGCGCATAAGCGCGGCGCAGCGCTTTTCATCCACCCGGCCATCCGCCAGTAAAATGCCAAAGGCAATGCCCGCCGCGCCGGCGGAAAGCAGCGCCTCGGCATCCCGGCACATGGTTTGAAATTCATATTCATTATAGCAGAAGCCGCCGCTTCTGGGGCGCACCATAGCGATGATCGGCAAACCGGCCTTTGCGGCCAGCTCCATGGCGCCCAAGCTCGGGGTCAGCCCGCCCAGCGCCAGGGCCGCGCTCAGCTCGGCCCGATCCGCCCCGGCGGACTTGGCGGCAAAAACATCCGCCGCACTGCCGCAGCAGGCTTCCAGCAGAATCTTCTTCATAAAGCTCTATCCCTTATCCCTTAACGGCGCCGGAGGTCATGCCCTTGATGAACTGTTTGCTAAAGAGCAGGTAGAGGATCAGCACGGGCAGCGAGGAAAGGGTGAGCACGGCCAGAACCTTGGACCAATCCGTTTGGTATTGGCCAAAGAGGCGGGTTACGCCCAGGAGTAGGGTCTTGGATTTTTCATCTGAGATGAAGACCAACGGGAACCATAGGTCATTCCAGAAGGGCACCAGGTTATAGATGGCTACGGTGGCCAAGGCCGGCCGCAAAAGCGGCGTGATGATGCGGCCCAATATGCCCAGCCGACCGCAACCGTCGATCAAAGCGGCCTCCATCAATTCCCTCGGTATCTGGCGGATGAACTCGGTGAGCACGAACACGGCGATGGGCAGGCCCATGGCTACGTAGATCGGCACAAGCGCCCAGATGGAATTGAGCAGGTTTAGGGCCCGCACCAATTCCAATAGCTTGATGGAAGCGATCTTGATGGGCATCATCATGCCGGCCATGAAGAAGAAATGCAAGGCCGTGGACCACCTGCCCCGCCATTGGGCCAGGGCATAAGAAGCCAGCGTACCCAGCAGCATCACCAGGGCCAGGGATATGGTAACGGCGATGAAGCTATTGAGGAAATAGCGCATGAAATCGCCGCTTTTGAGCACATCGGTATAATTGGAGAAATTCCACACCTCGGGCAGACCAAAGGTATTTTGGTAAATGCTCAGCCTATCCTTAAAGGAATTGATGATCATGATATAGAGCGGGAACACCACGATGGCGGACCAGATGATCAGCACGGTGTGGGAGCCAAGGCTCATCCGCTGTAATTTAAGAGAGTGGGATCTTTTCATTTTTCTCACTCCTTTGTTTGCGTTTTTCTAAGGATGAGGAAGGATACGGCGGCCAACATGAAGAACATGAGGGTAGCCACCGCCGCGCCCATACCGGGATCCGGTATGCCGATGGGGTGCTGCCCGGCGATGCCCAGGCGGTAAAATAGCGTACCGATCAGATCCGTAGCGTAGCCTGGCGCTCCATTGGCGTTTTCCATGGCGTAGACGATATCGAAGGCGTTGAAATTATTGAC
>DHOI01000028.1:5223-7730 GCA_002409725.1 Christensenella sp. UBA5394
GAAGCGCCGTCGATATCCGCGGCCTCGTAGATATCCTCGCTGATGTTGCGCAGGGCGGCCACGAACATCATGGTGGGTATGCCCATCCACTGCCAGCAGGAGACCAGGGCCACCAAGATCAGCGCCGTGCTTTCCGTGCCCAGCCAGGGCTTGGCCAGGGCCTGCAAGCCGAGGCTTGCGAGGAAGGGCTTTGACCACACCGGGTTGAGCAGCAGCTTCCATAAATAACCCGTTACCAGTACGGCAAATGTCGTGGGCACGAAGATGATGGTTTGATACAGCTTGCGGCCCCGCATATGCGAGTTGGTGAGCAGCACGGCAAAGATGATGCCCAGCACATTCTGCACCAGCATGTGGGTCACAAAAAAGAAGGTCGTGTTTTTAAAGGCGTTGCCAAAGCGGAGGGAAAGCTCCGGGTCTGTAAAAAGCCGCCGGAAATTATCGAAGCCTACAAAGGCCCGGCTGCCCACATTGCCCGTATACAGGCTCAGGCGGATAGAATCCAGAAGCGGGTAGGCCATAAAAACTACGTAAAAGGCGAGGGCGGGCAGGAGATACCAGGCCCAGTAACCGGCCTTCGGTTCCAGCCGCCGCAGGGGGCACTGGCCCCCAATCCTTGCAGCAGGCGCTTTCAATTGTCGTCACCTCTCTATTAAAGCTGAGGCGGAGCAAGCCCGCCTGCATGAAAGGGGCGTAGGGAGAGCAGCAAGCCGCCCTCCCCCGCCCGTTGGTTCGTTTTAGGGCAGCAGGGCCGCTACGCTATCCGCGGCAGCCCGCGGGGTAGCTTCGCCCTTGAGCACCTGGATTACGGCCTGGTTCATGGGGGCGTAGAGATCCATCAGGGCCGGCCACACGAAGCGCGCGTCGGTCTCCTTGCCGGCGTTGAGGGAGAGGAACTCGTTGGCATGCGCATCCGCAAGCTGGATGGGGAAGTTGATCATGGGGAAATAGCCCACGGGCAGGTTCTCAGAAGCGGTGGTCGCGCCCGCCTCTGTGCACAGCCATGTCAGGAAGGCCTTGGCCTCCTCGGGATGGGTGGTGTTGGCGTTCATGGTGATGGCCATATCCGGGTGGAAGCAGATGGCCGTATCCGCCACGTTGCGGGCGGGGAGGGCGAACACGCCCCACTCGAAGGGAGCATCCGCATAGACGCCTGAAGTCCAGGAGCCATCCATGAACATGGCCGCGGACTGGGTGTTGAAGAGCACCTGGCTGTCGTTATAGGTCACGGCCTCAAAGCCATCCGGCAGGAAGGGCGTCACTTGCGCCAGATCCGTATAGGCATTGACGAAATTCTCGTCGTTGATCTTCTTTTCGCCTTTCTCATAGAGCACGCGCTGATCCGCACCGCCCACATAGTTGGGCAGCATGCCGAGGAAGAAGCACTCGAGGATGTCCCACTCATCGGCCACGCCGTTGGCGAGGGGGGTCACGCCGCTATCCTTCAGCTTCTGGCATACGGTGATGAACTCATCCCAGGTGGTGGGGATGCTCAGGCCCTGGGCTGCAAAGATGTCTTTATTATAGTATACGGCATGGGAGACCGCCGCGAAAGGCACGGCGAACATTTTGCCATCCGGCATTTGCCAGGGGGCCAGGTTGGAAGCGGTGAAGTTATCCATCAGGCCGGGGATATCCGTGCAATCGGCAAAGTAGCCTGCATCGAAGAGCTCCTGGCCGGTGGCGTAGGAACGAGCATACATCAAATCCGGGCCGGTGCCGCTATCGAGCTGCAAGCGCAATGTGGCGTTGTAATCCGGGGGATTGGTGGGCTGGAAGACGAAGGTCACATTCGGCGCCACCTCTTTATAGGCGGCCAGGAGGTTGTTCATCTGCTCCACGTCGTCCGTGCGCCAAGAGCCCATGGTCAGCTCCACGGCTTCGGCCGCAGGCTGCGCTTCCGCCGCGGGAGCGGGTTCCGCGGCCGCGGCAGGCGCGGGAGCCGGGGCGGCAGGCTGGGCTGCCGGCTGGCTGGTGCAGGCGCTGATAAAGGGCAGCGCTGCCAGCATGAGCGTCAGCAGCACGATGAGCATACGTCGTTTCATATTTTTCTCCTCCATTTGATATTTATTATTGCAGGGTTTCCTGCAAACTTGGTTTATGCTTCCGCCTAGTTTTGCTGGGAATAGGCGACCACCCGGTTGTCGATATCGTAATTGAAAGCCACCGTAGCCGCGCCGATGATATTGCCATCCGGTCCGAATTGTGAAAAGCCGAGGGCAAAGGTGGGGTTTAGAAAGCGCGCCTGCTCCTCTAAAAAAGCCTGGGAGATGAGCTCCCGAAGCGCCGCGCAACGGTCTATCATGCTGCCGCAGAGGATGATGGCGTCGGGCGCATAGGCATTGGCCAGCAGGCTCAAAACGGAAAGGATATTTTCGGCGGTCATCCGCAAAAGTCTTCTGGCCCAGGGCGTGCCCGCGCTGAAAGCGGCGCTCAGCCCCTCCATATCGATGGAAGGCTCTACCTTGCGGGCCTCGTGCATGAGCGCCGGCTCGGAGATGGTAGCC
>DHOI01000099.1:0-3208 GCA_002409725.1 Christensenella sp. UBA5394
GGTGGTCGCCTCCACCCAGATCCCGCACATCGTACGCCGGGTGATCGGCCAGGCCTTGGGTATCCCCTGGGGGGATGTGCGGCTGATCAAGCCCTATATCGGCGGCGGCTTTGGCAACAAGCAGGACGCCCTCTACGAACCCCTTTGCGCCTATCTTTGCACGGCTGTGGGAGGGAGGCTTGTCAAGCTCGACGTTACACGCGAGGAGACCTTCGTGTGCAACCGTACGCGCCACGCCATCCAAACGCACATCATCAGCTGGCTCAGGCCGGATGGCTCCTTTGCCGCCCGCAAGATCGAGTGCTTCTCCAACCAGGGGGCCTATACTTCCCACGGCCACGGCGTGGTGGCCAAGGGCATGGGCGCTTTCCCGCAGCTCTACCCTTGCCCCAATGTGGAGGGGGATGCTTACAGCGTATTCACCAACCTGCCCTCCGCCGGGGCTATGCGTGGCTACGGCATACCCCAGGCCATGTTCGCCGGGGAGAGCCACATCGACGACGTGGCCCGGGCCATGGGCGTTACGCCAGAAGCCTTCCGCAGAAGCCACATGATGCCCGTGGGCTACGTGGATGCTTTCAGCAAAAACGAGCTTTATGACGACAGCCTCAACCAATGCATTGACAAGGGCAAGGCCTGCATCGATTACGACCGCAAGCTGGCCGAATACGCAAACCAAACCGGCCCGGTGCGCAGGGGCGTGGGTATGGCCATCTTCTGGTATAATACCGCCGTGTGGCCCATCAGTTTGGAGAGCAGCTCCTGCCGCATGGTACTAAACCAGGATGGCTCCATCCAGCTGCAAATGGGCGAGACCGAGATCGGCCAGGGCGCGGACACCGCCTTTGCCCAGATGGCTTCCGATACCCTGGGCATACCCTTTGAGCAGGTACATGTCATCTCCACGCAGGATACGGATATCACCCCCTTCGGTACGGGCGCGTATGCCTCCCGCCAAACCTACGTGGGCGGCTTTGCCATTCGCCAAACCGCGCTGATGATGAAGGAGCGCATCCTCAAATACGCCACCGAACTCACCCGCGTGGCCCCTTACGACCTTGATTTGGTGGACGGGGTCATCCTGCGCAAAACGGATGGCCGCAAGCTGATGAAGCTGGGGGAACTGGCCACCGAGGCCCTTTACAGCCATACCCACAGCGAGCATATCACAGCCGAGAGCACCTACCAGATCAAGAACAACGCCTATTCCTTTGGCTGCAGCTTTGCGGAGGTGGAGGTGGATATCCCCCTTTGCAAGGTGAAGCTGCTCAATATGGTTAACGTACACGATTGTGGCCGCCTCATCAACCCGGCCCTGGCGGAAGCGCAGGTGCACGGCGGCATGAGCATGGCCATCGGCTACGGCCTTTCCGAGCAGCTGCTCTTCGATGAAAAGACCGGCAAGCCCCTCAACAATAACCTCCTGGATTATAAGATTTCCACAACCATGGATCACCCGGATCTCGTGGGCCGCTTTGTGGAAAACTATGAGCCGACCAGCGCCTACGGCACCAAATCCCTGGGCGAGCCGCCTACCTGCTCCGGCGCGCCGGCCATCCGCAACGCTATCCTCAACGCCACGGGCGTAGCCATCGACCGCGCGCCCATCACGCCCCACGTCCTCTTTGCCAGGTTCAAAGAGGAAGGGCTTATATAAGGAGGGACGCCCTATGTATGATATAAAAGCACTTTATGAAGCGGCCGACGTACGGCAGGCCATCGGCCTGCTGCAAGAGCATCCGGCGGCGAAGATCATCGCCGGCGGCAGCGACGTGCTGGTGCAGATGCGCGAGGGCAAACTGGCCGGGGCCGAGCTGGTGAGCATCTATGGCATCGACGAGCTGCGCGGCATCACGCTGCTGGAGGATGGAACCATCCGCATCGGCTCGTTGACCAGCTTTTCCCACATCGCCAGGCATCCCATCATCAACGAGCACATCGCCGTGCTGGGCGAGGCTGTGGATATGGTGGGCGGCCCGCAGGTGCGCAACATCGGTACCATCGGCGGCAACACCTGCAACGGCGTGACCAGCGCAGATTCCGGCTCTACCCTAGTGGCCTACGACGCGGTGATGGAAGTTGAGGGCCCGGCCGGCCAGCGGCTGATCCCCATCCGCGAATGGTATGTGGGCGCGGGCAGGGTGAGCCTTCAGCCCGGCGAAATTCAAACCGCCATCCGCATCCCCAAGGAAAGCTATGAGGGCTACAAGGGCCACTATATCAAATACGCCATGCGCAACGCCATGGATATCGCCACCTTGGGCTGCTCGGCCAACGTGAAGCTTTCGGCGGATAAGAAAACCATCGAGAACGCGCGCCTAGCCTATGGCGTGGCCGGGCCGGTGCCCATGCGGGCTCCCTCGGCGGAGGCCGCCGTAAAGGGCCAGGCCGTTTCGGAAGCGGTCATCGAGGCCTTTGCCAAGGCCGTGGAGCAGGACGTGAAGCCCCGCGATAGCTGGCGGGCCAGCAAGGCCTTCCGCCTGCATCTGGCCGGGGAGCTAGCCAGGCGAGCGCTGCGCGAGGCCATCCGTTTGAGTGGAGGTGAATTCTAATGCATGAAACGCAATATAAGCTCGTCAGATGCACGCTCAACGGCAAACGCGTGGAAACGATGGTGGATGTGCGCGCCTCCCTCACGGATATGCTGCGCAACGATTACCGCATGACCTCGGTGAAAAAGGGCTGTGAGGTGGGCGAGTGCGGCGCGTGCAACGTGCTGATCGACGGCGAATGCTTCAACAGCTGCATCTACTTGGCTGTTTGGGCGGATGGCAAGAACATCCGTACGCTGGAGGGCCTCCTGGGGCCGGATGGTGAGCTTTCGGATATCCAGCAGGCATTTATCGATGAGACCGCCGTGCAATGCGGCTTCTGCACGCCGGGCTTTATTATGACGGCTGTGGAGATATTGGAATCCGGCAAGGAATACACCCGCGATGAGTTGCGTAAGCTGCTTTCGGGCCACCTCTGCCGTTGCACGGGCTATGAGAACATTCTCAACGCCGTGGAAAAAACCATGAAAAAGCGCCTGGTCGCCAAGGGCTAAGGCAATAGCGATAAACGCAAAAACGGCCCGGTTTTTACCGGGCCGTCAGCGTGTCAAAAAAGTGGCGCAGCCACTTTTTTGAGTTTCCATGAAACAACTGCTCGTACCTCGCGGTCGTTGTTTCATGCAGAGAAAGCATTGGCAAGCAAGGCTTTTCGCTCG
>DHOI01000099.1:3442-4592 GCA_002409725.1 Christensenella sp. UBA5394
CCCTAAGGACTTTTTTGACAGCCTGCGGCCCGGTTTTCTTCACCGGGCCATTTTTCTATTGTTGGCGTCTGTTGGCGTTGGGATCAGGCGTATAAAAGGATGATCTGCACGCCGATATCGCTTGCGGGCAGGCTGTCGGCAACGAAGGCGACGCACCCCTCGAGCAGCTCTGTGGCACGGATGCCGGCGGCCGCATAGGCGCTAAGATCGGCCGGCACGGGACTGACGAACACGCCGCTTTGCGCCGTGATGCCAGCCGCGGGGATACTCTGCGCCTTGTTTACCCACAGGCTTGCTTGCAGCGTAGCAGTAATTGCCTCCGCCACTACGCCCGCGCCCTGAGGGCCGCGCTCGCCCTGGGCCCCCGGCTCGCCCTGCGGCCCTTGTTCGCCCCGGGGGCCGGCATCGCCCTTGGGGCCGGTTTCGCCTTGGGCGCCGGAATCACCCTTGGGCCCCGGCTCGCCCTGCAGCCCTTGTTCGCCCCGGGGGCCGGTATCGCCCTTTGGACCGGTTTCACCTTGGGCGCCGGTATCGCCCCTGGGCCCCGGCTCACCCTGCGGGCCTTGCTCACCCTGGGAGCCCGTTTCGCCCTGGAGGCCGCGCTCGCCCTGGGGGCCTTGTTCGCCTTGCGGTCCCTGCTCGCCCCGGGGGCCGGTTTCGCCTTGGAGGCCGGTATCTCCCGCAGGCCCGGCGATGCCCTGGGGGCCTTGCTGGCCCTGTGGGCCTGTATCGCCCTTGGGACCTTGCTCGCCTTGGGGCCCCATTTCCCCCTGCGGGCCGGGGTTGCCCTTAAAGGCCTCGGTAGCGACAGCGTCCTCGAGGAAGGCGGCGATGGTATCGGCCCGGCCCGCGGCTTTAGCGGCGGATGCCGTGGCTTCCACCAGAGATTCGTATAGATCCGCCCCGATATCCGGCGTGAGCGTCAGGTCTTCCGGGCCGATGAGGCCTGCGGCCTGGGCGGTCAGCCGGGCCTCTTCGCTGGCAAAAATGTGCACGTTCATCACGTGCAGTTCTTTGGTGCTGGCCGCGCTCATCGCTTCACCCCCAGAACGGTACATTCCAGCGTGGCGGGCTGGGCCATGGTGCCGCCGTTGCAGCCGAGCCGCAAATAGGTATCCCACTCGGATTCAAGGCGGGTGCGCACGCCGGC
>DHOI01000099.1:4807-16281 GCA_002409725.1 Christensenella sp. UBA5394
CCGCCGGCGCTGGTGCGCAGGGTATAATCCCCCAGCGGCTCGGCGCGGTAATAGGCGCAAAGCTCCGCGCTGCCGCCCGCGCTGGTGCGCAAAAGGATGAAGAGGGGGATTACCGTGAGGGGCATTTGCAGGGATTGGCTGCTCTCGATGCCCGTAAAGGTTTTGGTGGCCAGCTGCAGGCCCATCTCCATACCGTAGTTCCAATTCAGAATCATACGCTCACCTCATGATCAGGACGTGTACGTCCAGGTCGTTGTTGGGCACCTTTTTGGCCGCGAAGGTTAAGGCGTCCCAACCCTGCACGGCGCAGCGCACCCGGGATTCCATATAGTCGTCATAGTAATCCGGATGGCAGGCGATTAGGGCCAGCGAGCCGGCCCGCATGCCCGCTACGTCGAGGGTCTGCATGCAGCCGGAGCTAAAGAGCGTCCAGTTGGCGCGGGGCAGGGTGATGGTCTGCATGATGGGCGCCGGGGCATAGTTATGGGTGTGTTTAACAGGGGCAGCGCCGATGCTCTCCGGGGTGATCGGGTCGCTGCCGCCAGATGCGTGGGTCTCCCCGTGGCCCAGCACCAAACTGGTGCCGGCCACGCCGTTATCCAAGATTTTGCTTTTGCCGAAATAAACTGCCATGGCGGTTCCTCCTTATGTTTCTGTTTACGCTTCCCCATAGCGGTATATGGTGAAGGTGGTTACGTGATCCAACACCAGCTTCTCGCAGGCCTCGGCGGCCTCTTGCGCCCGTGCGGCCGCGCTTTGCGCCTCCTGGCGGAGCGTTTCCACCTGCTCCATCAGGCTGTGGAGCATGGGCAGCTCCGGCGCGGCGCTAAGGGCTTCCCCGGAAAGCATGGCCGGGCGGCAGTTGAAGTTAAACTTCGCCGTGGTCACGAGGGTGGCGAGGCTTGCATCCGAATAGATTTGTAGTTCGCATTCCACCATGCCCGGCGCGAAGGAGGCGGGGTAGAGGCTGATGTGCACCTCGTTGTTAAGTGCGCCGCGAAGGAGTACGCCGCCTTCTTCGAGGGCGCTATCCTGGGCCGCCGTGCCGTTGGATTTGGAGAACACGGCAATCACCCGGCAGCCCGTGAGATCCACCGGTTCACCGCCGTCGGTGAGGGAGATGCGCAGCAGATTGCCCGTATCCCCCTCCACCACGGTAAAGGCCCGGTTGCCGATGGAGGCGGCGATATCCAGCGCTACGTCGAAATTTTTCCGTACCGTGTTGGCCATGCCGCCCTCCTACTTGCCGATGTAGCGATCACGAAGGCTTAAATACGAGCCGCTGCCCAAGGCGGCGAGCAGCTCGTCCCGCCGCACCTTCCAATAACTCTGGCTGCTGCTGAAAAGCTGCCTGCGCTGGCTCTCCGTGAGGTTCTCCACATAGGCAAGGTAGTCGCTGGTGCTCAGGTTACTGGAGGCCCGCGCCGCGGAGGAGGAGCCGCTACCCGAACGTGAGGAGGAGCCGGCGCTCTTGGCTGCGGCCTGGGCCAGGGCGTTTTGCTGGGCCGTGTAATCGCTATACCAATCCCCTGCCAGGCCCAGGGCCGCCTGCCGGGCCGATTGCTGCGCCTGCAAGTTGTATTGCTGGGCGGAGAGGCGCATCTGCTCGTAGCTTTGCAAACTGGCGGCGATGCGTTCGGCCAGCGTGGCCCCGTATTGGGCTTCCATCTCGCCTATATCCTCCTGCGCACCTGCGCTCTCGCGCTGCTTGACGCTGCTTACATAGCTGCTGCTGCCCATGCCGCGGGAAACCGCGTCCGCATCCATCTCCGCCTGGACGCTCTGGCTGGCGCTCTGGCGGCGGCTGATGGCCGCCTCCACGCTGGGCCGCAGGGCGGCTTGCCATTGCTCCTTGACGGCCTCGGCGCTGGGCACATCCACGGTCATGGAGGGCACGCCGATCTGATTCAGAATGGTTTGGTAATAGCTGTTGAAAAGATCCGTGCCTATACTGGGCGCATCCCACTTGCCGCCGGTCGTGGAAGGATTGCTTTGCTGGCCGGCCAGATATCGGTCGTAGGCTGCCTGGGTATTGGGGCCCCAAATGCCGTCCACGGCAACGCCCAGCATGCGCTGGTATTCCTTTACGGAGGTGGCGCTGCCCACTCCGGCGGGCGGGGTGTAGCCCGCGGAATAATATTTTGCTCGTTCCATATGAAATATCCTCCTTGCTCGTTCTATTCGAGGATGGAAAGCCGCGCTTCCAACTCCTCGATCTTTTTGGTCAGGATCGTAAAATTTTGGTTGAGGTTGTTTTCGTTAGCCTTCACGCTTTCCAGGTGGCGCTGCGCATCCTCGCCCTCCTCCCGCACGGGGAGCAGCACGTAATAGAGCGCCCGCATTTCCAGGGCCGTCATTCTACCCGCCTCCAGGTTTCAAAGCTCAGCTCCGCGCCGCCGCGCAGGCAGAAATAGCCGCCCGCCTCGTTATAAAAGCGCAGGCGGAAGGTGCGGCCTTCGTTGCTAAGGGGTACCTCCAGAACCTCGCTTTCCTCACTCGGCAGGCGCAGACGGTGGGTGGTGGTGTTGCCGCCCACGCATACATCCGCCAGCAGGGCGGCCTGCTTTTCGCTACTGCCCCGCAGAACCAGGCTGCGCATGGCTTTCACGCCCCCCTTGTCGAACAGATCCGTCAAGGGTGTCTGCCACCAGGCTTCGATATCCGCACCGTCGTAGGTAGCTCCCTCGCCAAAGCGGCAGACGTAGCGCTCTGTGTTGATCAGGTAGAGTTTGCCATCCCAAGCGGCGATATCCCCAATGGGGAAGCCGCGGCGCAGCATGTAGGTGCGGCGCACTAGGTCGTATTCCACCATTGCGTCGCTATCACCTTCCTTGAGGGTGAAGTAGAGCTTGCTGCGGGCCAACGCGCCCCGGCTATCCGCCACGCTGGCTTCTTTCAGGGCTTTGCTGATGCGGCGCGCATCCGGCAGGGGGCCGGCGTTCACGCCGTCGAAGCGGCAA
Organism: Christensenella sp. UBA5394; assembly: GCA_002409725.1. Classification (GTDB taxonomy): domain Bacteria; phylum Bacillota; class Clostridia; order Christensenellales; family CAG-138; genus Pelethousia. The sequence continues at coordinate 7,768 of DHOI01000099.1, forward strand.
AGGCCGCCCTCCGTCATGAAGTAGAGCTGGTCGCCCCGGCCCACGAGGGCCGTGTGGGCGGCCCGCTCCACCTCCGCATCCACCCGCTCGATGGTGAAGTTGCCGGGCTTATCACCCAGGAGACGGTAGATGCTGCGCTTTTTGAAGATCAGCAGCTGATTGGGCAGGGCGTAAAGGCCGAGGATGGGGTCGCCCGCCGTGCCGCCGATCTCGGCATGGCCGCCGGAAACGTTGGGCGAATCCGTCACATCACCCCAGGCCTCGATGCTGCGGCTGCCGCCCGGCAGCTGAGACCAGTAGAGCCGGTTGGGGAAGCCGGGGTCGCCCGCGGCGAAGAGCCTGTCGCGATACATGGCCAGGTATTGCACGGGCTTATCAGAAAGGCCGTCCGCGCTGCCGAAGGCCTGGGCAGCAGAGCCGTTGTACTTGACGATTGCCTCCTCGCCGCTGGCGATCAGCAGGTAGCCGATGCTGTCGATCTGCGCCTGGGCAAAATCCACCCGGCCGGATGTCAGCCCACCCTCAAAGGAATAGACCAGCTGCCATTCGCCGGCCTTGTAGGCGTAGATATCCCGCCCGGCAGCCACGATCACCTGATCTTCATCCGCCCGGCGAAAAAGATAGAGCCTGTGCGGCACGCCCCCGCCGGGCACCCGCGCGGCGATGTGGCGCACATAGCCCCGGGCCACGGCCAGGTCGCCGTCGCTGGTATCCATGTTGCAGGCGTCCGGGCTGAAAGCGGGGTTGAGGCCGTTTTCGCTCTGGGATTGGTCGATGCCGGCGAAGGCGTCGATCCTATAAATCTTACGGGCCACGGCCGACTCACCACCTGTTCAGCAGCCGGTAGCTGGTGGCTTCCCCCTGATGGGGGCGCAGATCCGCCTTGCCGGCCTCGTACATCTGAAAATAGATATTGCCGCCCCTCTGGAGGGAAACGTCCCCCGCGGCCCGCTCCCGGGCCACCACGTAGCAGACGATCAGCCCGTGGCACCAGGCGGGCAGGCCGGGCTCGTCCGTGGGGGCGCGCATCTCCTCGGGTAGGTAGCGGTAGCAGACCTCCACCTTGCCCGGCCCGCCGGAAAGGGCGATGCGGCCCGAGGCGGCCCCGGGCATGAAGGCTTCCGCCTTGCCGCCGCGGTAAACGGAGAGTACCTTCAGGCAGGGCAGGGAAAGCCTGGCCGTATCCAGCTGGCCGTCGGCGCTTTCCACGGCCTCGGTCGTCCGGGGTTGATAGGCCTTGGCCAGATCCACCACGGCGTCGTTGGCAAAACGGGCGAATTTATCCCGCCAGATATCCAGCGTTTGCGCGTCGTGCCCCCGGTCGAGCTGGGCCAGGGCGGAAACCACGATGTCGTTGAGGGTCATGGCCCGCCTCCTACTCCGAGAGCTTTTTGCCCCGGCTGGCCTTGTAGGGCCGTACCCGGGCCTCGCTCAATAGCTGCACCTGCTCATTTTGGCGGATCAGCTCGGCCAGGCTTTGGGGCACGGCCACCTGAACGCCCCGGCAGATGCGGAAAAAATAGCCGTTGATGCCGCCCTCCCAGGGCCGATCCTCCGGACTGCCCGCAATCATCAGCTGTATCCGGGGTTCCGCCATCAGCCGTTCGCCCACGGCGCCGCCCAGGCGGTCGATTTCCTTATCCGTAATGTAACGCATGGTTGTTCCTCCTTTTGTTCCATGAAGTTTCCAAAGGGATCAAGGGGCTTAAGCCCCTTGATCCCTTAACCTCAAAAGCCTTAGGGTTCGGGGGCCGCAGCCCCCGGAGGCTCCAATCCGGCTTCGGCGGCATGAACGCCGAAACGGATGAAAGCCGCAGGCTTTCGTTCGCCGCAGCCTTTTCCGCCCGGGAGCCCGAAGGGCGAGAGGGAAAGGCTGTGAGCTCGCAAAAGCGGCTCAGCCGCTTTTGTGAAGCGCCGCTAGGCGCTGACCGCGTGCTCGATGCGCAAAATCCACAGGTCGTTGAGGATGGCGGCGGTGTAGGCTGCCACCTTCGCGCCCACGGTGGCGCGCTGGTCCAGCGGGTCCTGGGTGCCGGCGCTGCCGTGAGGTTTGATGATGATCTGCAGCGCGCCGCTGCCCGCCACATCCACCACGCCATAGGCATCCTTGCCGAAAATCAGCGTGGAGTGCACATCCATGGCGGCCTTGGTAGTGGCGTCCACAGAGCCCGCATCCTCGCTGTAAACGATGGCGCCGGCGGCGAGGGAGGCGCTTTCCGCCAATGTTACGGTATTGGTGGCGGCGTCGAAGGAATCGATGGTATAGCTGCCGTCACCGATGCACAGGGGATTGCCCGCCTTGGAAAGGTAGGCGGCCTCGGCCTCGGTTGGGGCGTTTTTAAGAGAGAAGGAAGCGCTGTTCGTGGTGGCGGCCGCAACCTTGTTGAGCACGCTCTGGCGGAAGATCTTGGCCTCGGTGGATTCCACAAAGACCACGCCGAACAGCCTGCCGATCTCGCCGCTATAGATCTGCTCCGCATTGGAGTATTTGGCAACATCTTGCCAGAGCGCGTCGTTTTGCAGGTCAAAGGTGGCGTCCGGCGAGCAGATGCAGACGAAGTGCGGCTTGCGCTCCTCCTCGCAGAAGGGGCGGGCCTTGGCGCGTTTGAGGGTGCGTACGGCCTTGCGGATCTCCTCCACGGTGAGCTTATCGTCCGCAGTGAGGGCGCTGCGGCTGCTCTTGCCGCCCGCACGCTGCACGTTGTTGCCCGCATTCATGGCGTCTCGGGTCACCCATTCCACCACGGTGCCCAGCTGCTCGCCCAAAAGCTCTGCGCTCTCGGCGATCACCTGGTCGTAGCCGGTCATATCCAGCAGGTCGGAAACCTCCACGTACGCGCCATATTGGCTCACAAGGGCCTCCACGTTGCTCTGGGAGAGAGCCTGGCCGCTGGGGGTCACGCCCTCCTCTAAAGCCTGCCTGGCCTCGGCCGCGTCAAAGAGGTTCCAGCGGCGGAACTCCACGCGCTTGCCGCTGTTGCGGGGGATGGGCCGCATCTGGCCGAATTTGGCGTGAACAAAACGGGTGCGGGCGCTCTCCAGAAGCTGGCGGTCGTAAAAAGTTTTGTCGAGATGGGTCGTGCCCAAAGAATTGATGGTTGTGTTAGTCATATGCATTCTCCTTTCCGTTGTTTAAGCTTGCTTAGAATTGCGGCGCGCCGGTTCTTGCACTCTGGGCGGCGCGCGCCAGCCGCTTTTTGAGGGCGGCAAATTCCGCGCTGGACATGGCCGCGTAATCCTGCCTGCCCTCAGCGGGTACGCCGCCCCGGATGGGGCTGGGCAGGCTGCGGCGGGCCAGCATCTTCTCGAGCAGATCCTGCGCGCCGATCTCCCTCTCCCGCTGGGCGGCGCCCTGTGCGGACCGCTCCGCATCATAGAGTCGCAGGGCTGCGGAGGCCGGCATTTGCAGCAAAAGCTGTGCGAAGGCCTTATCCGCCAAATAACCCTCCACATCTTCCACCTCGCCCGCCTCCCGCAGGCGCGCCAGATCCTGCGCGGCGCAGGCGCAGAGGGCCTCCTTGCCGCCCGGCGCGGCATACAGCAGGGCCTCAGCCGCTTGCTCCTCTCCTATGCCCGTTTCCGCGGCCAGGCGCTGGATGAGCTGCCGGCCGATGATATAGGCAGGCTCGCTCTCCAGCAACTCCGTCAGCATTTGCACGAGCGCGTTTTGGTTCTGATCCATCCTTGCTCCTTTCTTTTGCCTGTTCCGGTCAGGCAGACCAAAAATAAGGGAAGGCCCCAAAGAGCCTTCCCGCCAAAGGAAGCCGCTTGCCCCTTCCTTTGGATGCTATTAATTATAACAGAACGTATGTACGGATAAAAGGGCAGCTTTCAGGCATTCTTCGGGCAAAAAGGCGATAAACAAAAAATAAATCAAATTTCCATTTACAAAAACGGCCCCAGAGAATATAATAAATGCGATTCGGTGTTTTGCGATAGACAGGAGTTATGACCACCTTTGGCAGATTGCGAAAAGGTTCGCTTCTATTGAAAAAATCTAAACCCGCATCGCTACGTTGACCCTTTTAGGAATGGTTATGCCATAACCCCAAGTTATAGCTAGCCTCATACCTATTTTCAAAACAAAAGAAAAATAAAAGGAGGATTCGACGTTGCAGCTTTTAGTTGAGCTTTTCGGCAACATCGGCAATTTCACGCTGGAGCAGGGCGCAATGATCATCATCGGCGCGGCGCTGATCTGGTGTGCCATCAAAAAGGAGATGGAGCCTTCGCTGCTGCTGCCCATGGGTTTTGGAGCCATTCTGGTCAACCTGCCCATGGTGAATACCGAGGCCATCGAGACCTTATTCGAAGCGGGCATCGCCACAGAGCTGTTCCCGCTGCTGCTGTTCATCGGCATCGGCGCGATGATCGACTTTGGCCCCCTGCTTTCCAACCCCAAGATGATGCTTTTTGGCGCTGCGGCCCAGTTCGGCATCTTCTTCACCCTGGGCATGGCGACCCTATTTGGCTTCGAGCTTAAAGATGCGGCCAGCATCGCCATCATCGGCGCTGCGGACGGCCCCACCAGCATCTACGTGGCCAACTACTTCCATTCCAATTACCAAGGCCCCATCATGGTGGCGGCCTATAGCTACATGGCCCTGGTGCCCATTGTGCAGCCGCCGGTCATCCGTCTTTGCACCACCCGCAAGGAGCGCATGATCCGCATGCCTTATAGCCCCAGCGCCGTTTCCGGCACCACCCGCATCCTCTTCCCCATCTTCGTTACCCTCGTGGCGGGCACCATCGCCCCCAAGAGCGCGGAACTGATCGGCTTCCTCATGTTCGGCAACCTGATCCGCGAATGCGGCGTGCTGGGCAGCCTTTCCACCAGCGCGCAGAACGAGCTGGCCAACCTCATCACCCTGATGCTGGGCCTTTCGGTTTCCTTCCGTATGAAGGCGGAGGCTTTCGTTACCGTGGAGACCCTGGCCATCCTGGCGCTGGGCCTGGTCGCCTTCGTGTTCGATACGGTGGGCGGCGTGATGTTCGCCAAGCTCCTCAACCTTTTCAGCAAGAACAAGATCAACCCCATGATCGGCGCGGCGGGCATTTCCGCCTTCCCCATGGCAAGCCGTGTGGTGCATAAGATGGGCCGGGAAGAGGATCAAAGCAACTTCCTGCTCATGCATGCGGCGGGCGCCAACGTCAGCGGCCAGATCGCTTCCGTTATCGCGGGCGGCCTGGTCATCACCCTGGTGGAGAATGCCCTGCATGCCGCCGGGCTTATGTAAAGGAGGATTGGCATGAACAACTTCAATCTCGGCTTTAATCCCGCGGCCCTTTGGAATGTGCTGCCCATCCTGGGCAAAGGCCTCCTGGGCATCTTCGTGGTCATCTGCGCTATCTGGGGCTTCGTGGTTTTGCTCAACAAGCTTACAGCGCCCAAGAAAGAAAAAAACTAAGCGTAAACAAAGCAGGCTCCGCAAACGCGGGGCCTGTTTTTATGTATCTCGCCTTGACGCGGCAGGTTTGCCGTGATAAACTTGGTTTATTCAAACAAACCAACGAACGGAGGCGGGCCATGGCGGATATCAAGCTATTTGAAGCGGAATATAAGCTGATGGAGATTATCTGGGAGCTGGAGCCGGTGAATTCTACCCAGCTCTCTAAGGTGTGCGAGGAGCGCCTGGGCTGGAAGAAATCCACTTCCTATAACATGCTGCGCAAGCTGGCGGATAAGGGCGCGGTGGAAAACAAAGAGGCTGTGGTTACAGCCCTGCTCAAGCGAGAGGATGCTTTGCGGGCGGAAAGCGAGGCTCTAATGGAGCGGGCCTTCGCGGGCAGCGTGCCGCTGTTCGTGGCCACGCTTTTGGGCGGGCGCAAGCTCACGGCCAAAGAAGCGGAAGAGCTTAAAGAGTTGATCGAGGAGGCGGCAAAGCCATGACGGACGGCGCTTTTATCACCCTCCTGAATATGTCCCTCACGGCGGGCTATGTGGTATTGGCCCTGGCGCTCCTGCGCCTGCTCTTGCGCCGCGCGCCCAGGCGGCTGCTTTATGTGCTCTGGCTGCTGCCCCTTTTCCGGCTGATCTGTCCGGTGAGCGTGGAGAGCATGCTTAGCCTGTTGCCCAGTGCCCGGCCCATCCCGCTGGACTTGCCATACCAGGCCGTTCCGGCCATCCATAGCGGCATCCCGGCCCTCAATGCCGTGGTCAACCCCGCGCTGGCCCAATCCGCACCCCATGCGGCGGCCAGCGCCAACCCGCTGCAAATCTGGCTTTTTGCTGGGAAGGCCGTTTGGATGATCGGCCTCACCGCTTTGCTGTGCTATGCTATCGTCACGTATACCCGCCTGGCCTACAGCCTGCGCTATGCCACCTGTGAGGGGGATATCTGGCGCAGTGAGGTCGTGGCTACCCCCATGGTGCTGGGGCTTCTGCGGCCTCGCATCTATCTGCCCCTGCAAGCGGCGGGCGAAGGGTATATCCTGGCGCATGAACAGGCGCATATCACCCGGGGGGATCATATCGTCAAGCCGCTGGCCTTTGTGGTGCTGTGTGTGCATTGGTTCAATCCGCTGGTATGGTTGGCCTATGGGCTGATGGTCAAGGATATGGAGGGCGCGTGTGATGAGCGGGTGCTGCGGCGGGCCTCCCCGGCGGAGCGCGGCGAATATGCTGCCTGCCTGCTGGATATGGGTACGCGCCGCAGTGGCCTGGCCGTGCCGCTAGCCTTTGGCGAAAGCGATACCGCCGGACGCATCAAGCGCATTCTCAACTATAAAAAGCCCGCTTTCTGGCTAGTCGCGGCCTTGATCGTCATCGCTGTTGCTCTATGCGTAACGCTGCTCTCCAACCCCGTAGGTACGCAGGTAATGCCGGAACCTGATATGGCCATCATCGGCGGGGCGGATGGCCCCACGTCCATTCTCATAAGCGGGGCGGACGGCGCTGACGCTGCGCAGGCGATCTTGGGCGAGCTCGCGAACAGCCTCACCATAAGCGGTGAGTTGACCATTTGCGGCCCGGATTTGAGCCTTTTCACTTTTATCGCGCTGGCGGATGAAAACCCCACCTATACCGTAGGCGTAGCGAACGCAGCACAAAAGCTAGCCCAGTTGCCGGCGTATCCCTATATGTTGCTTTCCAGCCTCTCCCAAATCGAAGTGCTGGTACAGGATCCGGCGATAGAGGAAATTTGCCTTTCCCATACCCTGCTTGGCGAAGACGGCAAGACACTTTATCACAAGCCGGATGGTTCGGCCCTGGATGAAGAAGCAACCTTCGATGTGTTTGTCGAAGAGGGCGCGGCGGATATACGCTATACCTACACCCTCCAGCCCTCGGCTCTGGTGGCCCTTTCCTCCCAGATCCAGCCCTATCCGGAGGGGGCCCTGCGCTGCTTCAGCCTGCGCTACCGCATCGGTGAGCAGTGGCAGGAATGCTGCTTCGTTTTGCGCACGGATGAGGGCATGTACGGTCCCGGAGAGGTGCAGGCCAAGGCAGGGGAGGGCGGCGCGCCCGTTAGCACCCCTGCAGACGGGGAAGAGCGCTATGCGCGGATGCGGCACACGCCCGCGCCCACGCCGGTGAATTAGGAATAAGGGATTACCCTACATAAAACGGCCCGGCAATTGCGCCGGGCCGTGTTTCGCCGCCGGGGATTTACATCCCCAAATACTGCAAGACTTTTTCATTCGCCTTGTTGCTCAGCTTTTCCTCGTCCAGCCGGGCCAGGCGCCCCTCCCGCACAGTCACGCGGCCCTGCACGATGGCGGTATCCACGGCGCCCTTAAGGCCCACGGTGCAAAGTACGCTCTTAGGGTCGAGGCAAGCGCCGGTGAGCTCCAGACGACGGCTGTCGATGAGGAAAAGGTCGGCGCACTTTCCTGGGGAAAGCTGGCCGATATCGGCACGGCCCAGGAGGGAAGCGCTGCCCCGGGTGGCCATTTTGAGGATGTCGTAGCCGGAGGGCGCAGCATCGCCGCTGGTGAGGCGGTGCAACAGGAAGCAAACCCGCATCTCCTCGAGCAGGTTGCTGCCATCGTTGCTCGCGCTGCCGTCTACGGCAAGGCCCAGAGGCACGCCCAGGCGGAGCATCTCAGGCACCTTGGCCACGCCGCTCGAAAGCTTCATGTTGGAAATGGGGCAGTGGGCAACGCCCGTGCCGGTGCGGGCCAGTTCGGCCAGCTCTTCGCTGTTGAAATGGATGCCGTGGGCATACCATACGTCCGGCCCAGTCCAGCCCAGGGTTTCCATATAGGCATAGGGCCGCATGCCGAAGCGCTCCATGGTATAGGTTTCCTCGTCCTTTGTCTCACAAAGGTGGGTGTGCAGGCGCACGCCGTATTGGCGGGCCAGCAGGGCGCTCTGGCGCAGCAGCTCGGCACTCACGGAAAAGGGCGAGCAGGGCGCGAGCACGATGCCGTGCATGGCCCCGGGCGCATCATCCTTCCAGGCTTCGATCAGCCGCTGGCTGTCCTTCAGGATCTCGTCTACGGTCTGCACCACGCTGTCCGGCGGCAGTCCGCCATCTTTTTTGGATAAATCCATGCTGCCACGGCTGGCGA
>DHOI01000099.1:16556-16750 GCA_002409725.1 Christensenella sp. UBA5394
AGCTCGCCAAGGCCCACCAGGGAGGAAAGACGCACGGCATCTTCATCCAGCCCCTTCCAGATTTCATAGAGGGTTCGCAGCCAGTCGAACAGCTCCATGTTCTGCACCTCTGGCAGGTTGCGGGAAAAGACTTGATACAGGTGGTGGTGCGTATTCACCAGCCCGGGGTAGCAGAGCATGTGGCTCCCGTCGAT
>DHOI01000099.1:16998-17249 GCA_002409725.1 Christensenella sp. UBA5394
CCGATGGCCTCGATGAAGCCGCCCCGGCAAAAGATGTCGGCGTTTTCGTAAACACGATCCCCATTGTCACAGGAGACGATGGAGCGGCAGTTGCGTATGAGCAGGGTGGGCATGGATACGAACCTCCTTTTAAACAAAAAGAGCACCTTGCGATGCTCATAGTGGGGCCGGTGGCGGCCCTGTAGAAACTCCCGCGCCATCTTCGCGGAATTATATGATGCTTACGGATTCAGTATAGCACAGGCAGCGGG
>DHOI01000099.1:17608-18088 GCA_002409725.1 Christensenella sp. UBA5394
GATGCCCACATGGCCCACCTTGGAAAAGCCGTTGTTGTAGAAGAAGATCAGATCGCCTTTTTTCAGCTTGCTCATGCTGCTGATCTTTTCCCAATCGCTCACCTGCGAATAGCCGGCCGCGGTGAGGCGGCGGCGGTTGCTGCCCGCCTGTTTGAGGCAATAATAAACCAGGCCACTGCAATCGAACTTGCCGGGGCCGGTCGCGCCCAGCACATAGGGATCACCCAGTTGGTCCTTGGCCATTTCGATCATCTTGGAGATATTGGCCTTGCTGCGGGCTTCGTGGGCCTTGCTGGCGCTCTCTTTGGCATTGGGGGAGTAGAGCAGGTCGTACGTGTAGACGCCGGCCAGGCCATCCGCGCTCAGGCCGTTGCGGCTCTGGAATTCCTTGATGGCGGTAATGGTCTTTTCACCATAATAGCCGGTCGTCTCTTTCATGTAGCCCATATCCCTAAGCTGCACCTGCATGCTGGTGATATC
>DHOI01000099.1:18442-18567 GCA_002409725.1 Christensenella sp. UBA5394
CCGTAAAGCTGGGTAGGCTCGTCCAGCTCCAAAAAGCCCAGATCCATCAGCCGCTCTTGCAATTGCTGCACCGACTCACCCTCCGTGCCCTTGCGCAGGGTGGGATCGGGCGTGGGCGTGGGGGT
>DHOI01000092.1:0-2762 GCA_002409725.1 Christensenella sp. UBA5394
CCCCGAACCCCTAAGGGCTTTTTTAACGCTTAAAAATCCGTGTGCTCCAGCAGCTCGAAATGGTTTTTATGAAAGCTGAGCACGCCCTCGTTTTGCAGCTTGGACAGCTCGCTGGAAAGGGCGCTGCGGTCTACCGTCAGATAATCGGCCAGCTGCTTGCGGCTAAAGGGGATTTCAAATGCCGCACGCCTCTGGCGCATGGCCTCGGCCGATAGGTAGGAGAGGACTTTCTGCCGGGTGGTGCGCTGGCCCATGTGGGTTAGCTTTTCGTTAAAATCGAGGTTTTTGGCTGCCAGCACTGAGAGCAGGTTGCGGATCACCCGCTGGTGGAAGGCGCAGCCGCTCGGGCAGGTGGTGAGCACGCGGCGCACGTCGAGCAGCATCGCCGTCACCGGCGTATCCGCCACGATGCCCACATTCAGAACCGCCCCCGGCGTGCAGGCAAAGGATTCCGCAAAGAGCTGGCCGGGATGCAGGCGGGTGACGATGTGCCGGTCGCCCCAGAAGCTTTCGTGTACCACAAAGGCGTTGCCTGCAAGCAATATGCCCATGCTCTCGGCCCGCTCACCCGCGTGAAAGATGTATTCGCCCTTGCGGCGTTGCAGCTTGCGCGCACCCAGGCAGCCCAGCATGGCCTCCGCCTCACCGGCCTCCACGCCCGCAAAGAGGCCGCAGGCTTTGATGACATCCAGATATTCCTTCATACTTTTCATGATCCGTTGGAAATACAACAGACTCCTTATCTCAATTGTAATATAGTAAGGCCGTAAAAGCAAGAAGGAGGACGGCATTATGTTAAGAAGGATCATTGAGATAGATGAAGAAAAATGTAACGGCTGCGGCGCTTGCGCGGCTGCCTGCCACGAGGGGGCCATCGCGATGGTAAACGGCAAGGCCAAGCTGATGCGCGATGATTATTGCGACGGATTGGGCGACTGCCTGCCCGCCTGCCCGGTAAACGCCATCTCCTTTGTGGAGCGGGAGGCCGCCGCTTATGACGAGGCCGCCGTAAAGGCGAACCAAGCCGCCAAGGCACAGGCCCGCGGTTCCGCACCCTGCGGCTGCCCCGGCACCCGGGCTAAGGCCATCCAGCGCACGGCGGCGCCCGCCCAAGGCTCGGCCGAGGTGGAGAGTCAGCTCTCCCAATGGCCGGTGCAGATCAAGCTGGCGCCGGTGCGCGCGCCCTACTTCAACGGCGCGAACCTGCTCGTCGCCGCGGATTGCACGGCCTTTGCCTATGGCGATTTCCACAACCGTTTCATCCGCAATCACGCGACCCTCATCGGCTGCCCCAAGCTGGACGCCGTGGATTATGCCGAGAAGCTTACAGAGATCATCCGCCAAAATGAGATCAAAAGCCTCACCATCGCCCGCATGGAGGTGCCCTGCTGCGGCGGACTGGAGGCCGCTGCCAAGCAAGCTTTGCAAAACAGCGGCAAGTTCATCCCATGGCAGGTGGTTACAATCTCCACGGACGGGCGGATTCTGGACTAACTAAAAATAGAATAAACAGGAGGAAAAGCCATGACGAAGGAGATGTTTTGTTTCCAATGCGAACAGACGGCGGGCCAGGTCGGCTGCCAGGGGAAAGCGGGGGTCTGTGGCAAAAAATCCGCCACCGCCGGCATGCAGGATAAACTCACCGGCGCGATGATCGGCCTGGCGCGGGCGGCCAAGAACGCCCAACCCGGCGCCTCTACCCACAAGGCCGTGATCGAGGGCCTCTTCATGACCGTGACCAACGTCAGCTTCGACGACGAGGCGCTCTCGCGGCACATCGGGGTGATCGAGGGCGAAAAGCAGGCCCTGGGCGGCGGCGCAGATTACGACCTGAACCTGATATGGGAGGGCGACGAGGATGTGCGCTCCCTCAAATCCCTGATCCTTTTCGGCCTGCGCGGCATGGCCGCCTATGCCGAACACGCCCTGGTGCTGGGCTATACGGACGAGGCTGTGAACGCCTTCTTCTACGAGGCCTTGCGCGCCATCGGCGAGGATTGGGGCATGGCGGAGCTGCTGCCCCTGGTGCTCAAGGTGGGCGAGGTCAACCTGAAATGTATGGCCCTGCTCGACCGAGCCAATACGGAAACCTACGGCGCGCCCACGCCCACCGCCGTGCCGCTCACCGTGGAGAAGGGTCCCTTCATCGTGATCAGCGGGCACGACCTGCTGGACTTGAAGCTGCTGCTCGAGCAGACCAAGGATAAGGGCATCAACATCTATACCCACGGCGAAATGCTGCCCGCCCACGCCTATCCCAAGCTTAAGGCCTATCCCCACCTCAAGGGCAACTTTGGCACGGCCTGGCAGAACCAGCAAAAGGAATTTGCCAATATCCCCGGCGCTGTGCTCTTTACCACCAATTGCCTCATGCCCCCCAAAGAGAGCTATGCGGATCGGGTCTTCGCCACCGGCGTGGTGGCCTTCCCCGGCCTTATCCACATCGGCGAGGCGCGGGATTTCACGCCCGTGATCGAAAAGGCCCTGGCCCTTAGCGGCTACGCCGAGGATACCGCTTTCACCGGCATCAACGGCGGCAAGGAGGTTACCACCGGCTTTGGGCACGACGCAGTCCTCGGCGTAGCGGATCAGGTGATAGCTGCAGTCAAGGCGGGCGCGATCCGCCACTTCTTCCTGGTAGGGGGCTGTGATGGCGCCAAGCCCGGCCGTAATTATTACACCCGGTTCGTGGAGCAGACCCCGGCCGATACCCTGGTGCTCACCGTAGCCTGTGGCAAATATCGCTTCAACGACCTGGATCT
>DHOI01000092.1:3019-3318 GCA_002409725.1 Christensenella sp. UBA5394
CAGGTGGCCCTGGCACTGGCCAAGGCATTTGATTGCAGCGTGAACGAACTGCCCCTTTCCATGGTACTATCCTGGTATGAACAAAAGGCGGTCTGTATCCTGCTCACGCTGCTTTACCTGGGTGTGAAGAATATCCGCCTTGGGCCCACCCTGCCCGCTTTCGTTTCCCCCAATGTGCTGTCCTTCCTGGTAGAAAACTACGGCATTGCGCCCATCACCACCCCCGAAAAAGACCTCGCGGAGCTGCTCAAATAAGCCGCTCTCCCCCAAACCGGCCCGCCCTATGCTGGCCGGTTTTG
>DHOI01000092.1:3505-3899 GCA_002409725.1 Christensenella sp. UBA5394
TGTGCATGGCCTCATCTTATATAAATTGTTGACAAATCAACATTCAGACTCTATAATCACAAAAGTGCCGCTTGACGGGCGGGAAAGGAGAGGCGCATGGAGGAACGGTTCGAGGCCTTTGTGGGGCTGATCACGCAGATCTATAAAAGCATACAGAAAATCAAGGGCCTGGAGATGACGGAGCAGGGCCTGCGGGGCAACCATACGATGTGCCTTTACAACTTGGGCCGCCATCCCGATGGGCTAACCTGCGCGCAGCTCACCACCCTTTGCGAGGAAGACAAGGCGGCCATCTCCCGCACACTGGCCGAGCTGGAAACACGGGGCTATGTGCGCCGCGAAGCGCCGGCGGGCAGCGGGAAGTACCGCGCCAAGCTCTTGCTTACGGAAAAGG
>DHOI01000092.1:4056-8537 GCA_002409725.1 Christensenella sp. UBA5394
GGCCATAAAAGGGCAGGTGGTGGCCCGCTTCATCCGGAAACGGGCGGAAAGCATCGTCGAGCAAGGCGGCGAGGGCCTCACCGACAGCCAGCGCGAGAGCCTATACGCCTCGCTTTTGCTGATCTCACAAAACCTTCAAAGCCTGCCGGACGAAAACGACTGAATTATCTATATCTAAAATAAATTAAAGAGAGGAAGAATATGACAGTCAAGTTTGTGATCTGTTCCACCGCGGATTTTCCCTACCAGGAGGCGCGGGAGCGGGATATAACCCTACTGCCCCTGCACATCACTTTTGGCGAAACATCCTACCGGGACGTGCTGGATATCAGCCACAGGGAATTTTACGAAAAACTGATCGAGAGCGACGAATTGCCCAAGACCAGCCAGGTGCCGCCGGTGGATTTTGAGGCGGCCTTCCGCCGCATTATTGAGGCGGGGGATACGCCCATCGCCGTTACCATTTCGGAAAAGCTCTCCGGCACGGCCCAAAGCGCGCAGATTGCGGCCAAGGAATTCCCGGGCCGTGTCTTCACCGTGGATAGCGATAGCGCCTGCATCGGCGAGCAGGTGCTGATCCGCTACGGCCTTCTACTGGCGGAGCAGGGCTTAGAAGCAGCCGCCATTGTGGAAAAGCTGGAAGAAGCCAAGCGGGAGGTTCACGTGATCGCCCTGCTGGATACCCTAGAGTATTTGAAAAAGGGGGGCCGGATCTCCGCAGCCACGGCCTTTGCCGGGGGGCTATTGTCTATCAAGCCGGTGGTGGCCGTAGAAGAGGGGGAGATTCGACTCATCGGCAAGGCACGGGGCTCCAAGCAGGGCAACAACCTGCTGCGTGAGATGATACAAAAGAGCGGCGGTATCGATTTTTCCCGCCCCTTCCTGCTGGCCTATTCCGGCCTTGACGATACCATGCTGCAAAAATACATCAGCGACAGCAAGGAACTATGGGAGGATCGGGCGGAACGGCTGCCCATCTGCACCATCGGCAGCACCATCGGTACCCACGCCGGTCCCGGCGCTGTGGCCCTGGCCTATTTTGCGCCATAAGGTTGAGGATTGGCGAATATAAAAGGCCCCGCGCCCTCCCTTGGAGGAACGTGGGGCCTTTTGCACAGCGCGCTAAGATAGGCACGTGGGTGGTTCGACGGCCAGGGTCGCCAGGGTATCCCCCAGTTGTGTAAAAAGCAGAGACAAAAACTCAACTTCCTCACGGGAGCGGTCCTGGGCGATGGCAATGGCCATAGCCGTAACCGCAGCGGCCCATTCGCAGGACGTCATAATATCACCTCTGCCTACAATATACGCAGGCCGTGCTCCAAAAGCGCCGAATCAGTCGTGCGCATCCTGCGCCGGCGCGCCAAGGGCTATACGGCGAGTAATACCATCGTTCTTTACAACGAAGCCGCGCAGCGGATCATCCTGGATAATCTCGAGGCGATCTTAAGGGGGAAGGTAAGGGGGACAGAACAAAAAACGCGGGGATCAATCATCCCCGCGCAGTAGGTTCTCTGCATAGTCCCTTAGGCCCGAATAGCTGTTGACGCTGTCCGCCCTGGTGCTGATCTGCTCACGCACATAATCCGGCAAAGAATCGAAGTACTTCTTAGCCAGCGGGTCTTGCCGGAGCAGGGCGTGCATGCTTTTGTATTTTGCTTCCAGCATAAGCTCACCTCCTACCATAGTTTGCGCAAAAAGGCTCCCGCGAATGCATTCGAGGCCTTTTTTCGGTGAGCGTTGTTGCCCACGCTATTCAGCGGCCTGTGCACGAAATCCCAGGGCGAAAAACAGTCTACCGGAGTGTTTTCTAATCCACCCTTTAAGTCAATTCAAATATAGCAACCCAAACAAAAAAGCAACACCTTGATGGATGTTGCGTTTTTCGGTGGTGGGGATGGAGGGACTCGAACCCCCGACCTCTTCGATGTGAGCGAAGCGCTCTAACCGGCTGAGACTACATCCCCGAACGCATATGATTATAAAGCATGGGAGGCATTTTGGCAAGAGGGGATTTTATCAGCGGCGCACAGGGACGGGCGCGTCAGAAGGTAACGCCGAAGATTTTGCCCAAGAGCAGCAGGGCCAAAGCGCCCAGCACGGAAAAACCCAGGGCTGTGCCCAGGCCCCGGAAAATGCCCGATATGAAGCTGTTCCAAAGTAGGCGGCGGGTATTGGTGAGCACCTGCGCCAATTCGCGGATGCGGCTTTGCTCAAGCGCGTCTACCAGGTCTGCCGTCAATTTTTCCCAATCCGTCATGATAAAAAGTGTTCCCCGCGGGGCGCACGGCCATACGGGGCGGGCGGCGCTGTGTGTTGAAAGCGTCTAGGGAATATGTTAAAATGATATTCAGTGAATAGTCTGTGGATGCGCCCGGTTGTGGCGCATTTCGCACTGCATATCACAGAGCTGGAGGGATTGGCTATGCGCATGGTAGATTTGATACTGAAAAAACGCGCCGGCGGGGCGCATACCAAAGAGGAACTGGCCTATATTATGAAAGGGCTGGTCGATAAATCCATACCGGATTACCAAATATCCGCCTGGATGATGGCCATTTGCTTTCAGGGTATGGGTGAAGCGGAAACCGCCTACCTCACCGAGGCCATGTGGCATTCGGGCGAGGTGGTGGATCTTTCCGATTTGCCCGGCGTCAAGCTCGATAAGCACTCCACCGGCGGGGTGGGGGATACAACCACCTTGGTGATCGCGCCCTTGGTGGCCGCCTGCGGCGGCACCGTGGCCAAGATGAGCGGCCGGGGTTTGGGCCACACGGGGGGCACACTAGATAAGCTTGAATCCATCCCCGGCGTATCGATCAATGTGGATATCGATTCCTTCAAGCGCATCGTGCGGCAGATCGGCCTGTGCGTGATCGGCCAAACCGGCGATTTGGTGCCCGCGGATAAAACGATGTACGCCCTTAGGGATGTGACGGGCACGGTGGAGAGCATCCCCCTCATCGCCTCTAGCGTGATGAGCAAAAAGCTGGCCGCAGGCACGGATGCCATCGTGCTGGATGTGAAGATGGGAAGCGGCGCGTTCATGCAGACCCTGGACGAGGCCCGGGAATTGGCAAAAACCATGGTGCGCATCGGCGAGCACGTAGGCCGCAAAACCGTGGCTGTGATCACGGATATGGATCAGCCCCTGGGCTTGGCCGTGGGTAACGCGCTGGAGGTGCGGGAGGCCGTGGAGCTGCTTCGCGGCAAGATCCCCGAAACCGACCCGCTGTATGAGGTCTGCATGCTGCTCGCTTCCCATATGCTGATATTGGGCGGATTGGCCGCCAATGAGCAAGAGGCCGGAGCCAAGCTGCGTGTGGCGCTTGAGAGCGGCGCGGGCCTAAAAAAGCTTGAGGCCATGCTTGTCTCCCTGGGCGCAGCGCCGGGCTGCCTGGATGATATGGACGCCCTGTGCAAAACCAGGCGGCAAGCGCCCGTGCTTCTGGCGGAAGCAGGCTATATTGAGGCCATGGAGGCCAATCGCATCGGCTCAGCCGCGCAGATTCTTGGCGCGGGCCGGGCCAAGAAAACGGACAGCATCGACCCGGCCGTGGGCCTGGTGATGCATAAGCGCCAGGGGGATTACGTAGCCAAGGATGAACCGCTGGCCACCCTTTATGTGAACGACGAGACCCGCTTGGAGGAAGCCGCGGCCCTGCTGCGGGGGGCCGTGCGCCTCTCCCCGGAGCAGCCCGCCCGCGCGCCCATGGTGCACGACGTGATCCGGGCCTAGCGCCTTGACGCGGCGATCTTACGACCTTATTGTATAGGAGGATATTAATTTGAGCAGTTCTTTCCTTCCCATGTTCTGGACGATTTATGGTATCGTCATGGGCTTTATGCTTCTGCTGGGCATTGGCTTTTACGTGCTTTCCTCCCTGGGCTTCTATGCCATGGCCAAGCGCCGGGGCATCCCCCACCCGGGCCTGGCATGGCTACCCATCGGCGGCCAGGCATGGATCATAGGCAGTTTGGCGGATCAATACGCCTATCTGGCCGAGGGCAAAACCAAGCGCCAGCGCGGTCTGCTCCTGGGGCTGGATATCGGCACGTCCGCCGTGTCTTTATGCTTTCTCGTGCTGCTCATCGTGGCCATTATCAAGGGCCTCACGCCTGAGCTGATGTATGATGAGTTAGCCTTCGCGCCCTTTATCATGGGTTTTCTGGTGCTGTATTTCCTGCTGCTGGCCATGGCTATCGTTTACGCGGTGTTCTATTATATCGCCCTTTATAAGGTGTATAAATCCTGTACCCCGAAGAACGCCACGCTTTATCTGGTGCTTTCCATTGTGGTGAGTGTGACGCAGCCTTTCTTCGTCTTCTTCAGCCGCAATAAAGACGAGGGTATGCCGTCCCCGCAGCCTCCTACCGGCGAGGAACCCACGCAGATTACCGCTCCGGACCCGGCGGCGCAATAAGCTAAATCTCGGCAGCTTGCCGCAAATCGTTTACGGACCGTTAAATTGCAATTTAACGGT
>DHOI01000027.1:0-2910 GCA_002409725.1 Christensenella sp. UBA5394
TATCGTCGCAATGCCTATGATGGTGCGGTTCCTTTCAAGTTACAGCACAAGCTCCCTGGTGTCCGCCAGCGTATCCTTCCAGAATTATTTGAACTTTGTGATCGGCCTGGTGCTCACCTTCGGTATCGTTTTCGAAATGCCCATTATCGCGATGCTTCTGTCACAGTTCGGAATATTAAAGCCGGCTTTCATGAAAAAGGTCCGGAAGTATGCCATTCTGGTGATATTTATCATCGCCGCCATCATTACTCCGCCCGATGTCGTCTCCCAGATCATGGTCGGCGTTCCCATGATCTTCCTGTATGAGCTGAGTATATTGTTTTGCCAGCTGACTTACCGCAAAAAGAAAGAAAAGGAGATCGATGAATACGGGGAGGATCTGGTAGAAATGGAAGAAGCCAAAACCTAAGAGCCGATGCCTTCCGCCCGTAAACAAAAGGCCCGCTGCCACAGGCAGCGGGCCTTTTCATCATGATAATTCCATTATGCGCGGCACAGGCGGACTTTTTCCGCCGGCGCGCCGAAGCCGTGCGGTCAGACTATTCCCTGAGCCAGCATCGCGTCGGCAACCTTCAGAAAGCCTGCCACATTCGCCCCAACCATAAGGTTGCCGGGTTTGCCGCAGGCGTCGGAAGCCTCGTAGCAAGCCCTGAAAATGTTCTGCATAATCCCATGCAGCTTATCGTCCACCTCCTGGAAAGTCCAGGACAGGCGCATGCTGTTTTGCGTCATCTCCAGGCCCGACGTGGCGACGCCGCCCGCGTTCGACGCCTTGCCGGGGCTGTAAAGAAGTCCGGAACCAACCACCGTGTCGATGGCTTCCGGCGTAAGGGGCATATTGGCGCCCTCGAACACCGCCATGCACCCGTTTTTGATCAGCTCTCCGGCGTCCGCCTCGTCCATCTCATTTTGAGACGCACAAGGCATGGCAATATCGCATTTGACGCGCCAGATGTTCCGGCAGCCCTCGCTGTACACAGAGCCTGGAACTTCATCTGCATAGACCTTGATCCGTTCGCGGCGAACCTGCTTGATGTCCATCAGTACTTCAAGGTTGATGCCGTTGGGATCATAGATGAATCCGGCGGAATCGCTCATGGCGACCACCTTACCGCCCAACAGCGCGCATTTTTCGGCGGCATACTGGGCAACGTTTCCGGACCCGGAAATCACAACGGTTTTTCCGTCAAAGCTTTCGTTTCTCTGCAACATGAGCGATTCCTTGGCAAAATAGCACAGGCCGTATCCGGTGGCCTGGGCGCGGGCCAGGGAGCCGCCGAAGGCCAGGCTTTTCCCGGTCAAAACCCCGCCGTCAAAGCGGTTTACGATTTTTTTATACGTGCCGAACATATAACCGATCTCACGGGCGCCCACACCAATATCACCGGCAGGAACGTCGGTATCAGGACCGATATGGCGTGCAAGCTCAAACATAAAGCTCTGGCAGAAGCGCATCACTTCCATATCGGATTTGCCCTTGGGGTCAAAGTCGGAGCCGCCCTTGGCGCCGCCCATGGGCAGGCCCGTCAGGCTGTTTTTAAAGGTCTGCTCGAACCCCAGAAATTTAATGACCGAGGCGTTGACGGTGGGATGCAGCCGCAGCCCCCCCTTGTAGGGGCCGATGGCGGAGTTAAACTGGACCCGGAAGCCCCGGTTGACCCGGACCTTGCCGGCGTCGTCCACCCAGGAAACGCGGAACTCGATGGTACGCTCGGGCTCGGTGAGCCGCTCGAGCAGGCCAGCTTTCTCATATTCGGGATGCTGGCTGACCACGGTCTCCAGGCTGCGGAGGACTTCTTCTACGGTTTGCAGGAATTCGGGCTCGTGTGCGTCGCGCTTTTTAACTTTTTCGAGGACTGCTTCGATGTAAGCGTTCATTTGATACCTCCAACAATGGTTGCTTATTTAACCCCGCCTGATACGGGGAAATGATGGGCGATGGAAGTACATAAGAAAACGATGGCAATGACCCGGCCACTCGTCTGTAAATATGATAAATCTCGCCCGAGTATCTGTCAAGACGCATCCGGGGATATACCGCGCAAATAAACCATTAGGATCTTTTATATGCGGCGGTGCGCCTGAAAAAACAAGGGGCGCTTACGCGCCCCATGTCATAATTATAAATCGAACAGGAGCTCCTCATAGGAGGGCAGGGGCCAGACCGAGCAGGGCGCGGCCTGCTCCAAGCTATCCGCGGCGGCGCGCACGTCGCGCATCGCGGGCAGGATGTGATCCTTGCAGTAGAGGGCGTCCGCGTGGCAGCCATCGCCCTCGGGGAGGGCCAGTGCTTCGGCCAAAGCGCCGCAGGCGCGATGCAATTCGGTGGAGCCGTTGGAAAGCCGGGTCAACAGCTCTTCCTCCACGCTGCCGTCCATGATGAGGCTGCGCTTGAGGGATACGGCTTCAGCCAGCTCCTTTTGATAGGCGATCATGGCGGGCAGCACGCTGCGCCGGGTGATCTCGAGAAGCGTGGCCCCCTCGATGTGCACCATCTTTACATAGTTTTCCAGCTGGATCTCGTAGCGGCAGCGCAATTCCCGCTCGGTGAAGATGCCATAGCGGGCAAAAAGCTCAATGTTTTTGGGCGCAATAAAGCTGGGCAGGGCGTCCGCCGTGGTGGGCAGGTTCAACAGTCCCCGCCTTTCCGCTTCGGCGGTCCAATCGGCGCTGTAGCCGTTGCCACTGAAGAGGATGCGCTTGTGATCCCGTACTGCGTGCCGGATGGTGCGGAAGGCCTCATGGCGGAAATCGGCGGCCTTTTCCAGCTTGTCCGCGAACTGGCGTAGGGATTCGGCCACGATGGTATTGAGCACGGTATTGACATCCGCAATGGAATGGCTGGCGCCGGGCATGCGGAATTCGAACTTGTTGCCTGTAAAGGCGAAGGGAGAGGTACGGTTGCGGTCC
>DHOI01000027.1:3110-5484 GCA_002409725.1 Christensenella sp. UBA5394
AAGGGAGAGGTACGGTTGCGGTCCGTGGTATCCATGGGCAGGGAGGGCACCACGCAAACGCCGCTCTCCAGCATGCGCACAGCCCCTTCAACGTAATCCTCCTTGCGCTCGATGGAGCCCAAGAGATCGGCAAGCGTATCGCCCAGATAAACGGAGATGATGGCCGGGGGCGCTTCAAAGCCGCCTAGGCGCTGGTCGTTGCCGGCGCCGGATACAGCTACCCGCAGCAGATC
Source organism: Christensenella sp. UBA5394 (assembly GCA_002409725.1). Classification (GTDB taxonomy): domain Bacteria; phylum Bacillota; class Clostridia; order Christensenellales; family CAG-138; genus Pelethousia. The sequence continues at coordinate 3,344 of DHOI01000027.1, forward strand.
CTGATAGGTATCCACAGCCTGGATGACCGCGGCGAGGAAGAGCAGGAACTGAAGGTTATCCTTGGGGCTTTTGCCGGGTTCGAGCAGATTTACGCCCGTATCCGTGGCCAAAGACCAATTGTTGTGCTTGCCGCTGCCGTTGATGCCGGCAAAAGGCTTTTCGTGCAGCAAACAAACCATGCCGTGCCGAAGGGCTGTATTGCGCAGGGACTCCATCACCAGCTGGTTGTGATCCGTGGCTGCGTTGGCGTCCGAATAGACGCAGGCCAGCTCATATTGGCCGGGGGCCGCTTCCTTGTGTTCGGTTTTGGCGAAAACGCCCAGGTTCCAAAGCTCCGCGTCCACATCCCGCATAAAAGCGACCACGCGGGGCGAGAGCGCGCCGAAATAGTGATCTTCCAGCTCCTGACCTTTGGGCGCGGGCGCGCCCAGCAGGGTGCGCGAGCAGAAGCGTAGATCGGGTCGTTTGTCGAAAAGCTCCTTTTTAACCAGGAAATATTCCTGTTCGGCTCCGGCGGTGGCGATTACCCGGCGCACATCCTCATGGCCGAAAAGATGCAGGATACGGCGGGCCTGCTCATCAATGGCCTGCATGGAGCGCAGAAGGGGCGTTTTCTTATCCAGCGAATCGCCGCTGTAGGAGCAGAAGATGGTGGGGATGCAAAGAGTGCCATCTTTAATGAAGGCATAGCTGGTTGGATCCCAGGCTGTGTAGCCCCGGGCCTCGAAGGTGGCTCGAAGGCCGCCCGAAGGGAAGCTCGAAGCATCCGGCTCGCCCATGACCAGCTCCTTGGCGGAGAATTCCAGCATGGCGCTGCCATCCGGGGCAGGTGAAAGGAAGCCGTCGTGCTTTTCGGCTGTGCAGCCCGTGAGGGGCTGGAACCAATGGGTGAAGTGGGTGGCGCCCTTTTGGATGGCCCATTCCTTCATGGCTAGGGCCACCTCGCCGGCCACATCCACCTCCAGCGGCTTGCCGCAGCGGATGGTGTCCTTGAGGGCCAGGTAGGTTTGGGCCGGCAGCCGTGCCTTCATGGCCGCGTCGTTAAATACGAATTCGCCAAAGGTTACGGGTATGCTCATGATCCGCTCCTTTTATCAAAATTTAAAAATTATATGGAAGCGGCCGAGGCCGCCGTCATAACGCGTTAAAGCAGGATGCGATCCTGAAAAAACAATCCATTCAGTATATGATGGATGGGGCCCAAAGTCAATAAAAAGGCCGCAATTTGCCAGCTCCACTTTAGGTGAGCTTGCCCGCGAGGGTGTAGGCGATCACGGCGAGGCCCTCGCGCAAGTAGTTGTTGGGCGCGCTGTACCAGATATCCCGGGCGGGGATACCGGCGGCCGCGATGCCGTGCATAGCCGCCACCCTGCGGGACCGGTATAAATGGAAGCCCGTGGTCACGAAGGCCACGGAAGCATCCGGCCCGAAGCGCTCATCCAGGATGGTCTTGCAGAACTTAAAGTTTTCATAGGTGCTGGCGGACCGATCCTCCAAGATAACGCGGGCCGGGTCGACGCCATGGGCTGTGAGATATTCGGCCATGGCCCTGGCCTCGGACACGGACTCCTGCGGGCCCTGGCCGCCGGAAACGATCACGGTGGTATCCGGGCTTTGGGCAAGGTAGGCAAGGGCCGCATCCAGCCGGTAGCGCAGGGTGAGGGAGGGGCGGCCGTTTCGCACGGCGCAGCCCAGCACGATGAGCACATCGCGATTCGGTTCCACTTCCTCATGCTCCGCACTCTTGAGAAAGAGCGTCATGCTGGCCGCCACCAGGAAAAAGGCGGCGTAAAGGCAGATGATAAGCGCCTTACAGGCATGGCCCACGGGCGTGGCGAACCAGGCCGAAAGGGCAGGGTAGAAGAGGGCCAGCAGTACCAGCGGCACGCCCAGCACAGCGGGCAGGGCCGTGCCCAGGTTGCCGTTGGATACCATGGAAAGCGCCACGGTATCCAGCGTGAGCAGCGCGCCTATGATAAAAAAGAAAATCCGCAGCATATCAAGCCTCCGTTTCCGCCGCCGTATCCGCCGCAGGCGGCGCGAGTTCTTCGACGGCTTCGGGTTGGACCGGTTCTGGCTGGAGAGTCCCGGGCTGGAGAGTCCCGGGCTGGAGAGTCCCGGGCTGGAGAGCCCCGGGCTG
>DHOI01000027.1:5675-9178 GCA_002409725.1 Christensenella sp. UBA5394
CGGGCTGGAGAGCCCCGGGCTGGACGGCCTCGGCGGAGAGGGCGGCGCGGGGCAGGGCATTGGCCCCATATACACCCATGAGCACCAGCAGCGTGCCCAGGCCCTGGAGTAGGTCAAAGCCTTCGTCCAAGAGGAGTACGCCGGCCAGCACGCTCACCAGCGTGGTCGCGCCGGCAAAACTGCCCGCGCGGCCCGGCCCCAGCCTCGAGATGGCCAGGTTGCGCAGGATGTAGGCGATTACGGAACAGCCCACGGCCAGGTAGAGGCAGCCCAGGAGGAAGGCTCGGTTATGAAAGGGCAGCAGGAAAAACGTGGACAGCGTGCCCGCAAGGCCGTTCTCGATTAGGGCGATAGCGGTAAAAACCACCGCGCCCACACCGGCCATCACATAGGAGCGCTCCACGCCCGTGTAGGCGCTAAAGCGGCGCGTGAGGTTTAAAAACACGGCGTCGCTCACCGCGGCCAGCATCACCAGCAGGTAGCCGGCAAGGCTGAAGGATGCGGCGGCCCCCTTGGTGGCCCCCACCAGAATCACGCCCAGAACGGAGATGGTGATGCTGACCCATTGCCGCCGGGTGGGTTGTTCTTTGGTGAGGATGGGCATGAGCAGCAGGGTGATGAGGGGGATGCAGGCGATGATGGTGCCGCTCTCGCTGGAGCTGATGCGCGTAAGGCCAAAGGTTTCCCCCAGAAAGTATAAAATGGGCTGGAAGAGGGAAACGAAAAGGAGGGGCCAAAGGCTTTTTCCCTTCAGCTGGATTTTGAATATGCCCAGCGCCGCGCAAAGGGACATGGCCGCAAAGGCCATGATGAAGCGCCAGCTCAACAGGCTGAAAACCGGGGCCTGGGAAACGGCAACTTTGGTGGCCAAAAAGCTGAAGCCGAACAGGCCGGAAGCGGCCAGCGCGCAAACGACGCCCAGCGCCTGGCCCGTTTGGCTTTTTTCCATGGTTTGCTTCATCCCGCTGTGCCTCCCCCTTCTTAATATACCTACAGAGGGTATCATAACACAGATGGCCCCCGCGCCGAAAGCCCTTGTTGAAGATACGCGTATGCAAAGTTTTGGTGACGAATGATGCGTCGGGTTTGTAACGCGGGTGGATGTATGGTACAATTGCTGTTAGCAAAATCTAGGGCCTGGAGGCATTTGACATGGGTTTGATCGATACGATCCTGGGTAATACATCCCAAAGCCAGCTGCGTAAGCTGCGCCCCCTCGTGGATAAGATAAACGCCCTCGAAAAGGAGACGGCCGCGCTGACGGACGCGCAGCTGCGCGCCAAAACGGATCTTTTCAGGGCGCGGCTTGACGCGGGCGAAACCCTGGACGCTCTCCTAGCCGAAGCCTACGCCGTGGTGCGGGAGGCGGCCAAGCGCACCATCGGCCAGCGGCATTACGATGTGCAGCTGATCGGCGGTATCGTGCTGCACCAGGGTCGCATCGCCGAGATGAAAACAGGCGAGGGCAAAACCATCACCGAAACCCTGCCCGCCTACCTCAACGCCCTTACGGGCCAGGGCGTACACATCGTGACCGTGAACGACTACCTCGCCAGCCGCGATGCCCAGTGGATGGGCAAGATCTACCGCTTCCTCGGCCTCACCGTGGGCTGCATCATCCATGACCTAAGCCCCGAGGAGCGCAGAGCCGCCTACAACAGCGATATCACCTACGGCACCAACAACGAGTTCGGCTTCGACTACCTGCGGGATAACATGGTGGTGCAGCGCGAGCAGATGGTGCAGCGGGCGCTGAACTATGCCATTGTGGACGAGGTGGACTCCATCCTCGTGGACGAGGCTCGCACCCCTCTGATCATCTCCGGTCACGGCGAGCAATCCACCGATATGTACGAGCGCGCGGATAAATTCGTACGCAGGCTCACCCGGGGCGAGAACATCATCAAGCTGAGCAAATCCGAGCAGCTCATGGGCGAAGAGCAGCCCGAGAGCGGCGACTACATGGCTGATATCAAGGCCCGTACCGTGGCCCTCACCCAGGAGGGCATGCGTAAGGCCGAACAGTTCTTCAATCTCGAGGATATTTCGGCCACGGAGAATACCGAAACAAACCATCACATCCAGCAGGCCCTTAAGGCCCACGCCCTTTTCCAGCGGGATAAGGACTACGTGGTGCAGGACGACCAGGTGCTGATCGTGGATGAATTTACAGGCAGGCTGATGCTGGGCCGCCGCTACAGCGACGGATTGCACCAGGCTTTGGAAGCCAAGGAAGGCGTGAAGGTGGAGCGGGAAAACAAGACCCTGGCCACCATCACCTTCCAGAATTACTTCCGCATGTATCAGAAGCTGGCCGGCATGACGGGCACGGCCAAAACCGAGGAGCAGGAGTTCCAGTCCATCTACGACCTGGACGTGGTGGAGATCCCAACCAACAAGCCCCTTTGCCGGGTGGATAACAACGACGTAGTCTACACCACCATCACAGGCAAGCTCAAGGCCGTGGTGACCGAGATCGTGGAGATCCACAAGAGCGGTCAGCCCATTCTGGTGGGCACCATCTCCGTGGAAAAGAGCGAGCAGCTTTCCGATATGCTCAAGCGCCGGGGCATAGACCACGTGGTGCTCAACGCCAAGCAGCACGCTAGAGAGGCCGAGATCGTGGCCCAGGCGGGCAAGCTCGGCAGCGTGACCATCGCCACCAATATGGCGGGCCGCGGCACGGACATCCTGCTGGGCGGCAACCCGGAATTTTTGGCCCGGCGGGAGCTACGGGGCGCGGGCATGGAGCCGGAGCTTCTGGAAGAGGCTACGGGCCACGCGGAAACGCGGGATCCGGCCATATTGGAGGCGCGGGCTCAATATGCCGAGGCCTACGAGCGGCATAAGAAGGATACGGATGCGGAGCACGACCAGGTGGTGGCCGTGGGCGGCCTGCACATCATCGGCACGGAGCGCCACGAGAGCCGCCGCATCGACAACCAGCTGCGGGGCCGCGCGGGCCGCCAGGGCGATCCCGGCTCCACCCGCTTCTACATCTCCATGGAAGATGATTTGATGCAGCGCTTCGGCGGCGAACGCATCAAGGGCCTGCTCGAAAAGCTCACACCCGAGGACGATATCCCCATCGAGGTGAGCCTTTTGACCAAGCAGATCGAGAGCGCGCAAAAGCGTGTGGAAGCGCACAACTTTGACATCCGTAAAAACGTGCTGCAATACGACGACGTAATGAACCGCCAGCGCGAAATCATCTACGGCCAGCGCCGCAAGGTGCTGATGGGCGAGGATATACGCGAGAGCGTTATGCAAATGGCGGCCGAGAGCGTGCAGCTTCGCTGCGCCCAGTATTGCCCGGCCTCCCTACCCCCCGAAGAATGGGATGTGAAGGGCCTTTGCGTGGATTTTGCCCAGCTCACCGGGCTGGACTGCCGCAAGGCTGTCGAGTCCATCAATGACGCGGCTAAACTGGAAGAGGCCATGCAGGCCCTCACAGCCGAGGGCTATGCCAAAAAGGAGGCGGAGGTTGCCAAGGCGGCCGAGGC
>DHOI01000069.1:0-8868 GCA_002409725.1 Christensenella sp. UBA5394
TGGCCCGCGAAGGCCGCCTGGGAGGTGGGGGCCAGCACCTTTTCTTCGACCAAGGTATTCCAACTGCCGCAAGCCGGGCACCTGCCCAGCCACTTGCCGCTTTCGTAGCCGCATTCACCGCAGAGGAAGATGGTTTTAGCCTGCTTGGCCATGGCGCGTCCTTTCAAAATATAATGATGGTGGATCAGGGGATGGCGACGAACTTGACGATATCCCGCTCGCGGGTGGTCACGTCCATCCAGAATACATAATCATCGCTGATGCCCAGGAACTGGGCGTATTCATAATCGTGGGTCAGGCGGTAGATGTTCTTGGTTTCAAACATATATACATAGACGGATTCGCCCCGAGAATAGGCAACGAAATCCGAACCCATACCAAAATCCACCACCGCGCTGTCCAGCAGCTCGGGCGTGCCTGCGAGGCCGCGCGCAGCGTAAAGCTGGGTAGCGTTGCCGTGCACATCCGAGAGCCAGGCCGTATACGGGCCGATGCTCTTTGGATCGTGCACAAAGGTGCCGGGGGTGTAGCTGCTGATGATGGAAGAGCTCAGGTCGATATAGTTGATGCTCGAGATATCCGATTCGCCCTCCGCCGTGGCGGAATCCGCCCAAAGTAGCTTCCCCTTGTACAGGCTGGGCTTGCTCTGGCCGTATACCGTGCCGGGGAACATCTCGACCACCGTGCTTTCCATGGTAGTTAGGTCGCAAACGAAGAGCTTTTCCCGCTTGGAGCCCGTGCGATCCATAAAGGCCACGTTGTCGCCGTCGAGTATGGGCTCGGGCTGGCCTGTATAGATATCCTTGATCTTTACGGGATTAAATGGACTGGCCGTGAGATCTACAGCCATCAGCGCGCCGCCGCCGTCCATCTTGGCGTCCAGGTATACCAGCCACTTGTCGTTGAACTTGGGGAACATGAAGTGGGCGTTCTCTGGGGAGAGGGACAGGAGCTCCGAGGTACGGGCCGCCGGGTCGAACCAGCACATCTGCTGCATGTGAACCCGGTTGTTGTCCGCCTGAATGGCCTTGCCCGCGCAGATGATCATCTTGCCATTGTGTACGAAGGGATCGGAGAGCCATTTATATTCGGCGGGAAGATCCAGCACCACCTCCTGCGTGTGCTCCGTAGCATTGAAATAGGTGATGGGGTGTGGAGTAGGTGTGGGGCGGGGGGTGGGCGCAGGGGTAGCCTCCGGCAGGAAAGGCGGCTTGTAATCAAAATTCAACCATTCCGCAGCCTTTGGTAGCGCCAAATAAAAGATCAGCGCGGCGATGGTTAAAACGAGCAAAATGGCCCCGCCGATAAGCAGAAAGGGCCACCAATTGCTTTGCTTAATGCTGCGGCGCCGGCGAATTTTGCGCCCACGCCGACTGAAACGCTGTCGCTTCATGCCGATACCTCGCATAATATTGTCTATATTATAGCATACGGCTCCGCCCCCAGCAATGCGCGGCTAGTTTTTTCACAAAGCGGCTACAGATGGCCCACTCACAACAATAATAAACAAAAAGTAACGCAATACTTGACTTTCACGCGTAAAGGTGGTTTAATCTTCTATGCGTGTTTAGAGTCTCTAAACTTTGGGTTTATATTTATGCCAGCGGCGCGGCCGCAAAAAAGAGGGAAAGCTATGATAGACATCGGCGATAAGATCAAGCGGCAGCGGCTCAAGCTGGGCCTCACGCAGGAAGAACTGGCGGCGCGGACGGAGCTTTCCAAGGGCTTCATCTCCCAGCTCGAGCGCAACCTGACCTCGCCCAGCATTGCTACGCTTATGGATATACTCGAGACGCTGGGCACGGATATCTCCGCCTTCTTTTTAGAGGCTACGCCGCAGAAGGTAGTCTTCGCGGCCGAGGATATGTTCATCAAGGAGGATGTGGAAAAAGGCTACGCCATCGAGTGGCTGGTGCCCAACGCCCAGAAGAACCAGCTCGAGCCCATCCTTGTAACGCTCTCTCCCGGCGGGGAAACGCCGGCCCAGGACCCCCACGAGGGCGAGGAATTCGGCTATGTGCTTGCAGGCAGCGTATATATCTTCCTGGGTGAACAGAAGCACCGCGTGCGGCGGGGCGAAAGCTTCTGCTTCCAGCCCGCCAGCCTGCATTTTATCAAAAATATGGGCCGCAGCGAGGCTAGGCTCCTGTGGGTGGCCACGCCGCCTTCTTTCTAAATTATGAGAACGAGGATTGGATGATGAGCAAGCATTTGATTGACCTTCAGCAGCTGCGCAAGGAATACGACGGCGTGGACGTGCTTAAAAATATCGATTTATATATCCGCGACGGGGAGTTCCTTACCCTGCTCGGGCCTTCGGGCTGCGGCAAAACCACCATGCTACGCCTGATTGCGGGCTTTGCCCTGCCCTCAAGCGGCCAGGTGGTCATGGATGGCAAGGATCTTACACATGTGCCCCCCTACAAGCGGCGGGTGAATACGGTCTTCCAGAAATACGCCCTCTTTCCCCATTTAAATGTTTACGACAACATCGCCTTTGGCCTAAAAATCCAAAAGCTGCCCAAGGCCGAGATCGAAACCAGAGTCAACGAAATGCTGGAGCTGGTCAATCTGGTGGGCTATGGCAAGCGCTGGGTGGATCAGCTTTCGGGCGGCCAGCAGCAGCGGGTAGCCATCGCCCGGGCGCTGGTGAACCGGCCGCAGGTGCTGCTTTTGGATGAGCCCCTGGGCGCGCTGGATCTCAAGCTGCGCAAGGGCATGCAGCTCGAGCTCAAGCGCATGCAGCAAAAGCTGGGCATTACCTTTATTTATGTAACGCATGACCAGGAAGAGGCCCTTACCATGAGCGATACCATCGTGGTGATGAACGAGGGCGTAATCCAGCAGATCGGCACGCCCGCGGATATCTATAACGAGCCCAAGAACATCTTCGTAGCCAAGTTCATCGGCGAGAGCAACATCCTGCCCGGCGTGATGCTGGAGGATTATCGGGTGCGCTTCCATGACCGCGAATATGAGTGTGTGGACGCGGGCTTTGCCCAAAATTCCCAGGTTGATGTGGTGGTGCGGCCCGAGGATATCGACCTGTATCCCATCGAAGAAGGCCGTACGGGCCTTGCAGGCGTGGTTAAAAGCGTGCTGTTTATGGGCGTGCATTATGAGTTCCGGGTGGATACGGACGGCTTCGTGTGGACGGTGCATTCTACGGATTATATCGCCCCGGAGAGCCGGGTAAGCATGACCATCGTGCCGGATGCCATCCACATCATGCACAAAAGCCTTAACCCGGATGAGCAGGAGGCCCCCACGGCGGATGAGCGCTTTGAGGCTGCCATCGTGGAGGAGCTGGCGGAGGAGGAAGCGGAATGAAGCGCACCGTGTTTGCCTACCCCTACATCGTGTGGATGCTGATCTTCATCCTGGCGCCCATGCTGCTGATCGTCTGGTATGCCTTCACCAAGAATGGGGCCTTTACGCTTACGAACCTAGGGGCTGCGCTGCGCGATCCGATCTATATGCAGGTGCTAGCCCGCTCCGTGTGGATCGCCTTTGAGGCCACCGTTATCTGCCTGCTGCTGGGCTATCCCATCGCCTGGATGCTTTCCACCATGAAAAAGAGCACCGCTGCCATCCTCTACGTGCTTTTCGTGGTGCCCATGTGGATGAATTTCCTGCTGCGCACCTATGCCTGGCAGGCCCTGCTCGATAGCGCCGGTATCCTCAATTCCATCCTGGCTTTCTTCGGCCTGCCGCCGCAGAACCTACTATATACGGAGGAGGCCATCATGCTGGGTACGGTGTATAACTTCCTGCCCTTTATGGTGCTGCCCATCTACTCCGTTCTGGTCAAGCTGGATAAATCCTTGGTGGAGGCGGCTTATGATTTGGGCGCGAACGGCGTGACCACCTTTTTTAAGGTGATCCTGCCCCAGTCCATCCCCGGCGTGATCAGCGGCATCACCATGGTGTTCATTCCCGCCATTACCGCCTTTGCCATCTCCAGACTTTTGGGCGGCAGCAAATTCATGCTTTATGGCGATTTGATCGAGAACCAGTTCATCACCCTGGGCCGGGATGCCTGGCCCGTGGGCAGCGCGCTTAGCTTCATCTTGCTGGTGCTGGTGCTGATTTCCATGGCCGTGATGCGGCGGGCCGAGCGCGAGGCCGGTGAGGAAGGGGGTATGCTCTGGTGAAACGGATAGCCGACTTTTTCAAGGGCACCTATTTGGGGCTGATGCTGCTCTTCCTCTATGCGCCCATCATCGTGTTGATGGTGTTCTCCTTTAACGAATCCAAAACCATGGGCCATTGGTCCGGTTTCTCCTTTAAGTGGTACGAGGCCCTGCTTTCGGATGCAACCATCATGGACGCGCTGTGGGTCACCTTGTCTGTGGCCATTATTTCCGCTATCGCGGCCACGGCCATCGGCACCTTTGCCGCCATCGGCATCCACTCCATGAAGAAGAGCCCCAAATCCGTGGTGGAGAATATTTCCCAGCTGCCCATGGTAAACCCGGATTTGGTCACCGGCATCAGCTTTATGATGCTCTTTGCGCTCCTTGGCATTAAGGGCGGGTATACTCGCATGCTGATCGCGCACATCACCTTTAACATCCCTTATGTAATCTTCTCCGTGCTGCCCAAGCTGCGCCAAAGCTCCAACAACCTTTACGAGGCGGCGATGGACCTGGGCTGCACGCCCTGGATGGCCCTGCGCAAGGTGGTGATCCCGGATATCATGCCGGGCATCGTTTCGGGCTTTATCCTCTCCTTCACCCTGAGCCTGGATGATTTCGTGGTAAGCTGGTTCGCCACCTCCGGCATCCAGAACCTGTCGATCTACATCTACTCCATCGCCCGCCGGGGCATCAGCCCCAAGATCAACGCCCTGAGCGCCATTATGTTCGTGGCGGTGATGACATTGCTGCTCTTCGTGAACCTGCGCAGCCTCAAGGAGGAGCGCGAAGCGGAGAAGCAAATAAAGCGCCTGTAACGCAGCCCGATAGGGCGCGCCGCAGATAGACCAGGCCGCCGCCCGCCGGGCGGCGCATGCAAAACCGAAAAGGAGGAACCCTGCCCATGAACCTGTACTCGAATATCAAGAAAAAGATCGCGCTCATCCTGGCCCTGCTAATGATCGCAGCCCTTTGCGGTTGCGTCGGCGGCGAGAAGGCCACCACCCTTTATGTCCTCAACTGGGGGGATTATATCGACGAAGCGCTGCTCACCGAGTTCGAAGAGGAAAGCGGCATCAAGATCAACTACACCTCCATGGCCACCAATGAAGAGATGATGGTCAAGCTGCAGGAGCCGGATTGCATCTACGATGTCTGCTTCCCTTCGGACTATATTATCGAAAAGCTGGTGGCGCAGGATCTCCTGCACGAGCTCAATAAGGATAACATCCCTAACCTCGTCAACATCGACCAGCGCTTTATGGATCTGGATTTCGACCCGGGCAACAAATACTCCGTACCCTATATGTGGGGCACCGTGGGTATTCTTTATAACACCACCATGGTGAGCGACCCGGTGGATAGCTGGGATATCCTCTGGAATGAGAAATACAGCGGCCAGATTTTGATGTACGACAGCATCCGCGATACCATGGGCGTGGCCCTGATGAAGCTGGGCCGCTCCGTCAATACCCGCGACGAGCAGGATATCAAGGACGCGGAGGAAGCCCTCATCGCCCAAAAGCCTCTGGTGCTGGCCTACCTGGGCGATTCCATCAAGGATCGCATGATCTCGGGCGGCGGCGCGCTGGCTATCGTCTATTCCGGCGACGCGATGTGGTGCATGGATGAGAACCCGGATCTTGCTTATGCCGTGCCCAAAACCGGCACCAACCTCTGGTTCGACAACATCATCATCCCCAAAACCAGCAAGCATACCGAGGAGGCCGAGGCTTTCATCAACTTCCTCTGCGACGCGGACGTGGCCGCGCAGAATGCCGAATATATTGGCTATTCCACCCCCAATGCCCCGGCGCTACAATTGATGGGCGAGGACTATATCAACAACGAGACCTACAACCCCCCACAGGAGCTGCTCGATAAGTGCGAGATCTTCCACGATCTGGGTGATTTTATCACCGTTTACAACGACGCTTGGAACCGAGTCAAATCCTATGTAGGATAAATAGCTTTCCTCAGAATAAGCAGGGGCGGCGCATCCTTGATGCGCCGCCCTTCGTCTATTCCTGTGGTTCGGGTTCGTTCTCATACATGGCCAAGGCCGCTTGCAGGCTTTGCCGCATGGCCTGCCGCAAGCCGTGCGGCTCCAGCACCTCCAGATCATCGCCAAATGAGAGCAGCCAGGCCGTCAGGTCCGGCCCCAGTGACGCCTCCGCCGCAAGCAGGAAACGGCCATCCGCCTGCCTGTGCGGGGGCTGGCAGGGCTCGAGGCGTGCGAGCGCCGCAGGCAGCGCTTCCTCCCGGCAGGCGAGCAGCAGGGGGGCGTGCTCGCCTGCACAAAGGCGGGCCTGGCGGGCGGCGTAATCCCAGGCGTCAAAGGCGACTGCATAGGGGCCCGCCCGCGCAAAATGCCGCCAGGGCGTGGCATCCCGCCGTACGGCGGTGATATGCGAAAGCGGTAGCAGCGATAAACCCTCCCGGCCTTCGAGGGTACAGACCAAGCAGCAACGGCCCTCGGCCATGATGATTGCATAGGGGCTGGCCCGCAGGCGGTTGGCCGGGAAGCCGCCCTGGCTCTCGCCCTCTCTGTAGGAAAAGGTGATTTGGCAGCAACCCGCAATGGCGGCTTGCAGGGCTTCCAGGCTGCGCAGAGCCTCGTCGTTGGGGGCCTTGGGCGCACCCAGGCCGGGTGCAAGGGCGCTTTGCGCCTGATGGCGGCTCAAAAATAGGCCCAGTCGGTTGGTCAAATCCTCCGTGCGCCGCCTGGTGAGAAAGGGAGCGGCGCGCAGGGCTTCCGCCAGGATGCGAACCTCCCCGGGGAGGAAGGCACGGCCTTTGAGATAGTAACCGGCCGCGCTCTTATGGATATCCACGCCGTATTTGATTAACGCCTGGATATCGCGGTAGATGCTCTTGCGCTCGGCGGCGATATCCCGTTCCGCCAGGGCATCCACCAATTGGGGAACGGTGAGGCGATGGGCCTCGTCCGTCTCCTGACGGAAAATATCCAGTAGGTATAATAGCCGAAGGTTGGTATAGGTCATATCACACAAACATCCGAATCAAAAGATAGATTAGGCTGCCGATGCAGCACAAAAGGGCCACGGCCATGGCAGCGAGGGCTTTCGCACGCTTCTTTTTGGCCCGCTCGCGGGTCTTGATATCCAAATACCACACCGCTGCCACGAGAAAGCCGCATAACCCGGCAACCGGGGCAGCCAGTAGGGGGAGAGAGAGGAAAAAATTCCCGCCGAGGAACAGCGCGTCCCCCAACAGGGCGAGGGAAACGAGGCAAAAGAGATAGGCGATCAGGCCGAACACGAGCAACCACCTTTCAGGTGTCAAAAAAGTGGCTACGCGCCACTTTTTTGAGTTCACAGGGTTTGCTTGCGCCTACGGCATGGCCAGCAGACCCTGCGGGGAAAGCCTTGCAAGCAAGGCTTTTCGCTCGCGGCGTACACGCCGCCGCTCACGAATAAAGCCTCCGGGGGATTTGGCCCCAGAACCCCTAATATGCGGTTTAGTCCGCCTGGGCTACGGCCACGGCCACCGCCACGGTAGCGCCTACCATGGGGTTGTTGCCCATGCCGATGAGGCCCATCATCTCCACGTGGGCGGGCACGGAGGAGCTGCCCGCGAACTGCGCATCGCTGTGCATGCGGCCCATGGTATCCGTCATGCCGTAGGAAGCGGGGCCTGCGGCCATGTTATCCGGGTGCAGGGTACGGCCGGTGCCGCCGCCGCTGGCCACGGAGAAATATTTCTTGCCGTTCTCCGTGCACCACTTTTTATAGGTGCCGGCCACGGGGTGCTGGAATCTGGTGGGGTTTGTGGAGTTGCCGGTGATGGAAACATCCACCTGCTCGTGGCGCATGATGGCCACGCCCTCGTTCACATCGTCCGCGCCGTAGCAGCGTACGCTGGCACGCTCGCCCTGGCTGAAAGCCTTGGTAGAAACGATGGCCAGCTCGCCGGTGTATTGGTTATAGTCGGTTTCACAATAGGTGAAGCCGTTGATGCGGCTGATGATGTAGGCTGCGTCCTTGCCCAGGCCATTGAGGATGACCTGCAGGGGCTTTTTGCGCACCTTGTTGGCCGTGCGGGCGATGCCGATCGCGCCTTCGGCTGCGGCGAAGCTCTCGTGGCCCGCCAGGAAGGCGAAGCAGGCGGTCTCTTCCCTAAGGAGCATCGCGCCCAGGTTGCCATGGCCCAGGCCCACCTGACGTTGATCCGCCACGGAGCCGGGGATGCAGAAAGCCTGCAAGCCCTCGCCGATGGCTTCGGCCGCCTCGGCCGCGCTCTTTACGCCCTTGGTGATAGCGATGGCCGCGCCCAGGGTATAGGCCCAAACGGCGTTCTCAAAGGCGATGGGCTGGATGCCCATCACGATGGAGCGCACGTCCACGCCCTTGGCTTTGAGCATTTCATCCGCCGCTTCCAGGCTCTTGATGCCATGCTGGGCCAGGGCGGCGTTGATCTTTTCGATCCTTCTTTCGTATCCTTCAAACATTGCCATTTCCTTGCCCTCCTCTTACTGCTTGCGGGGATCCAGCACGGTGGCGGCTTCCGCGAAGCGGCCATAGGTGCCGATGTTCTTTTCGTAGGCCTCTTTGGGGTCCACGCCCTTTTTGATGGCGTCCATCATCTTGCCGAGGTTGACGAACTTGTAGCCGATGATCTCGCCGCCCTCGTCGAGGCCGATGCCCAGCACATAGCCTTCTGCCATCTCGAGATAGCGAGGGCCCTTTTTCTGCGTGCCGTACATGGTGCC
>DHOI01000069.1:9051-12361 GCA_002409725.1 Christensenella sp. UBA5394
ATCTGGCTCCGAAGGCCCTTGCCCAGGTCTTCCAAGCCGCCGCCGATAGGCAGGCCGCCCTCGGAGAAAGCGGTTTGGCTGCGGCCATAGACGATCTGCAGGAAGAGCTCGCGCATAGCGGTATTGATGGCGTCGCAAACCAGGTCGGAATTCATCGCTTCAAGGATGGTTTTGCCGGGCAGTATTTCGGCGGCCATGGCGGCGCTGTGGGTCATGCCGGAGCAGCCCAGGGTTTCGATGAGGGCTTCCTCGATGATGCCGTCCTTGATATTGAGCGTCAGCTTGCAGGCGCCCTGCTGGGGCGCGCACCAGCCCACGCCGTGGGTAAGGCCGCTGATATCCTTGATTTGCTTCGCTTTGACCCACTTTCCCTCCTCGGGGATGGGAGCCGGATCATGCTTCGCGCCTTTAGCGACGCAAAACATCTCTTCAACTTCGTGTGAATATTGCATACGGTAAGATCCTCCTTCGCGTATTATCGCTAAAATATTCCCAGTAAAGTATACACAATAAAACCGGCCCGGGCAAGGGTTGGCGGGGCTTGTCAGAACAAATAACAGATGGGGATAACGAGAAAGATGGCGGGCACGTAGTTCATCACTTTAATCTTGGTTATGCCCAGCATATTCAAGCCCAGGGCGATGATCAGCAGGCTGCCCACGCAGGTCATCTCCGCGATCACGAACTCGCTCAAAACGGGGCTGAGGGCTTGGGCCAAAAGGGTGATGGCCCCCTGATAAAGCAGCACGGCCGCAGCCGAAAGGGCTACGCCCATGCCCAGGCTAGCGGCGAAAACGATGGAGGAGATGCCATCCAGCAGGGACTTGGCGAAAAGCGTGGTATGATCGCCTGTGAGGCCGCTTTGCAAGCTACCCACCACGGCCATGGCCCCTACGCAAAAGAGCAGGCTGGCCGTGACGAAGCCGTTGGCGAGGCTGCCGCTGCCGGATTGGAGCAGACGCTCCAAAAATTTGCCCAGGCTGCCCAGCTGCCCATCCAAGTCCAATAGGCAGCCGAAAATGGCCCCCAGCACCATCGAAAGGATGGTAATGAGCGCGTTCGTGCCCGCCAGGCAGCCGTCGAGACCGATGTAGAGCACGCAAAGCGCCACGCCCTTCATGATGGCGTCGTTCATCTTTTCCGGGATGCCCTTTTTGAGCAGCAGGCCCACGAGACTTCCCGTGAGAATTGCCCCCGCGTTTACCAATGTTCCCAGCATATACGTAAAATGTATCCCTTCCGGCGGCGGGCGGGGCCAGCCGCAAAATCAATCCGCGTTGATATATTCGCCCGTAGAGAGGGCCGCGCCGTCGCTCACCCAAACGATGGCGAGTTGATTTCCTTCATTAATATATGTTTCTGCGCCTATGGCCTCATAACGCCCGAGCACGGCTTCATCCGGGGAATCCACATCCTCCGCCCGGTTGCCGGTGAGGTAGACCGCCTCCGGGGCTACAGCCTCAATAAAGGCCTGTGTGTTGGCGCCCGCCTGGCCGTGGTGGCCCGCCTTGAGGAAGGAGGCGGAGAGATAATGGGTTCCGCCGCCGTATTCGGGAGGGCCGTACCAAGAGAGCAGCTCCTCTTCAATGAGGCCGGTGGCATCCGCCATCAGCAGGAACACCACATCGCCATGTGTTATGCGTAAAACCAGAGAGTTGTTGTTATCATCCTCGGCATCGCTGTAGGCTCGGCTGGGGGCCAGGAAATTCACAGAAACATTCCCCAGCAACAGGCCGGCGAGAGTTCGGCCTTCCGCATCCTCCATAGCCGGGCGCGGCTGCTCCCAGTTCTTTGCAATGCCCAAGAGAAATTTCTGCTCCTTTTTGCTGTACGTATCGGTATCGTAGGCATTGGTGTAGATCGTGCCAATCTTGAAATCCTTGGCCAGCTGCTCAAGGCCGCCGATGTGGTCCTTATGGCCGTGGGTGAGGATCAGGTGGTCGATCTTGCGCACCCCGGCTAGCTCCAGCACGGCTTTAACCCGGGGATAGGTATCCTTCAGGCCCGTATCTACCAGCAGGCTTTGGCCATCGGGCAAGCAAAAAAGCAGGCAATCGGCCTTGCCCGTGTTTACCCCGTAGAGCGTCAATTCGCCTGGGCCTTTTTGGCAGCCCGCCGCCAGCGGCAGGGCTATAAGCAGGGCCAGCAGAACGCACACGATCCTGCGCTTCATCATGCCATACCTTCCTTTCGGTCGTTGGGTGTATGTACTATAATATCATAAAAAGCGGCCCCGGCAAAGGGGGCCGCTTGGCTTCAAAAAGGCGTCTGCGCCACTTGTTTGGAAGCGCTATTGCGCGCTCAGGCAATCTTTATAAAGATACCCCGTGTAGATATCCGCCTGGCAGTAATACCAATCGCCGGCCGCGGAGAAGAGGGTTACGGGGGTGCCTGCGGGAAGCGCTGCGACCACGGCCCCATCCGTGGAAGGCAGGCTGCGCAAGTTGGCTACAATGCCCTGGGCAATAAAGGCGCTCGTGCCGGAAACCACGGTGGATGTGCCGTCCGCTCCGGTAACGGCGGTGGTAACGGTAGATAGGGCCGGGAAGAGGTATACGGTGCTCTCCTGCACATACTTGGTGCGCATATAGCCGGCTACACCGTTGTATTCACCATACCACCAGCCCTTTTTGGGGTTTTCGTATATGGTGGGCTGGCCGCCGGAGGGGACGGTGGCGAGGCGCTCGCCGGATGTATCCATGGCGGCGTAAACATAGGTTTTGCGGGTGGCCTTATAGCCGGTGGTCAGCTGCACGTTGTCGGGCTCGCAAAGCAGGTAGGCGCATTTTATATAGCCCAGCTTGCCGCTGGCCGTGCGCACCTTGCACCAATCATCCGCCAATTGCAGCAGCATCACGTGATCGCCCGCGGCCAGCGTGGCGATGGTGGTATCCCGGCTGTTTGAGAAGCCCGTGCGCAGGGGCGTGCCGTCGAAACGGACGGTGGCCGGGATTTCCGCAGGATCGGGCTTAGAATCCGTGGGCTGGCTGTATTTGCTGTATTGCGGAATCTGCGCCTTGAGGCTGCTTACAAGCGCCGGATCGGCAGCCCTGTTCTTGACGATGTTGCAGATGGTACCCGGCGGGCAATTGTAGTAGATCCACTGGGCCACATGGGGAAGCACCCGCACGCAGCCGTGCGAAACATTGCTGCCCAGGTTCCTGTAAGCGGATCTGCTCATGGAGGTAAGCTTTTTGGAATCATACATCACCGAGTGGATGTAGACGCCCCTTACCACCTGCGTCCAATACTGGGCATATTGGCCGTAGGCCACGAAATAGCCGAAGCGCTCCTTCATCTGGCCCAGGGC
>DHOI01000022.1:0-1587 GCA_002409725.1 Christensenella sp. UBA5394
CAGCTTTGGGCTGAAGCAGAAGATCCTCTTCCCGGCTATCGGGCTGCTTGCGCTGACGGTATGTGTCATCCTGGCGCTCGTGTTGCCGCTCTCTTCCCAAAAAGCCATGGAGCTATCTTCCGACCTGATGGTTTCCATGAGTAAGCAGTACGCCAACGATGTGCAAGGGAAGCTGAACGCGGCCTGGAATAGCGCCAAGGCCCTAGGCCCAGTTTTCTCGCAGTTCGGTAGAAATACCAGCCGCACAACCGATACCAACCTTTTAGAGATCGTGCTCGAGCAAAATGACGATCTCTTCGGTACGTTTACGATCTGGGAGCCCGATGCATACGATGGAATCGACTCCCTCTATGTCAACTCCAAGTATAGTGATGAAACAGGCCGCTTCATCCCCTATGTGCACCACGGCGATGGTGATGAAGTCGTCATTGAACCGATGCCCGATTACGAAACTGAGGGCGCGGGTGATTATTATCTGGTACCAAAAAACACGATGGAGGAAACCGTCGTCGATCCGTTTTACTCTGATGTCGGGGGCCAGCAGGTAATGATATCCTCCATGGTGGTACCGCTGATCCGAAGCAACGAGTTCGTGGGCGTGGTCGGCATGGATATCCTGGTCGATACCCTGGTGGAGGATCTGAAAGGGACCGTCCTCTTCGATACCGGCTATCTTTTTATGGCAGATTCGGACGGAACTATATTTTATCATCCCAGCGCTTCTATCATAGGCCAGTCCCTCTATGGTATGTGGAACGACGAACACGACGCTTTGCTCACCGAGGCGCTCAATACCGGTGAGACCAAAGAGTTCGATGAGTTTTCGGCAGAGCTGGGATACTACGAGAGCCGCTACATCATCACGCCGGTTTCCTTGGGTGATCGTCATTGGCTGGTCTGCGCCGTAGCGCCCGTAAGCGAGATCAATGCGGCCACCGCCACCACCCTTACGGTGGGCTTCACAACCGGTATCATCGGCGCGGTGGCGGCGGCTGTGATCCTGTTGATCATCATCTCCCGCATCACCCAGCCCATCGGCCCGCTGACCAAGGCGGCTGCGGCCATCGAGCTGGGCCAAGTGGACAGCAACGTAACCGAGAGCCTAGCAAAAATCAAGAGCAAGGATGAAATCGGCCTGCTGGCCCGCTCCATTGAAAAGGCGGTAGGGGCCATCAGCCTGGTCGCCACCGATGTGCGTACGCTGAGCGACGCCACGGAGCGCAACGACCTGAGCGTGACCATTGATACGACCGCGCACAGAGGTATTTATCAAGAGGTTATGCGAGTGGTGAACTCCATCGTGGAGCAGTTCAATCATACGCTGCACAGCATCAACACGGCGGCCGAGCAAGTGAATACCGGCGCTTCCCAGGTTTCGAGCGGGGCGCAGGCCCTGGCCGCGGGCTCCACCGAGCAGGCCTCTTCCGTAGAGGAGCTCAACGCCTCGGTGGTGATCATTGCCGAGCATGCTGCTAAAAATGATACCAATGTGAAGATCGCCAATAACTTCGTGGAGCAGGCCGACGAGGGCGTGGCCGCCAGCAACGACCATATGCACCAGCTCTCCGCCGCCATGGAGGAGATCGG
>DHOI01000022.1:1981-2244 GCA_002409725.1 Christensenella sp. UBA5394
AATTCCGTGGATACCGTGGCTAGGGGCACACAGCTCACGGCGCAAACAGCGGAGATCCTGCAGGCCGTGGGCGAGAGCACGCGCAAGGTAACCGAGAGCTTTGGCAAGATCGAGCAGGCCAGCGCCGAGCAGGCGGGCGCCATCGAGCAGGTGAAGCAGGGCCTTAGCCAGGTGAGCGCCGTGGTGCAGACCAACGCCGCCACGGCGGAGGAGAACTCCGCCACCAGCGAGGAAATGTCCGCCCAGGCGGCTACGCTGCGCGA
>DHOI01000022.1:2473-5556 GCA_002409725.1 Christensenella sp. UBA5394
GAGGTAGGCAAATTCAAGCTGGCTGACGAGGATACGGATCCTTTATTCTAACCGATTGAGCCGGGCCTTCCTTGCGAGGGCCCGGCTCAGCCACATATAGGGCACATTAAAGCGCAATCGCGGGTTAGCAAATATAAACTCGAAGGGTGCGGCACGATGAGCAGGCCATTTTATAGAAAACTCGGCTTTAGGCTGGCGCTGGTGACCATCTGTGGCATCCTGGTGGTCGGCGTTGTTTCCGTGCTGTATATGTCGGCCAGCAGCCAGCGCCTTACAAACCAGATCACGGCGGCGCGGGGAGAAACTGCGCTGGCCGCCATGGATTCCGTGCTCGAGCGATACGAGAGCACATCCAGGATCGCGGCCGAATATGTCTCTACCGATATGGATATCATCGCCGCCCTGGCCCGCAAGGATAAGCCCGCTCTGCGCGCTTTGGCCGGCCAAGCCGCGGCGCGCATCAGCCTGGGCGTGAACCGCTTTGCCTTTACCGATACCAACGGCGTGGTCGTGGCCCGCTACCAAAGCGAGCAGAGCGGGGATTCCCTAGCCTATATGGATTGCATCGCCCAAGCCCTGGCCGGGAATATCACGACCAGCCTCGAGTATGGCACCGTGGTGCGGTTGGGCGTGCATACAGGCGCACCGGTGCGTAACGCCCAGGGGGAGATTATCGGGGCTGCGTTGGCCGTCTATTCCCTGATGGATCCCGAATTCGTAGACGGCATGAAGGCCGCCACGGGCAACGAGTTCAGCGTTTACATTGGGGACGAACGAGCCAGCACGACGTTTATAGACGGGGCCAACCGCGCGATAGGCACCAAGATGGACCCCGCGATCGCCCGCATCGTGCTGGAGAGCAAGCAGGTCTACGTAGGCAGGATCACGGCCTTTGGCAAACCTTATATGGCGGTGTACAAACCCGTTATCGATTCTAGCGGGAAGGTTCTCGGCTCTTTCGTATCTGCGATATCCGTGGATCAGATTGATGCGCTGAGCAACAGATCCATAGTCTACGTGGCCGTCATCGAGCTGATGATGATGGCCGTGGTGATCGCTGGCCTGATGCTCTATACGCGCAAAGCGATAACCGTGCCGTTGGAGCAGATGGCCGGTGCAGCCGCCCAGATGACCCGCGGCAATTTGCAGGTGGAAATCCTGCATCAATCGGAAAACGAGCTGGGCATCCTGGCGGACGCCCTGCGCATCATGGTATGCAGGATTAACAACTACATTCACGACCTGCGCCGACGGGAGGACGACCTGATGATCGCCCTGCATCAGGCGGAGCAGGCGGAAGAGGCGAAATCGCAGTTCCTAGCCAATATGAGCCACGAAATCCGTACGCCCATGAACGCCATCATTGGCATGGCCTACCTGGCGCTGCAAACAGAGCTAACACCCAAGCAGCGCGGCTATATCGATAACATCCACCGCTCCTCCACCTCCCTGCTGGGCATCATCAACGACATCCTGGATTTTTCTAAGGTCGAATCAGGCAAGATGCTGCTGGAGCACATCGAATTCGACCTGCAGCACGTACTGCAGACCTGCTTTTTGCTCATCGATACCCAGGCACGGGAAAAGGGCCTGGATTTCATCTGCCACGTTGATCCGCAAACGCCCCCGTATATCGTGGGCGACCCGCTGCGCCTGTCGGAGATCCTCTCCAACCTGGCCAGCAACGCGGTAAAATTCACCGATGAAGGGGAAGTCTCTATCGAGGTACGGCCAACCGGCAGGATCGACGACCGCGCACGGCTGCAATTCAGCGTGTGCGATACGGGCATCGGCATGGATCCAGAGGAGCTTAATCATGTTTTCGAGGCCTTCATACAGGCGGATAGCTCGACCACCCGCAAATTCGGCGGCACGGGCCTGGGCCTTGTCATCAGCAAGAACCTGGCAGAGCTGATGGGCGGTACGCTGGACGCATCGAGCATCAAGGGCGGAGGCAGCACCTTTACCTTCACCGCCTGGTTTGAGATCGGCCGTGGCGAGAGCGCCATCGAGGTGAGCGACGAGAGAGCGCCCAGGCAATATGGCCTGGCGGGCTACCGAGTGCTACTAGCCGAGGATAACGAGATCAATTTGCAGCTTGCGGTGGAACTGCTCGAAAGCCAGGGTATGCTGGTGGAGACAGCCCGCAACGGTATGGAGGCCGTGGCGCGCTTCTACGAAGCGCCGCCCCACGCCTTCCAGGCCATTTTGATGGATTTGCAGATGCCGGAAATGGATGGCTATGAGGCGGTGGCCCGCATTCGCGAAAAGGATCAGGCCATCCCCATCCTAGCCATGACGGCCCGCACCATGGTGGTTGAAAAGCAGAAATGCTTTGAGGCGGGCATGAACGACCACATCGCCAAGCCCATTGATGTGAACGCCCTCTTCGCCACCCTGTCCAAGTGGCTCCATGTGCGGTGCGAGACGCCCAGGGCAGCCGATGCGCAGCCGGCGCTCCGCATCGAGGGCATAGATACTAAGCAGGGGCTTGGCCGCGCCGGGGGCAACCTGCGCCTGTATGCGGAACTGTTGCTGCGCTTTGCCGCGCGGCAAAAAGATTATCTTGACGAAATGCGACAGGCCGTATTTAATAATGATATACCCCTTGCTTCCCAACTCGCACACACGCTCAAGGGCCTGGCCGCCAACTTGGGGGTGGATCAGGCGCTCCCGTTTATCTTGGGCCTGGAAGCAGCTTTAACCTCCGGCAAAACCGACATATCCCCTTCTCTTGTGCTGGAAGAGGTGGCCGTTTGCTTGGCGCAGACAGCCGCGAACATCGAAAACGCCCCTGATATTCAACCCTTTAAGCAACAAACAGCCGGCCAAGATGGCGAACTGAGCGCGCTGGAGACAGCCAAATTGCTCAATCTGCTCCGCGAGAGCGATATGGAGGCGGCTGCGTACTTTGACGCGATCAGCGCCAAACTGCGGGCCAGGATGGGCTCTGCGGATTATACCGCCCTGTCCCGCGCCATCGGCCGCTACGATTTTCTGGAAGCAGCGGAAATATTGGTGCAACGACCCATAGAGGGATAGCCGACCGCATGCAACCCG
The DNA here is from genome assembly GCA_002409725.1 of Christensenella sp. UBA5394. Lineage (GTDB taxonomy): Bacteria > Bacillota > Clostridia > Christensenellales > CAG-138 > Pelethousia. The sequence continues at coordinate 5,534 of DHOI01000022.1, forward strand.
AACCCGGCCTCCAACCCGCAGCC
>DHOI01000022.1:5856-11170 GCA_002409725.1 Christensenella sp. UBA5394
ACGGCTAGGAGGGCCGCTATGTTGCAGCAACGTGAAAAGCCGGTGGTGCTGATCGTTGACGATACGGCGGACAACATCGCGCTGGTAAATGAATTATTAAAAAAGAATTACCGTGTCAAGGCTGCCACCAACGGTGAAAAGGGGCTGGAGGTGGCTAAGAACACGTGCCCGGATATTATCCTCATGGATGTGACCATGCCGGTGATGAATGGTTACGAAGCCTGCCGCAGGCTCAAAGAGGACGAAGCGCTCAAGGATATCCCCGTGCTGTTCCTCACGGCCCGCTCCGATGAAGCGGATGAAGAACAGGGCTTCCTTCTGGGCGCGGCGGATTATATCGTCAAGCCCGTTAGCCCCTCCACCCTGCTGGCCCGCATCCAAACGCACCTTTCCCTCAAGCGGGCCCGGGATATCTTGGCGGATCAGAACCGCTTCCTCGACGAGGAGGTGCAGCGCCGCACGCGGGATATTTCCCTCATTCAGGAGGCCACCATCCTGGCCATGGCTACCCTGGCGGAAACCCGCGATAACGAGACGGGCGGCCATTTGCAGCGGGCCAAGCTCTATATCCGCGAGCTGGCCGAGGAGATGGGTAAGTTCCTCAAATACCAAGCAGCCCTCACCCCGGAAAAAATCGAGCTGCTCGTCCTTTCCGCCCCGCTGCACGATATTGGCAAGGTCGGCATCCCGGATCAAATTTTATTAAAGCCCGGGAAGCTTACCCCGGAGGAATATGAGATCATGAAAAAACACGCGGTATTGGGCCGGGACGCAATTATGAGCGCCGAAAGCCTGATTGGCGGCGCACAGACCTTCCTGAGCTGTGCCCGGGAGATCGCTTACTCCCATCACGAAAAATGGGATGGCAGCGGCTATCCCCAGGGCCTCTGCGGAGAGGCTATCCCCCTGCCCGCCCGGCTGATGGCCGTGGTGGACGCTTACGACACGCTCACCTCACGGCGCATATACAAGTCCGCCGTTTCCCACGAAGCGGCCGTATCCATCATCGCGGGTGATTCCGGGCGGCATTTCGACCCGGATGTTGTGGTTGCCTTTCTCGCTGCCAAGGATCGGTTCTATCGTATCGCCACCCGATGTATGGACTGCACGGTGGGGCTGCTTGCACAGATGCAGGAGAGCCTTCAAGAAATTCGGAGGGCGCCATGAAAGTGAACCGTTTCGTTGCGGCCTGCCTGTCAGCCTTTCTCCTGCTCCTTTTCGCACCTGTTGCCCTATCGGATGAAACTAGCGAGCCAGCCGTTGGCTTTAGCGGCGACTTTCATGAGTATGGCGCGGTAATGCTGCTTGTGGGGCAGGCCTCCGGGCGCATCCTCTATACCAACGGCGCCGCAAAAACCTTTTACGGCTATTCCAAAGAGCAGCTCGCCGCCATGAAATTGAAGGATACCCACGCCCCGTCCTCCCAGCAGGTTACCTCGAAAGCTCTCCTGAACGGTTCCTCTGCACAGTACCTCCAGCTGGAGCAGCAGCCTGCCAATGGGGTGCTGCGCACCATGGAGCTGTATTCATACCCGACGATGCTCAATGGCGCTCCCATGCTCTCCGGCACCATCCATGGCGTAACGGATGAGGTCATGCTGAAAAAAACGCTGCGGTACGCACTCGCCGTGGGCTCTATCCTATCCGCTATCGCCCTGGCCGTTTTGCTGTGCCTGCTGCGCGGGCTCAAAAAGCAGACAAAGGCGCTGGCCCAGGCCAACAAGGAACTGGAGAACTTCGCCGAGCTCTGGACCACCTTCTATGACGCGGATGCCAGCTACGTATACCTCAAAGACGAAAACCTCAATTATGTGCTCGTTAACCGGGCCTTCAAAGAGCTGTATCAACTGCCTTACGACCAGATCATCGGCTTCAACGACTACGCGCTGATGGCCCCAAAATACGCGGAAATCTACATGAATACAGACCGGGAGGCGCTGGAGCAAAACAAAATGATCGTACAGGTGACCGCCCGGGGAAACAAGGTCTTCAAATCGACGAAATTCCCCGTGCGCCTCATGAGCGGAGCTCTGGGCGTGGGTGCCTACGTATCCGATATCACGGAGGAATACCGGCAGCAGCGCGAAAGGGAACGGGCGCTCAAGCGTAATCGGCTGCTGCTCGACGCGCTCAGCCACAGTTTCGGCAGCACGCAGGAGCAGCTCAATTATGTGCTCAACGGCCTGCTGGAGCTTTCCGGCAGCCAGTATGGCTATATCTTCTTCTACAACGAGGAAAAGCGGGAGTTCACCATCAATTCCTGGACCCACGGCGTGATGCAGGCCTGCAAGGTGCAGGATGAGCCTGCCGTATATAAGCTGGAGGAGACGGGCATTTGGGGCGAGGTCGTGCGGCAGCGCCAGGCCATCATCGTCAATGATTTCGAGCAGCCCAACCCGCTGCGCAAAGGCCACCCCGAAGGGCATATCGCCCTGAAAAAGTTCATGTCCGTGCCGGTGATCATCGATGACCATATCGTGGCTGCCGTTGGTCTTGCCAATAAAGAAACCGATTACGACGAAACCGACGTAAACGAGATGACCATGCTCATGAGCGGCGTGTGGAATGCCGTGAAGCGCCGCGAAACAAACGATACCCTGGCTTACGAGCGCAATAAATACTACCAAACCCTGCTCTCCATCGGGGATGGCGTAATGGTGGTAGATCGCAACCAGAAAATCGAATTCCTTAATGATGTTGCCTGCAGGCTCACAGGCTGGTCTTTGGATGAGGCGCGGGGCATGCACTACAAACAGGTCTTCGTCCTTTCTCACCAGCGGGCAGGGGTTAATATCACCGATCCCATCGCCAGTGTATTCCGTACCCATGAGATACAGGAGTTGGGCAACCATGCCGTTTTGACCTCCCGGCAGGGCGCGCGTTACGCTTTGGAGGATAGCGCCGCCCCCATCATCGTGGAGGAATCGGGCACGCTGGCGGGCGTTGTGCTGGTGTTCCGGGATGTGACGGAAAAGAAAGAACAGCAGCGGAGAATCGAATACATGAGCTTCCACGACGCGCTGACCGGGCTGTACAACCGGCGCTTTTTCGAGGAAGAGGTGCGGCGGCTGGATACCGCCCGCAACCGGCCCATCACCATCCTCATGGGCGATGTGGATAGCTTAAAGCTTACCAATGATATCTTCGGGCATGCAGCGGGCGATCTGCTGCTGAGCAAGGTGGCCGCAGCTATGCAGAAGGTATGCCGGGCGGATGACATTATCGCCCGCTGGGGCGGGGATGAATTCGTGCTGTTGCTGCCAAAAACCGGCAGCGAGGAGGCCGAAAAACTGGCCGGACGCATCAGCAACGAGCTGAGCTCGCACCAGATCCGGGCTGTGCAATGCAGCATCTCCCTGGGTCACGCCACAAAAACAGCCGATAACGAAGATATCTTGCAGGTGCTGGGCGCAGCAGAAGCAAAAATGTATGCGGTCAAATCCGTTGAGCGAGCCGATAAACTCAGCCGGGGGATAACCCTGCTGATTAACGCCTTCTTCGAAAAGAGCGAATCGGAGCGGCAGCACGCCCTGCGCATGCGGGAGCTGTGCAGGCGCATCGGCGGCGCCCTGTGCCTGCCGGAATCCGATATACACCGGCTCATGGAGGCCGGCTACCTGCATGATATCGGCAAGGTGATTCTCGATCCGGAGCGGCTAAAGGGCATCCTCGCTCTCAATGCTGCGGAAGAAAGCGATATGCGCAAGCACCCCGTGATCGGCTACCGTATCCTCAGCTACTTCGACGCCACGCTGGAGCTGGCGGAGGCGGCGCTGGCGCACCACGAAAGCTGGGATGGTTCCGGCTATCCCAAGGGGCTTTCGGGCGAGCGGATCCCATTCTTCGCCCGTATCCTCACAGCCGTGGAAGCCTACGACCGTATGCTGCATAACCCGGATCCGGCCCTGGTCAAAACACCGCGCGAGGCCATCCGGGAAATCCGCAACCGCGCGGGCATCCAGTTCGATCCGCGCATCGCCGCCATGCTGGCCGACATGCTGGAGGCCGAGCCGGACGGCCCTGCAGCCAATCCGGACGCTTGAGGGCGCTCTGTGGGCGTGCCGTTTGCGCCTCGCCAATCGTACCGATCCGCTATGCCCTGCGGCAAAATGGGGCGTGCGTCCAACTTAGGCGGTTCATATTGGGCTGATGTAAATAAAAGGCCATGTTTCTGGTCTTTTATTTATTTTTGAATTATTTTTTATATTAATTATAATTATTTTTATTTTTTAAAAAAACATCTTAATATTTTTTTGATTTGTTTGCACATTATTTTTAATGCATAACGCAAAATAGCTTAGACAATCCTCGTCAAATTATTCAGGAGATTTCTGCCGTATAGCCGCAGAATAGGTAATCCCGCAATCTGCGCCAGCCCCTGTATTCTCGCCTTTCTTCACCAGCACCGGACTGTGCCAAGCAATTTTTTGATTTATCTTTATTCTTATTTATTTTATTTCTAAATTCAATTTGCTGTCGGCCATTATTAATTGCGTTTGTATTTTTATAAATTCGGAATTTTTTATTTATTTTATTTTTTTGGAATTTTAAAATAATTTGCCGAAATTCTTTTGAAATTATTCTAGGTTTTTTACGGGGCTTTTCGGTGGCAAAACCGCGTCGGCAGCGGCGTGGTTTTGTATCGAAGGACAGATGCACGGAATCGTTATTCTCAAAGGAGGATAAACGCTTCCCTCTTTTTTTGGCTATAATTTAAGAAGATATCATCTATAAGAGTTTCTTGCGGGTTTCTTCATCGCCGCTTATGCACCGCCTTTCATCTGTTGTTTTGCGCATTATGCCAAGGAGGGGCCGTGGAATTCAAAGAATTGGAATCCTTCGTCACCATTGCCAAGGTCAAGAGCTTTTCCAAAGCGGCTTCCCAGCTCTTCCTCACCCAGCCCGCGCTGAGCAACCACATCGCCAAGCTGGAGGCAGAGCTTGGCATCACCCTCTTTGAGCGTAACAATAAGCGCACCGAGCTGACGCCCGCAGGGCAGCAATTCTACCTATCCGCCATCGAGATCCTCAACCAGCGGGAGCATGCCCTGCTCAATTTGGAGAAATACCAGGGCAAGATCGAGGGCCTCTTGCAGGTAGCCACCAGCAGCGTACCCGGCCAATACGTGCTGCCGGATATCCTCACCCGCTTCCATGAAATATACCCGGATGTGACCTTTAACCTCCACCACCTTAGCTCGCGGGAGGTTACGGATTCGCTGGTCAACGGCGACCTCGATTTCGGCTTTGTGGGGGCCAGCCCGGATAACCGCAACCTCATTTATGAAAAGGTGCAGGATGACGAGCTGGTGGT
>DHOI01000022.1:11432-17390 GCA_002409725.1 Christensenella sp. UBA5394
GCCGCTTCTTTTGCGCAAGCCCGGCTCGGGCACGCGACAAGCCTTCGATATCGCCTACAAGCAACATGCCTACCTCGGCAAGAGCGCCAACATCCTGGCGCACATGGATAACAACGAAATGGTGCTGCTGTGCGTCAAGGCCGGGCTGGGGCTCTCCATCGTCTCCTCCATCTCCATTGAAGATAAGGTGAAGGCCGGCTTTTTGCGTGTGCTCCCCCTGCGCAATTATACCTTCGAGCATGCCTTTTATTTCGTTTATCCCCAAAAGCGGACGCTTTCCCCCATGGTGGCCCGCTTCCGCGATTTCGTGCTTTCGCAAAAAGACAGCCTAGTCCAGCCGGCTCGATAAACGTCGTTTATCCACTTTTTTAATCGATAGGAATTTTTCATAACGGGCGCAAAAGGGCCCGTTTTTTGCGTTTTCCGCCACCGCCTCAATTGACAGGGCCGGAAGCGGCGGGCTATAATTGAGGGGCAATTGAAGCAAGCCAACTATTGCAGTTTTATCGTTCGCAAGATCATAGCCTTCTCAAAAACAAAAGCAAAGGAGACATTCTCGTGAAGAAACTCGTGATCGCACTGGGCGGAAACGCCTTACAGGCGGAGGGCAAGCCGGCAACGGCAGAGGCACAGCTGGAGGTGGTGGAGGAGACCGCAGCCTATATTGCGGACATCATCGACAAGGGATATCAGGTGGTGGTGGCCCACGGCAACGGCCCCCAGGTGGGCCGCATCGTGCTGCAAAATGAATATGCCGCGCCCGTATCCCCGGCTATGCCTTTTGACGTATGCGGCGCCATGAGCCAAGGATATATCGGCTACCATATCCAGCAGGGGTTGACCAAGGTGCTGCGCCGGCGCGGCAGTAAAAAGGAAGTGGTCACCGTGGTGACCCAGGTATTGGTTGATCAAAACGACCCCAAGTTCAAAGCGCCCAGCAAGCCCATCGGCCCCTTCTATACCGAAGAGGAAGCCAAGGCTATCGCGGCGGAAAAGGGCTACACCATGAAGGAGGACGCGGGCCGCGGCTGGCGCCGGGTGGTGGCCTCCCCTATGCCCGTGGCCATCGAGGAGCTCGACGCGGTCAAGTGCCTGGTGGATAACGGCTTTATCGCCGTTACCGTGGGTGGCGGCGGCATCCCGGTGATCCGCAACGAAAAGGGCGAGCTTGTCGGCACGGCCGCCGTGATCGATAAGGACCTCGCCAGCGAGCGCCTGGCCGAAGATTTGGACGCGGATGCGTTGGTGATCCTCACGGCCGTGGAGAAGGTATCCATCAACTATAAAAAGCCCGATCAAAAGGATCTCGATACCCTTAGCGTGGCCGAGGCCAAGGAATACATCGCGGCGGGCCACTTTGCGCCGGGCTCCATGCTGCCCAAGATCGAGGCGGCCGTCAAGTTCGTCGAGAGCAAGCCGGGCCGCAGGGCCATCATCACCTCGCTGGATAAGGCAGCCGGCGCGCTGGACGGTACCGCCGGCACGACGCTCTGCTAATTTGAACACAACGCGGCCCGGCACATTTGCGTCGGGCCGTTGTTGCAAGCAGTATAATTTCGGGGGTTGTTGCGGGGCATTCACGCATTGACGGCCAGCAGGAGCGCTATGAACCCGCCTGCGCACAGGGTGCTGATCAAGGCGCAAACATTGATGCACTTCGCTGTGCGCTCCTCTGTCTTGCATAGCCTTGCGATCAAGGCAAAGAGGAGAAGGCCGAGCGCACCGCCCAGGCAGTTGCCGATCAAATCGGTTATATCCGAGCGGCCGATGGCAAAGGCATATTGCAGGGCCTCATAGCCAAAGCTCACCCCGGCGAACAGCAGCAGCTTTTTGCCAAAGGGCCAATCCCGAAACAGCAGGCCCGCATAGATGCCAAAGGGCAGGAAGGCCAGCACGTTGAGCACAATTTCCGAAAGATTCAGTCCTTGGTTAACAACTGCGGAAGCACCAAACGGAATCAGGTTGATGCTCCGGGCGTAATCCAGGCTCTGTGGGGAAAACGACATCTTGCACACGATGATCCAGGTCAGGGCCGCCATATAAAAGGCGAACAGTATTTTTGTCAGCTTGCGGCTTGTCATGTCCATCTCTTGTCTTTCTCTTGTCTTTCGTTTCTCATTTTACGCCAGTTCCAAATCCACCATGGCCTTGAATAGATCCCCATCCACGTGGAGGGTGAGGCTGCCGCCGTTGAGCTGGGTCAGGCTTTGGGCAATGGAGAGGCCAAGGCCGCTACCCTCAGCCGTGCGGCTGCTATCCCCCCGCACGAAGCGCTCCATCAGCTCATCCGCTGAGATGTTGAGTACCTCGCGTGAGATGTTCTTGATCTCAATATGCGCCTTGCCGGCCTGCTCGCAGGCGGTGAGGTAGACCCGGGTACCGCTCTGGGCATATTTGCAGGCATTAGCCAGGAGGTTATCGAATACCCGCCACAGCAGGCGGCCATCCGCCAGGGCATAAAGACCCTTTTGCGCATCGCAGATCATGGTGAGGCCCGCAGATTGCATGCGCTCGGCGTATTCGGCACTGCATTGGCTCAAAAGCTCCGCCACCTCCGTACGGCTACGCTCCACGGCCACGTTGCCCGTGGAAGCCTTGGATGCCTCGATTAAATCTTCGGTGAGCTTTTTGAGCCGCTGGGTCTGTCGGCTGAGTACTTCGATATATTCCGTGGCCTTTTCGTTTTCAAGCTGCTCCTTGCCCAGCAGGTCCACATAGTTGATGATACTGGTGAGCGGGGTCTTAAGGTCGTGCGAAACGTTGGTAATCAGCTCGGTTTTGAAGTGCTCGCTCTTGAGCCGCGCCTCCACGGCTGCGGTTATGCCCGCGCCGATGCTGTTGATGGCTTCCGCATGGCGAAGGAAGATTGGCAGCATACGCTTGCTTATATCCACCTTGGCCTCCGGCTCGCCTGCGGCCAGCTTTTCAGCCACCTTGCGGATGGCGCCAAATTGGAGCGCCCCATAGCAGCAGCCCGCAAATGTGGCAGAACAGAGGCAAAACCATAGCAGCAAGGAAAAGCCGTCATTGGGCATGAGGACCGCAAAAATAGAGATGAAGAGCAGCAGCAGGCCCGCCCCCAGCGCTACAGCCCAGATGGTGGGCAGGGCGGCGGCCAGCTCATAGACCCCCTTCCACAAACTCTTCCATAGGCGCTTGCAGAGGCCCCAGGCCCATTTCCACACCCGCCATACAAGGCACAGGACCCAATAGCAGGCGGTATTGCGCCACCAGCCGCCCAATTTGAGGCGCACAGCCAACGTGGTGAGCAAGCCTAGGGCTAGTAGGGAGAGGATGGCCGTGGCGGGCAGCGCCACAAACATGAAGTCGAACAGGTTGAAGCTGAGGCTATAGCCGATTTGCGATATACAGGCGATCAGTAGGGTCACGCAAAGGGCCACGGCGGCCAGATAGATATCCAGCGGAATTTTTTCCTGCCAGCCGGGGAAAAAGCCCTCTTCATTCGGCCTGCGGCCCGATGCGTGCAGCAAAAAGGCCAGGCAGCCCAGCAGGCACAGCCCCATCGCCAAGACGGCCATCAGCACCACATCCTGCTCTTGGCTGAACATGTAGGGAATATCTACCAGCTCGGGATGTTCTATGGCATAATCCGTATGCGGAAAGGCCAGGCCCAGCAGGCAATAAGCCAGCCCCATACCCAGCGCCACGCACAGCAGTACCGCCAGGGTCTTATACATGAATCCATAATAGGCTTTTTTCATCGCCCTTCTCCCCTTTCGATTTTATAGCCCTGGCCCCAAACGACCTTTAAATAGCGTGGTTCCGCCGGGTTGATCTCCAGTTTTTCGCGCAGATGGCGGATGTGCACCGCTACGGTGCCCTCGGCCCCGAAGGCGCTATCCTTCCAGACAAGCTCGTAGATGCGAGCGGAGCTGAACACCTTGCCGGGGTTTTGCATCAGCAAGCGCAAAATGCTGTACTCGATGGGCGTAAGGGCTACGGCCTCCCCATCGAGCGATACCTCCTTGGCCTCGTCATCCAGCGCTATGCCGCCGATGCGCAGGGCCGTGGGCGTTTTTTCCATGCCGCCCAGCAGGGCATAGCGCCGCAGCTGGCTTTTGACCCGGGCCATCACCTCCACCGGGTTGAAGGGCTTGGTGATGTAATCATCCGCGCCCAGGTTCAGCCCCAGCACCTTATCCGTATCCTCGCTCTTGGCGGTGATGAGGATGATAGGGATGTTGCTATCCTCCCGCAGCTTAATGGTAGCGGATATTCCGTCCAGCCCCGGCATCATGATATCCATCAGCACCAGGTGCACGGTTTCCTTCTCCACCGTATCCAGCGCCTGCCGGCCGTTGTAGGCCGTGAGCACCCCATAGCCCTCGGCGCTAAGATAGATCTTGAGAGCGGCTACGATATCCTTATCGTCATCGCAGATCAAAACATTGTACATGCTGTCTTCTCCCCATTTATTTGCCTGCATCCATCCTATCACGTTCCCTCTTAAAATCGTAGTAGCAAAAGCCTTAAGAAGCTTTTAAGGCTCCGCCTTTCAACAAAATGGCTGCGGCCGTTTTGTTGAGTTTAGAGGGTTTGCTTGTGCTGCGGCAAGGTGGCAAACGCCGCAATCCGGGGCCTAATCCCCGCTAAAATGAAAAGAAAGCAAATTTTGCGGCCACGATATTGAATACCGCCCGGTTTCCCTTTATAATCTTTCCATGGTTTTATTGTAAACTCTCTTGGGTAAAATTCTCTTGGGTTCCATCATACATAGGAGGGTTCAGCTATGACAGAGCGTCATGTTCCCAAGGTCACAGGCGACCTTCGCTCCCACATCCTTACCATGCCGGGGGAGATCTTTCAGGCAAGCGGTATGGTCGTATTGGGTCAGCGCATCAAATCCGTGATATTTTCTACAGATATCGCCATCATCCGCAATTGCAATGCGGACGCGGTGCTGGCGGTCTATCCCTTCACGCCCCAGCAGGCCATCTCCCACCCCATCATTTCCGCCAGCTACATGCCGGTGTTTTGCGGCGTAGGCGGCGGCACCACCACGGGCAAGCGCACCGTAACATTGGCCGAGGATGCGGAGGCCCAGGGCGCGATCGGCGTGGTGGTCAACGCCCCCCTGCCCAACGATACCGTGCGCATGATCGCGGATGTGGTGGATATCCCCATCGTGGCTACCGTGCTCAATGAGCAAACGGATATCGACGCGCGCTTGCAGGCAGGCGTTTCCATTCTCAACATTTCGGCTGCAGACCGCACGCCCGAGGTGGTGAGGCATATCCGCAGCCGCTTCCCCACCGTGCCCATCATCGCCACCGGCGGCCCCACCAGCGAAAGTATCCTGCGCACCATCGAGGCCGGGGCCAACACCATCAGCTATACGCCCCCCAGCACGAAGATCCTCTTTTCCACCATGATGGATAAGTACCGCAAAGCGGGCTATTGAGCATGACGACACACATTCATAACCCAGGGGCCCTCGCCGGCCCCCGTTTTATATTGCGCGGAGAGAGCAAAAGATCTGGCTTTTTGGCCTAACTTATCGTATAATTTAGAAAAATCACGAAGGGGGATTCCGATCTGTGAAGTTTTATGTTTGCGCCCATTGCGGCAACATCATCGCCTATGCGGAAGATAAGGGCGTGCCTGTATCCTGCTGCGGGGAAACCATGCAGGAACTCGTGCCCAACACCAAAGAAGCCTCCGTTGAAAAGCACCTGCCCGTGATCGAGCAGGCAGGCACTGTGGTCACGGTGAAGATCGGCAGCGCGCCCCATCCGATGCTACCCGAGCACTATATCGGCTGGGTGGCCCTGGAGACCAAGCAGGGCAACCAGCGTAAGCCTCTGCCCCTTGATGGCGCGCCCCAGATTAAGTTTGCCCTCACAGAGGGCGACGAAATCGTCGCAGCCTATGCCTGGTGCAACCTGCACGGGCTTTGGAAGGCATAATAAGGGCTTATGATACGGGAGGAAACGCCAG
>DHOI01000022.1:17653-17945 GCA_002409725.1 Christensenella sp. UBA5394
AAGCCTCCGTATGGGTGGCAACATCATCCTTGGGGAAAGCGTGCCACCCAAGGAGGAAAGCCTCTCTGCGGCCCGGCGCGAGGAACAGGAGCCGCACCCGGCCGAACAATCTGATCAGCCGGATCAAGCGAACCAAACGGAATTGGATCGCCGCTTCGCCGCGCTTTCGGAAGGGCAATGGAAGGCCCTGCAGGTCGTCTTCGGCCTCATCCTGGGCGCAGCGGGCAGCTTTTGCCTCTTCTTTCTGGGCGGTACCATAACCTTCAGTTCCATGGGCCTGCTGATGGCCGTT
>DHOI01000011.1:0-168 GCA_002409725.1 Christensenella sp. UBA5394
TGTAGCACTAGTATTTGTAAGCGCGCGGGATGTATGCGGGCTTTTCCGTGGTGATTTTTGGTATCCCTGGAAGGTTGCGAGCTGCGGAAGGTGACAAAATCAAAATCGGTCTTTCCGACCCACGACACCCTTTTGAAGATGCTGTATCTGGCTATGATGGATATTACC
>DHOI01000011.1:459-12766 GCA_002409725.1 Christensenella sp. UBA5394
GCAAGCGAGGCCGGATTCTGGCCTCGCTTATCTGCAGCGCTGGTTTATTTATGCATGCAAAGAATCTTTTATTGTGCGGTAATTTGCCGCCGCCGGCGCATGGTCTGAAACCGCTCCTTGATCACCGGGCCCACGGTCTGGATAAAGATCACCGCGATGAGCACCAGGCCCTGGAAGGTATCCTGGATATCCGTGCTGAGGGAGGGGATGCTCACGATGATGAAGTTGATGGTGGTATAGGAGAGGGCGCCGAAAAACACGCCCAACAGGTTGCCGCGACCGCCCGCCATGTTCACGCCGCCCAGCACCACCGCCGCGATGGCATACATCTCATAGCTTTTGCCCGAGGAGGCCGGGGTCACGTTGCCGATCTTGCAGGCCTGTACGAAGCTGGCAAAGCCCACTAAGATACCGGTTAATACGAACACCGAAACCTTCACGTTCTGCACGTTCACGCCCACCAGATGGGTGGTCTTTTCATTGCTGCCCACGGCATAAACGCTTTTGCCGTATTTGGTGCTCTTGGATACGATCACCATTACGATCAGCAGGACCACGAACAGGAAGGTGATATAGGGCAGTTTGAGGCCGAACAGGTCGAGGCTGCCGGTGCCGAATTTCATGCGTAAGAAATCATAGGTGCTGTTTTCGCTGATCATGGAAAACTGGCTGGAATTGGAGCCCGTGATAGCCGGATCAATGGCCCGTACCAGGGAAAGGGTGAGCGAGCGGTAGATCAACATGGTACCCAGCGTCATGATGAAGGGGGGCATTTTCGCGTAACCCACCATGGCCCCGTTGATGAAGCCGCAAACCATGCCCGAGGCGATGGCCACCAGCAGCATCACCAGGATGTTGTTGGTCAAATTAAAGGCCATGATGGTGGCCCCGGTGCACAACACCAGGGCAGAGCCTACGGAAAGGTCGATCTGGCCGGTGATGATGACCATGGCCATGCCCAGGGCGATGGTGCCTACGATCACCGTATTCTGACTGGAAAGGATGGCCGCCACATGGCTCCATTTAAAAGCGTTGCCGTTTGCGCGCAGGGTAAGCGCATATACGACGAGGATGATCAAAAACACGAAGACAAAGCTGTAGTTCGACCAAGCGCTGGCCAGCAGCTTGAGGCCGCCCTTGTTATCCTTTGCATCCGTTGCGATTGTGTTGGGTGTATTCATTGATTTACCGCCTCCGCCGTATTGATTGCATTCGTGGAATAAAGCATAACGGTATGCTCGTCGATTTCGTCATGGGTGAATATCCTGGCCACCCGGCCCTCGTAAAACACCACGCAGCGGTCGGATACCTTCTTGATCTCGGGTATCTCCAATGTGTTGATGAGCACCGTTTTCCCCTGAGCCGCGAATTCCAAGATTAGCTTGTAGATCTCCAGCTTGGCGCCCACGTCCACCCCCTGGGTGGGGTTGTCAAACAGCAGTACATCCGCGCCGATATCCAGCCAGCGGGCCAGGAAAACTTTTTGCTGGTTGCCGCCCGATAGGGAATGGATGGGGTCCCTGGGATCTTCCGCCTTAATGTGGAGCATATTTTGCAGCTTTTTATATTTATCCAGCTCCTCTGCGGGCACGATGAAGGGCCGCCTGCGCGAAAGCGTGTGCTCTGCAATGTATACGTTTTCCAAGATGTTCATATCCGGAATCACGGAGTTTTCTTTGCGGTTGGAGGGCAGCATGGCCACGCCGCTTTTCATGAAGCTGTGGATACTACCTTCGACCCGCTTCCCAAAGACCTCCATCTGTCCGCCCTCGATGGGCAACACGCCGAACATGGTTTGCATCACTTCGCTGGCCCCGCTGCCGGCTAGGCCCGTAAAAGCCACGATCTCGCCTTTTTTCACATCCAGGTCCACATTTTGGAAGCCCCTGCCCGTGAAGCCCCTAAGGGATAAGACGGTATCCCCCAAGGGGCGGGCAGCATAATCGTCACGATCCACATATTGGGTGCCCACCATGTCTGAGGTCACTTGATGGGGCGTAACGTCTTTTATATAGCCCGAGGAGACATATTCACCGTTGCGCAGCACCGTATATCGATCGGAGATGTCGAAGATCTCCGGCATCTTGTGCGAGATGAATACGAATGACGTCCCCTTATCCCTCAAGCCTTTTAAAATGTGGAAAAGGTGCTGTATCTCGTCGTTGGAAAGGGCGGTGGTGGGCTCATCCAGGATCAGCAGCTTGGCGTTAGAATACAGCGCCCGGCAAATTTCCAGCAGCTGCTTTTCGCTCACCTTCAACGAAGAGACCAGGGCCTTGGGGTCTATCATTACACCCAGCCGCTCAAAAAGCCGCCGGGTCTCTTCCACCATCGCTTTCTTATTTAAAAAGAGTCCTTTTTGCAGTTCCCGGTTAAGGAATATGTTTTCGTACACCATCAGGTCGTTGACAACATTTAGCTCCTGGTGCACAAAAGCGATACCGGCCTGCTCCATCTGCCGGATGCCGGGGTCGGGGTATGCCTTGCCGTCGAAGACGATCTGCCCCGCATCCATGGGCACCACGCCGGTGAGGATGTTCATAAGGGTGGATTTGCCTGCGCCGTTTTCACCCAGAAGGGCGTGTATTTCGCCTGCCTCCACTGTGAAATCCACATTGATCAATGCCTTGGCTCCGCCAAAGGACTTGGTTATGGACCGCATCTCCAAAATTGCCATAGCGCATCTCCAATTTAGCCGAGTTAAAAAGGCTGCGGGCGCGGAGCGCGTCCGCAGCCAATGCGTTCAGGACAAGCGCCGCCCGTAAGGCACAAGGGCCGGCGGCGCAGAACCGCTTATTTGTGGCCGGCGAAGCCTTCGTACTGGGACACGTTAGCCGCGTCTACAATCCAAACTTCTTCATACTTGCCGTCGCCAACGTTGTAGCTCCAATTGCCATCCAGGTAGTCCAGCATGTAGCCGATCACGTTCTCCATCATCTTGGGGGAGAAGTAAACGGACATCATATTATCGAAATACTTGGCGGCTGTGGCAGCCTGGGAGCCGGTGCCGTCCATCACTGCATAGAGCTCGGCCATGCCGCCGATGGCGGAAATGTTAACGTTGAGGGACTCCAGGTCCGCCTTGGTGGCATCGTCCAGAGCGTTGGCCTCAATGAGGTTGAGCATGCCGAAGGTCATCTCATCATCCATGGAGAAGATGAAGAGGTTGCCGTCGTTGGCTTTGGCCTTGGATACGATCTCGGGCAGCTTCTGCTCCAGGTAACCATAGGCGCCATCCGCGCTCCAGTTGCAAACGGTCTTATAATCGGCGGTCAAGGCGTCGATCTGCTCCTGCGTCCAGGGGGTGGCTATATGGTACTTCTCGCCGGTGTGCTTATCGGCATAGTCGATCTCGCCGCGCAGATACTGTTCGAAGCCTTCCTGCCGGCGGGTGCAAACGGTGCCGTTGTCGCCAATGAGGGTCACCAGGGTGGAGCCGGGCACCATGCCGTTCTTCTCCAGCCAGTAAGCGATACCCGCGCCGCATTGCCAGTTATCGCCGGAGGCGTTGAGGATGGCGTACTTATCCGGGCCCTCGATGATGCGGTCAAAGGAGATGAAGGGGATGTCGGCGCCGATCAGCGCTTCCTGGCCGGCTTTGGCGGAATCCTCCAGGGCGAAGAACACCACGCCCACCGCATTGCCATTGGCCAGGATGGTGTTCACCTGGTCTACCTGCTCCTCGCCGGTGGAGGCAGGCATGTAAACGGCCTTCCACTTGCCGGCGGCGTTGATCTCGGCCACCTTCTTATCGGCATAGGTACCGGCCTGGGCCGTCCAGCCATGGTCGGGCGTGGGGCCCAGCACATAGATGGTATCGCCACCGTTGGTTTCGGCAGGCTCGGCGGCAGGGGCCGCGGGCTCTGCTGCGGGGGCCGCAGGCTCCGCTGCGGGCTCGGACGCCGCCGGCGCGGCGCAGCCGAATACGCTCAGCGCCATCAACAGGCAGAGGATCAGCGAAATGGTCTTTTTCATGTTTCTTTCCTCCATTTTCTTTTCTATAACAACCGGTTGCCGGTTATTATCCGATTTTTACGGCCGTACCCTTCTCTGCGGATTCCAGGCAGGCGAAGACGATGCGCATGGAATGGATCACGTCCTCCGCGTCCAAGGGCGTAGGCCGGCCGGAGAGGATACCGTCGATAAAGGTATCGATCACACCGCTTTTCGCCTGCTGGGCGTCGTCGTTGGTCTGCATCTTATCCAGCTCGTAATGTACCCGTGTACCGTCTCTATAGATGATTTCCAAGGAATACTTGGGGTTCATATACAGGCGCATAACGCCCTTTTCGCAATAGAGCACCGTGGTGTTGCACTCGTCGCCATAGTGGGTCCAACTGGTGGTGACCGTGCCCGTGGCGCCGCCCTCAAAGGTCAATATCTCCACGGAATTGTCGTCCACCTCAATGGGCCGTCCGTCTGGGAATTTTTTGTCCAAGGTCATCAGCCGGGCATAGACCTCGATGACGCTGCCGCCTACCAGATACCGCAGCAGGTCGATCTTGTGGATGCCCAAGTCCGCCATGGAGCCAAAGGCTGCCTGGTCTTTTTTGAAAAACCAGGTGTTGGCGCTTTGGTCGATGCTCCAGCTTTCGGGCCCTTTATGGCCAAAGGTGCTTTGGAAGCTGATTACCCGGCCCAATTCGCCGACGGCCAGGAGTTCCTTGGCCTTGCGGTGGGCGAGGGTCAAACGCTGGTTCTGGCCGATGAACAGGCGCTTGCCGTTTTTGCGGGCGGCCTCCAGCATGGCCTCGCAATCCGCCATGGTGATGGCCATGGGCTTTTCGCAGAGCACATGTTTGCCCGCGTTTAGGGACTTGATTGTGGCCTCCGCGTGATAGGCGTTGGCCACGCAAACGCTCACCGCGTCGATGGTCGGATCCGCCAGCATGGCGTCCATGCTTTCATACACCCGGCCGCCGAATTTAGCGGCCACCTCCTGGGCCCGCTCGCGTGAAAGGTCGAAGAGGCCGGCAATCTCCACATCCTGCCGCAGGGAATACTCATAGGCGTGGCGCTGCCTAGCGATGGAGCCGCAACCAAGAATACCGACACGGATCATGGCATATACCTCACTTTTCTATTTAAAAATTTAATAATAAAAATAGATTATAATTTACGTTGCTTGCTTGTTTGTTTTATTAAAGAATGGCCGCCCTCAGACATTGGGTAAAACGGCCTTGCAGGGGGCTGTGGATTCGCGCAAGACGAGCTTGTACGCCATGGGTTCCACCTCGGGTACAGCAGGGAAGCTGGCCTTGAAGGCATGCAGCGTTTGCATACTTTTGCTCCCTATTTCATAGCAGGGCTGGGCGATGGTGCTCAAATAGGGATGGAACATAGTCGTGTAACCCACATCGTCAAACCCCATGATGGAAACGTCCCCGGGCACGGAAAGCCCCCGGTCGGCCGCGGCCGCGACTGCGCTCAGGGCCAGGATATCGGAAATGCAGAACACCGCGCTGGGGCGCGCCTGCAAATTGAACAGCTTGTTAGCCAGCAGATAGCCGCTTTGGTAGGAATAATCCGGCGAGGCCTTTACCACATAATCCGCCACCGGCTCCAGGCCGGCCGCCCGCAGGGCATCGCAATAGCCCTCATAGCGCAGTTTGGTGGAAATATGGGCATTGCTGGAAGAAATGGTAGCGATCTGCCGATGCCCCAGGTTGATGAGGTATTCCACCGCTTCGTAGGCCGCGCGGTAATTATCAATGGCAATATGGGGGAGGGCAACGCTTTCTGCATATTCGCAGCATTGCACGATGGGCATGTGCCGGGCGTATTCCTGGAGCCAAGTGGCGTTGTATTCGTTGGAAAGGAGAATGACCCCATCTGCCCGGTGATCCTTTACAGCGCTGGAGATCAATGCCTGTACCGCTCCCGTTTCCGACTCGTTACAGATAAAGACGCTGTATCCCAGTATCCGGGCGGCGTCACCAATGCCCGCTAGGATGTGGGAATAATAGGGGTTGGTAAAGTTTGGCGCGACGATCATCGCCGCCATGCTTTCGTTTTTGCGCAGGTTGCGCGCCGCAAAGTTGGGCACATAGGCCAGGGATTCGATGGCCCTTTGTACCCGCTCCTCTGTGCTTGCCTTCACCTGGTAGTTCCCGTTGAGCACACGGGAGACCGTAGCTACGGATACACCCGCTACGCGCGCCACATCTTCGATAGTTGCCATACGTTTGTTGCTTCCTTTAATGAGAGATCATTATGTAATCGTTTTCAGAAATTGATTACATGATTGCTATAAGTGAAGTTTAGCAGGTACACGAAAAATTGTCAATGCTTTCCCGATTTATTTTTGTTGGCGGAGATGCTGAGCCTGCCGGGCGAATAATTAAAAACCGGAATGCAAAAATATACAGATAGGACAAGGCCTTCGATGGAATAGCAAAATGCCGGCGGCATTTTAAAGGGCTTTTTTTGCGGGGGTCTTTACGCCATATTGCCCTTGCCAAACGGGAGCATATGGGTTAAAATAAATTGTAAATGATTTCTGAAATCGTTTACTATAAGTCGAAGAACCTAAATAAATATGAAGGCTGGAGGAAGATCGCATCATGAAGCTGGGCTTTGTATCCGCCATTTTGGGCGAGGACTCTTTTGAGCAATTGATGGATACCGCGCAGGATATGGGCTTTGCCTGCGTGGAGGTAGCTTGCTGGCCCGCCGGCAAGGCGGAACGGCGCTATGCGGGCGTGAGCCATATCGATGTGGAGAACCTAGACGATGATGAGGCCAAGCGCATCCTGGACTATTGCGGCAAAACAGGCGTGGCCATTTCCTCTCTGGCCTTCTACCCCAACCCGCTGGATGCGGATCCGGCCAAGCGGGAGGCTAACGGCCTGCATTTGCAGCGGGTAATTCGGGCCAGCGCCAAGCTGGGCGTTAACATGGTCACTACCTTCATCGGCCGGGATCAAACGAAAACGGTAGAAGAAAACCTCGCCTCCCTCGAAAAAGTATGGTCTCCCCTGCTGGCCCTGGCGGAGCAGTGCGGCGTGCGCATCGCCATCGAAAATTGCCCCATGCTCTTCGGCCGCGACCAGTGGCCCGGCGGCCAGAACATCATGACCACCCCCGCCATCTGGAAAAAGGTGTTCGAGATCCTGCCCAGCAAAAACCTGGGGCTCAATTACGACCCCTCCCACTTTGTATGGCAGATGATGGATTATATCCAGCCCCTGTATACCTTCCAGGATAAGCTTTTCCATGTGCACTTCAAGGATATCAAAATCTATGCCGACCGCCTCAACGAGCACGGCATCATGGCCTATCCGCTGGATTTCATGGCCCCTAAACTGCCCGGCCTGGGGGATGTAAATTGGTCAAAATACGTATCCGCCCTTACCGATGTGGGCTACAACGGCTATGCATGCATCGAGGTAGAAGACCGCGCCTTTGAAAGCAGTAGAGAAGACGTGCTCAACTCCATCCGCCTTTCCAAAAAGTATATGGAACAGTTTGTGATCTAGCCCGGCTCGCCATCAAAAATAGCGCTAAGCCCCTGTTATATACCAAAACGAAACCCGCGAGGGCCGCGACAGCCTTTGCGGGTTTTATTTTGCGCCGCATTTAAGCAGATGGGGTACAACAGAATACGCAATTTAAAAAATATAGAAAAGCCATTAGGACTCCGATAAAATAAATGATGGCTAAGGCATTCAGAAGTAGGATCATTTTTCAGGAAGCTATCTCCATCATCCAAAATTATACATGATTCGCCCGCCTAAGCAATCGGCGAATGGCAGGGCAGAGCGCAGCCTGCCCAAATCCTGCAAAAGCGGCCAGCTTCTTCATGTTTCGTTCGTATAAACGGGAGGCGAACCGCAAAAAATATTTCAATCTTTTGTTAATGGATGTAACTACTTTCATTTTTTCTGCCCGCAGAGCTCATCTGGCAGAAATCGACAGATTGACAGCAAGCGCATATCATTTTATAATGGGACAAACAAGTACAATTCCCTCCGTTTTTCATGGCGTATACCCCGTTCTGTTTCCGCGCATATCCGCGTCCCTTCCTCAATATTTTCTATGTTTTCTCTACGTTCCAGCCCCATATCCGTGCTCCTTTAAAGCCTTTTATTTCGGCAATCCGGCGCGGTGCACCCGCACGGCGTCTGTTTGTAAATAGATGGAAACCAAGAAGGAGGAAGCATCAAATGAAAAAGGCCCTTACATGGCTGCTCGCTTTCGTTATGGTACTCGCTGTAACCGGTTGCAGTTCTCCTGCCGCCACGGCTCCCACAGCCGAAGCCCCCGCAGCCGAAGCCCCCACAGCCGAAGCGCCACCGGCCGATGCGCCCGCATCTGCGGCCCCCGCCGCGGAAGCACCCGCAGCAGATACCAAGGACTATTCCAACATGAAGGTGGTGGCGCTGCTTTCCGGCGTTATTACCGACAACGGCTGGAACCAGATCTGCTATGAATCCGTAAAGAACCTGGAAGACAAGTACGGCGTGCCCTGCGAATACATCGAGAGCATCGCCGTATCCGACATGGCTGAGTACCTACGTGCCTATGGCGAGGATGGTTATGACATGGTGATCGTCCATGGCTCCCAGTTCGAGGCTGCGGTCGCCGAGGTGGCGGATAGCTACCCCAACACGCATTTCTGCCTTTCCTATGGTTTCCGCGTCAACGCGGGCAGCGATGTAAACCTGGTCGAGAAGCCCAACCTAGCCTATGTGGGCCCGGTCAATATGGGCGTCGTCATCGGCTCGATCATGGGCGTGCTCACGGATACCAACAAGGTCGTGTTCCTGGGCGGCCAGGATATCCCCGCTATTACCGATATCGTTAGCGGCATTGAGGAGGGCGTGCGCCTAACCAATAAAGAGGCGGAAGTCGTTACCGACTACCTCGGCACCCTGACAGACGCCGATAAGGCCAAGGAAGTGGCCCTGACCTACATCAACGCCGGCTTCGACGTCATCTCCGCCAGCGCCAACAGCGCGCAGCTCGGCTGCCTCTACGCCGCCGAGGAGAAGGGCGTATACGCCCTGGGCTTCAATGGCGACCAGTATGGCATTGCGCCCGAGGCTGTGGTTCTCTCCGTTATGCGCAACTACCCCGCCATCTATGAGGATGTGTTCCTGGCCCTGGCCGAAGGCAACTGGCAGTCCGGCATGATCGTGTACGACCTGTCCCAGAACGGCACCCTGGTTTCCGACTGGCACGGCTGGGATACCAAGCTCCCCGCCGAAAAGGTCCAGCGCATCAACGACACGCTCCAGAAGCTCTTTGCGGGCGAACTGGGCGACTATTAACCAACATTGTGTCCCGAAGCTCCGCCAGGCGGGGCTTCGGGGCCCTTTCTTAGCCATCATCTATCAGCGATTCTACACCCTTTCCCGCCAGGGCGGGAGGAAAGTGGTATTTGGGAATGAAAAAAACCGACACCGTAATTTCCAGCGCGAAAACGCAGGCTGTCCTCAAGCAGATGCTGGTTTCCGTTTCCGCGATCATCGTCTCACTGCTTTTGGGCATGGGGCTGATCGCGCTGATGGGCATCAATCCGCTCACGGCGTTCTCCGCGCTTTTGCAGGGCGCTTTCGGCAGCGTGAACGCCTTCTCCGAAACGATGGTAAAAATGACCCCGCTGTTATTCACCGGCATGAGTTACGGCCTGGCGAACCGCTGTGGCTTGACCAACCTCGGCATGGAGGGGCAGCTTTACATGGGCGCGCTGGCCTCCACGGCCGTGGGTATTTATGCAACGGGGCTGCCGCCTGCCATCCACGTGCCCCTTTGCCTGATGGCGGGCTTCCTAGGCGGCGGGCTGTGGTGTCTGCTCGCGGGCTGGCTGAAGGTGCGCTTTGGCGCCAGCGAGATCATCACTACCGTGATGCTCAACACCATCGCCATCAACTTCATCGAATTTATGGTCAATGGGCCTATGATCGAGCCGCCGGGCATCAACTGCCAAACCAGCCCCGTGCAGGCAAGCGCGCAGCTGGGCAAGCTGATCCCCGATACGCGCGTGCATTTGGGCTTCGTGATCGCCCTGGCTTTCATCGCCCTCTTCTGGCTCTTCCTCTGGCGCAGCAAGAAAGGCTACGAGGTGCGCGTTTCCGGCTTTAATATGCAGGCTGCCGCCTACTCCGGCATCAATACCAACCACAACATCCTGCTGATCACCTTCCTGGCCGGGGGCCTCGCCGGCCTGGCGGGCTGCTGCGAGATCCTGGGCATCCAGATCCGTATGATCCCCTCAATCTCCCCAGGCTATGGCTTCGACGGCATCGCCGTATCGCTCATCGGCATGAACACGCCCGTGGGCACCATCGTGGGCGCGCTGCTCTTTGGCGCTTTCCGCGCAGGCGGCAACCGCATGCAGATGAAGGCCAAGGTGCCCAATGCCATCGTATCCGTGATGCAGGCTTTCGTGATTATCGCCGTAGTCGCCAGCCAGATGCTGCTTGAAAAATGGAACGAAAAGCAGCTCAAGAACCAAAAGCAAGAGGCGTAAGGAGGGAGAATATTATGCAAACATTATCTTTGATCGCCGGTTATCTCACCTCCGATATCCGCATGGCCACGCCCATCCTGCTGGCGGGCCTGGGCCTTTTGCTCATCAACCGCAGCGGCCTGTTGAATATCGGCGCGGAGGGCACCATGCTCATCGCCACGCTCATCGCCGTAGTCGGCTCCTTTTACGGCGGTAGCGTTTGGATCGGCCTCTTGTGCGCCATCGCTTTGGGCGCGCTGGTCGGCCTCCTGTTCGCTTTTTTGACCGTAACGCTCAAGGCCAACCAGGTGGTGGTGGGCGCGGCTATCAATACGCTGGGCTCGGGCCTGAGCGCCACGCTCTACCGGGTCATCTTCGGCGTGGCCACAGATATCCAGCGCATCGATACCTTCCAAAACCTAAATATTCCGCTGCTCTCGGATATCCCCTTCCTGGGCACGGCCTTCTTCCAGCACATGCCCATCGTCTACATCGCCTTCCTGCTGGTGCCGGTGATCTCCTACTTTCTGTTTAAAACCCAATCCGGCCTCAACCTGCGCGCCGTGGGCGAAAACCCCAAGGTAGCGGATACGCTGGGCATCAACGTTTACCGCGTACAGTATACGGCCGCGGTGGTGGGCAGCATGATCATCGCTGCGGGCGGCGCGTTTCTCTCCACGGGGCTGTTGAAATTCTTCTCCGAGGAGATGGTTTCGGGCCGCGGCTTCATCGCCCTGGCTGCGGTGATCTTTGGCCGCTATAAACCTTCCGGCGTGATGGTGGCGGCGCTGATCTTCATGGCGGGCAATGTGGCGGCCAACATTTTGCAGGTGGCCGGTTCCAACATCCCCTATAACTTCCTGACGATGATCCCCTATGTGCTCACCGTAATCGCGCTGGCGGCCTTTGCCAAGAGCGCAACGGCGCCGGCTTCGCTGGGCGTGCCGTACAAACGGGGCTAGGAAGGAGGGCAAAACGATGGCAACGATTCTTGAAATGAACCATATCTGCAAGCAGTTCCCCGGCGTGCTGGCCAATGACGACGTTTGCCTTAAGGTGGAGCAGGGCGAGGTGCATACGCTGCTGGGCGAAAACGGCGCAGGCAAGAGCACGCTGATGAATGTTCTCTGCGGCCTTTACAAGCCGACTTCGGGCGAGATCCGCATCGAGGGCAAGCCCGTCAAGTTCTCCTCCGCCAAGGACGCCATGGCCATCGGCATCGGCATGGTACACCAGCACTTCATGCTCGTGCCTACCATGACCGTGGTAGAAAACTGCCTTATCGGCGCGCACGACGCGGGCAAGCTGAAGCTGGATGTAAAGACCGTGGCCGCTCGCATCGCCGAGATCGCCCAAAAATACAACATGGAGCTCGACCCTTACGCCAAGGTGGGCGATCTCTCCGTGGGCCAGCGGCAAAGGGTAGAAATTATCAAGGCGCTCTATCGGGGCGCGCGCATCCTTATCCTCGACGAGCCAACAGCCGTGCTCACGCCGCAGGAGACCGAAGAGCTTTTCAACATGATCCGCGGGCTGACCGGCAACGGCTTCACCGTGCTCTTCATCAGCCACAAGCTCAACGAGGTCAAGGAAATTAGCGATCGGGTCACGGTGCTGCGCCTTGGGAAGGCCTGCGGCACGTATAACATCGACGATTGCTCCGTGAACGACCTGGCCAGGCTGATGGTAGGCCGCGAGGTTAGCTTCTCGGTCGATCGCAAGGAGCAGGCGCCCGGCCCCGTGGTGCTTGATGTGCATGGCCTCACGCTCGAGCGCGAGGGCGGTGGCACAAAGGTGCTGGGCGGCGTAGATCTCTCCGTGCACGCGGGCGAGGTGCTGGGCATTGCCGGCGTG